>DATKUF010000303.1:0-2446 GCA_035530755.1 Spirochaetia bacterium | reverse complement strand
ACGCGCGGAACGCGGCCCAGGCCGCGACCGTCTTCCCGGCGCCGATGTCGCCCACCAGGGCGAGCGTCGCGCCGGGTTGATTGACCAGTTCCTTGACAGCCCGGGCCACCCGCTTCACGCCCTGAGTCTCAAACACCTGCTCCGGATAGCTCACTCTAAACACTCTGTCTCCTCACTCCTCAGTCCTCACTCCTCTTTCTTCTATCTTTGCCTGCACCGTCGGGACCGATCTCTCATACAACCGCGCCAACTGCCGAAGCGACAGCCCTTCCTGCTGAAAGGCCAGCACGCGCTCCCGGCAGAACTCCTTTCGCACAGCGGCCAGCACCTGGTAAAACCGCCGCACCGAAACCGTCAGCCCCGCTTTCCACTCCTCGCCCCTGGCGTAAGCCAGCAACGCCGAAAATGGGGACTGTACCGCGCCCTGGGCGCTCCGGGGGACTGTCCCCATTTTCGCAAAGTGCAGCGTCTGTCCTCCGGCCGCCGCAAATATCCGCGCGACTTCGTCTTCGGTGAAGGCCGGCTGGCAGAAGACGGAACGGGCGGAGCGGATCATCGGAGAAGCTCGAAGCGAATCACCCAGACCTCGGGATTCTCATCCCAGGATTCCGGTCCGAAAAGTGATTTCCATGCGTCACAAAAAGCATCGCGCGGCGACGAAAATGACAGCATTCCGAAGCAGACACCTTCGGCCTCGGCATCTGTCTCGTTGATCTCTTGCAGCCTTTCGGATTTGATCTCGATGATCCGCAACCGAACGTGTTTCGTCACGGGTCCGGCTGGTATCCGAAGAACATCACCCGGCTTGCCGAACGGACATTGTGCGCTCTTACGAATTCGACGAGTCTGTGTCTTTGCTCCGTTGCGTACAGCTTCGAGTATCGGCGCTCGAAAGAAGATCCAACGTTCTTTCATGGTTTTCTCCTACGCATTATCTGTATGTTTCTCTTTCGTCCGGCGTTCTGCTTGATTGTCTCGTAGCCGAGTCTCGCGTAGAAAGCCGCCGGGTCACCATCGCTCTGATCGCTCTTGCTACGAATGTAGTCCGGCTTCAATCGCTGAACCAGCGTGCGACCGATGCCACGATTTCGATATTCGGGATGGACCAGTAGATTCCAGAGACCTCGACGTCCTGCTCGTCCTACGGTCGCCCACGCAACGACTCTCTTCTTATCGGTAACAATCCACGTTTCGTCGGTGTGCATCGTACTCCAGAGATAGTCGCGTCGAACCAGCCAATCCTTGCGCAGATAGATGTCGACGAACCCCAGAATCCGAGGAATGTCCTTCTCGGTAGCACGACGATAGATTAGGTGGTCTTTCTCAAAAGTCGTAGTAGGCATCGTTCTCTCCATCCTTGATTCAGCGATTCGCCCGCATTCTCGCGCTCCTCGTGCAGATATGTCTGTATCTCAACGGCCTCGTCCCTTGAGAAACAAAACATCAATGTGTAGGTTTTCCCAGTCGCGCGGCCGGCGAGGTGATACTTCGAGCGTCGAACCATCCGATCCACGGCACACCAGAAAACCTGGTACAGCTCGCGCTCAACGTTGAAACGACCGTTCGTCGTATTCATAAATGGTATTTCACGATACCGCCTCGGCGACGAGCTCCGCGATTCGGTCGACGACTTCCGTCGGGATGCAGCCGGCCTTGTCGGCCTTGTCCTCCAGCACCCGCTCGATCTCCTCTCGGTAGATATCGGAAAGCCCGCCGAGGTCGATCAAGTCGGCCAACGCCGACTTCGCCTCGAACATAGAAGAATAGAATCGCTCGTCCGCGCCCTCGTAGAAGTGCTTGGATTCGCCCTTGTCGTCGGTCATCGGCACGCCCTCCCGCGGCATGAATACTTCGTCCGTCTTCCGCTGGTATTCCACGTCATCCGGCACCATTCCCAGCGTATCGGCCCGCTGCGCCACCTCGCGCAGATGAATCTCCGTCCGCGTGAGCGGCGGCGCCTTGAAGGTCCCGTAGTTCACGGTCGGTATGCCGCTCCGCACCGGCCCGACCACACCCTTCCCCGGAATCTCGACGTACACCGCCTTGTCCGGGCCGCGGTAGGCGTAGACCCAGTGGCCGCGATGTTCGACGCCGACCGAGAACTGCTGGCCCTCGAACTTCACCGTGCCGTACTCCGTCACCTTCCGCGCCTCGTCCCGGGTTGCCGACAGCTTCACGAACACGTTCCAGGGCGGGCAACGCCGAATCTCATCATCCGCGATCTGCTGCCACACCTGGGCCCGGGTCACGCCCTTCAGCTCCGGGTGCTCCCTCGCGTTCTGGTCGATGGCCCACTCCTGCATCCAGGCGTTCAAGTGCTCCAGGTCGATGCTCACCCCCATGCACAGCCGCGCCTTCAGTAGATGCTGGAAGGTCGTGACCTGCTTGATCGTGTTCTCGGCCAGCCCCGTCGCTCGCGGGTTGCTGGGGAAGTGGCTGTCGGGAG
>DATKUF010000302.1:0-3382 GCA_035530755.1 Spirochaetia bacterium | reverse complement strand
TCCGCCATCAGTCACCCTCTATAACGACCATGGCTATGGCGTAGTCTTCCTCATGGGTAAGACTTACAAAGACATTCTTGCCGCCGCTGCGGGCAAGTGCATCCCGAGCCTTCCCGTGCAACACGATCTCGGGCTTGCCGAGTTCATCGTTGGTCACCTGAATGTCCCGCAGGTCAAATCCGCGCAATCCGACACCAATCGCCTTCGCGAACGCCTCTTTCGCGGCAAATCGAGTTGCCACCGAAAGAACTTTCCCCTCTCCCCGGCTCAGAATGGTCTCTACTTCACCCGGGTGCAGGTACCGGGCGAGCAGCCCGGGGCGGGTTATCCAGCCCTTGAGCCTCTCGGTGTGCACAACGTCGATTCCGATTCCTCTGATCATTACGGACCTCCGCTGCGTGTTACCGTAAGGGTTATGCGCGACGGATCGTATCGCAACACCAGGATCCCCGCCGGTAGATCAGGACGTGCCGGCAACGTGTAGGTTCCCGGTCCGGTGATCTTCGATGCATCCACCACGAGCCGGATCTGGTCCGGCTGGATCGCATCGAGGTCGACCTGTTTCCCCTGAACCCGCAAAGTACCGGTCGGTAGCGCGCCCTGGACGGTAAGTCCGGGGTCGAGATTGCTCACGACAACGTTGACGCTGTCGAACGACTGGAGAACTACCGACTGCTGAATCACACCGTGGAACTCGACCACGTTGCCACCCGGCAGATCGACGAGCGGGTCATTCTGATCGAGACGCACCTGGGCGGTAAAATCGGCAACCCGGCCCGTCAGATCGATGTCTTCAGTCTGCACGGTAGAGACTTTGTCGAGGTGACTTCTGGGGCCGACAGCTTCAACTGTCGATGGTTTGAGTGTGTATTTCGACAGCTGATACCCAGGCGGTGGGAAACCTTTGAGTCGCGGCACCACCTCCAGGCTCTTGGACATCTTGCGATCGAGCGTGACTGTGACCTCAAGTGGTTCCACCGTTATTTCAAGTGGATCGATGTTGAGCGCGGAACCTTTTTTCCGGATCTGGATCGGCTCCTTGAAAACGCCCTCCGTGTCGTGAGCCGAGAAATCCGCGTACGCTTCGACGTCCTCCTCGAGTACGCGAAAAATCGCTGTCGACTCCCCGCGCAGTGTGACGCGTACCTTGCTCGGATAGGGCGCCCCTGGCACATAGCCGGCCGGGACCACAATCTGCAACGGGACACTGAAGTAACGCACTTCGAGCCGCGAAAGCTGGTTGAAGAAAAACAGCAGAACTGCGGCGGCAAGGGCAAGAACCTTCACCGGCCAGTTCTGCAGGAGTCGGTCAAGTAGTGAGCTATTCTTCAAAGGATACGACCTCCTCCTCAGTCGTCGCCGGCAGTTCAAGATGCAGAAGCTCACGCAGCCGCTTCTTTACCTCTTCAATCGAGAGATCGTAGTGAAGGTTCGCGTCATAGGCGAGAGAAAGCGCTCCGGTCTCCTCGGAGACTACGAGCACCACCGCGTCACTCTCCTCGACAAGCCCAAGTGCCGCACGATGGCGCGTACCGAAACTTCGCCTGATATCCAGCTGTTCGGAAAGCGGCAGAAAGCAGCCGGCGGCAATTATCTTCGAACCATTGAGAACGATCGCTCCATCGTGAATGGGAGTATCGTGGCCAAATATCGTAATGATGAGCGCCGATGAGAGATCGGCGTTCAGCCGCGTTCCGGTCTCAATAATGTTTTTCTGACCGACTGTGCGCGTGAACACCATGAGCGCTCCCCGTTTCCGATACGCGAGCACCTCTGCTGCGCTCACCACGGCATCGAGCTGGAACGGCCGGGCGGACTGGTTGAACGCAAAAATCGAACCCTGTCCGATGCGGGTGAAAATCTTTCTGAGTTCTGGCTGGAATATGATCGCGAGGCCGATGACCAGGCTTGGAGCAAGCAGGTTTACCAGCCAGAGTACGGTGCGCAGGTCCAGAAAGAAGGCTACCGCATAGATGAGGACCATGAAGAACGCGCCCTTTATGAGCTGCACCGCGCGCGTCTGCACGAGTATCTGATATCCCTTGTAGATGAGAAAGGCAAGAAGGAGGATGTCCAGCGCCGGAAGTATAAACTGCCGTATGAACCAGACGTTATTCAGCCAGTTCACCGATGGTCTCCGGTATAGCGTTCATTATCGCGTGAATCATGCGCACGACGTGCACCGTTTCAGGAACATCGTGCACCCTCAGGATATGCGCGCCGTTCGCCGCAGCATACGCCGCCACGGCGAGACTTCCCGATAGCCGTTCTTCCACCGGTAGTGAGGTCCCCTCATCGCCGACGGCGGCACCGACAAAACCCTTCCGGGAGGCCCCGACCACAATCGGGAATCCCATCGCGGCAAGCTTCGGCAGCTCGTGCAGAATACGCAGATTGTCGCCAATCCGTTTGCCGAATCCGATTCCCGGATCGATGAGGATCCGCTCCTCTTGCACGCCCTGAGATACCGCATGGGATATCCGTTCGCGCAACTCAGATTCGATTTCGTACATCGTATCGTCAAAATGGACGTTCAGCTGCATGGTCTCCGGGGCACCTCGCATGTGCATGAGGATTACCGGCACGCGGGCGGCCGCGACAACAGCAGCAAGCGCCGGGTCATAGCGGAGAGCCGACACGTCGTTTATGAGATCGGCCCCGTGGTCAAGCGCGGCCTTTGCAACTTCTGATTTACGAGTGTCTACAGAGATGGGAATATCGAAGTGACGCCTGATCTCGAAGACCGCCGGCACCACACGCTCCATCTCGTCGCGTAGCGCAACCGCTCGACTTCCCGGCCGGGTGGACTCCCCACCGACATCGAGGATGTCTACCCCCGCTTCGATCATGTCCGAGACTCGATCGAGGACGTTCGTCAAATCTTTGCTGCGGCTGGCCGGATAGAACGAATCGGGAGTGACATTGACGATTCCCATCACCAATGTTCGCCCACCAAGCCTCAGTTCCCGACCGTCTCTCAGGGACAACTTGTCCATGCGAATCCTGTATCGAGCACCTCAGGCGTTGCTCGGATTGTACCGTAGCACTAATTTTGCGAAATATCTACCGCGACAATCAGCGGACGCCAGATACGCAGGCGCAAAAAAGATCGACGCCTGCCGTTTATGACAGGCGTCGGTTCGAGTGCAAGTTCAGCAAGGTTCGTAACGGCAACTATGAGCGAATTTTCTTCTTGTGCCGATTCTTTCTGAGCTTTTTCTTCCGCTTGTGAGTGGCTATCTTCTTCCGTTTTCTTTTCCGTCCGCAAGGCACAGTAAGAACTCCTCTTAGTTATCGATTTGTACCGATGAAAACCTGTTTTGGATATTCCGTTTCCGGGATATTGAGCCCACACTATACTAAAAGAGGGATCACACGTCAA
>DATKUF010000301.1:0-9460 GCA_035530755.1 Spirochaetia bacterium | reverse complement strand
ATTTCTCATCGCCGGGCTTTCATCCTCTGCCGCCGGAGCAGGCCTCTGGATAATCTTCCGCTCACCGAAACCGGTGATTTCGCCGGCTCACGGTGCGATTGTTATCGTGGTGTCGTGGATTGTCGTCTGCGCGGTGTCGGCAATCCCGGTGATGATGCTCGCGAGAGTGAACTTTACGCTCGGGTTTTTCGAATCGGTAAGTGGATGGACGACCACCGGACTGAGCATCGTCGACGTCGAGAAGGTTCCGCACATTCTGCTTCTCTGGCGAAGCATCATGCAACTCGCAGGCGGCGCCGGGCTCGCCATTGTCATGCTGGCGGCATTTTCTCTTCCGGTCGGAGCGGGACTCTATCGCGCCGAAGGAAAGGGCGAGCAGCTCGTACCAAACGTCGTGCGCTCGTCGAAGGTCGTGCTGACGCTGTACGCGGCCTATGCCGGTCTCGGCATCGTCGGCTACCTGGCCGCGGGAATGACACCGTTTGACGCAATCAACCACACCTTTGCAGCGATCTCCACGGGGGGATTTTCAACACACGAGGCGAGCATCGGGTTCTGGGACTCACCGGAAATCGAATCGGTGTCGATCGTCCTGATGATACTCGGAAATCTCAACTTCGGAACCGCATACCTGCTCGTGCGCGGACGGGCGAAACCTTTCTTTCTGAACGTTGAGATCCGTCTCTTCTTCTTTCTTCTTATCGTCGCGATACCGGTGGTGTTGTTCTTCACCACCCGAGCAATCTTCCCGGACCTGCCGAAGGCCGTTCGTGTCGCAGTTTTTGAGACGATTTCCGCGCTGACTACCACGGGCTTCTCCACCGTCTCCTATGACAGCTGGAACGGGACTGGTTTGCTCGTGCTCATCCTTCTGATGATAGTCGGCGGTGGCGCCTGTTCCACAGCCGGCGGTCTCAAGCAATACCGGGTCTATCTCCTGTGGCGGTCGGTCCGATGGGAGATCAGCAAGACCATTCTTCCGCGACGTGTCGTACATGAACACCGGGTGTGGTCGGGCGAGTTTCCGAGTTACCCCGGAGATGGCCAGTTCATGCAGGCCGGCGCATTCGCGTTTCTCTATCTGGGGTTCTATTTCGCAGGCGCACTGGCGATGAGCGCATACGGCATTCCGCTGAAGTCCGCGCTGTTCGAGTTCGCCTCTGCGCTGGGCACTGTAGGTTTGTCCGTCGGCGTAACAAGTCCGTCACTGCCCGGGCCACTCATCTGGCTTGAAACCGCAGCGATGTTCTTCGGGCGTCTGGAGTTCTTCGTAGTCATTGGCGCGTTCGCGCGTGCCGCGATGGATATCAAAAGACTTTTCGCCGGCCGTCGATGACCCTTCATCGGGCCGTCTCATCCTCGCAGCGCCCGATGCCTCTCGAAACTCACAAGACAACCGAACTTCTCGCGTTTCTCTCGGCGGACGGGCAGCTGCACGGCCGCAGCGTCTTCGCGGTCTTCCGCGTCATCTTCGCGGTCTTCCGCGTCGGGAGGAGTTCTTTGCGGTCTTTTTTCGCGCGATACAGCTGCCGGGTTCTGGTGTAGAATCCGTGATGTGTTAGGTGGCACGGGATACCTGACCGACCTGATACCGCGCCCCGAAACCGCACGACTGGAAACGGCCTGATGGAGTATTACTATGGACATGCAAACAGGAATCGATGGGGAGACAGAGATCCGGCTCTCGTTGAACAAGATTGATGGGATTTCCGGGGCGGGCATGGACCTTCTTCACCGGGTGTACGACGAAGTGAGGGTCCGCTCGCAACTCGATCCCGAAGTGATCCTTTTCAGGCTGCGATGGCTGCTCGGCAGGCGCGATGATGGGAGCGGCGACCTTCACAAGATAGACCTGGTCGGACGGGGACTCGCCAGGACTGTCGAGGAGTTGTCCGAGCGGGTTATCCATCCGAAAAAAACGGTCTTTGACTTCATTACCGCCAATTCTTCATTGAGCATTGAGGCGCTCAACCGCATCTATGAAACAATGCTCCATAGCAGTACCGATTCATCCGGACTTCCGGACCTCTCCGAGGAGCGAACGCTCCAGGAAATCAAGTGGTGGATTCTCGATCTGGAGTTTCCCGAATATTACTTCGAGACGACGCCGCTGGAGGAAATAGCCCATCAAATACTTGTCAATCGATTCCATGAAATTCAGGGGATGGACTCTGAATCCTACCGGAACATGAAATTATCCTACACCTCCCCGACGGGCACGGCCATTCATTGGGTTCACAACCAACAGAAGTTCATAGAGGTCGAGCAGGATATCGAAAAAGAGTACTACCGGACGGGCATGGCACATGACGTATCGGTGTACGCCCACGGGGATCTCTATCTTTACATCGTACAGAAAAGCGAAGTTGCTCCCGGCGCCGACGAGTTTGCCTCTTCCGCGCCCGAATCCTTCTTCCTGCGAAACAGCGAAGAGCGTGTGACACGGTACCGAACCATGTGGGAGGCCATTCGCCGAAGCGGAACCTTCGAGGTCGACTACTCCCGCAAGGAGGCGACTTCCGAGTACCGGCTGATGATCGGTTTTCCGGCGAGGGTGGTAAACCATTTTATGGCAAACCTCTCCCGCGTTCTCTCCCGCGCAGGGACCGCGATTGGTCGAAAGTACATCGTGGCGTTCTCTGGAGCCTACCCATCGATCATTTCATCTTTCTATTCGCGAACGCCGTTCCCCGAAGACGTTCTGTCGCAGATAGTCGAAATTGGTCTCTATCCGGATACCCGTCTTGCGCGGCTCACCGAGCTCGGCGTGTATGCGCCGTCGGAAGCAAATTTCATCCACGCGGTTATCGGCTATGTTCACACGTTCGCGACGGTACGAGATCAAAATATCGCCTATCTCGAAGAGCGTTTTCAGGATCATAGTGAGCTCCAGGAACTGTTCGTCTCGGTGAAACGAAGAATGGCGAAGGACACATATACTGTCGAAAAGATCGCCGAGACTTTCAACGAGAATCCTGACGTAGCAAAACGGCTCTATTCGCTGTTCAAACTCAAACTCGATCCAACGTCCAATGGCTCTTCAGAGGACTTTGCCGGTTCCGCCGACAGTTTTGCAGCCGATCTCCAGAATCTCATCGTTTCACGCGAAAGCGCGGATGTCGTTCAGTGTGCGCTCTCGTTTGTGAAAAATACCATTCGCACCAATTTCTTTCTTCCGGTCAAAACTGCGCTCGCCTTTCGGTTGGATCCGGACTTTCTTCGCGCCTCCGACTATGGAAAGACGCCCTACGCTGTTTTCTACATCCGCGGCCGGGATTTCACCGGTTTCCATATCCGTTTCGGCGATATTGCCCGCGGAGGAATTCGCATTCTGCGGTCCGTGGATTTCGACTCATTCCGCGCAAATTCAAACTCGCTGTTCGAAGAGTGCTACAACCTGGCCGCTACTCAGGACAAGAAAAATAAGGATATCCCGGAAAAGGGCGCGAAGGGCGTCATTCTTCCCAACTTCGGAAAGGATGATGCGGCCGGACGGGACGACGCCTTTCGCAAGTACGTTGACGCGCTTCTGGACATCCTGCTTCCGGAAAACCGGGATCTCATCGAGAACTACCAGGAAGAGATCCTCTTCCTGGGTCCCGACGAGGGTACCGCGGAACACATGGACTGGGCTTGCGAGAGAGCCCGCGCCCGTGGTTATCGCTATTGGAAAGCCTTCACAACGGGAAAAGCCTCATACCTCGGCGGGATCTCGCACGTGGACTACGGAATGACCACAAACGGAATTCACCGTTACGTAGTCGGAATCCTCGAGAAGATCGGCGTTCGCGAAGAAGATATCACGAAGCTCCAGACAGGAGGCCCCGACGGCGACCTGGGCGGAAACGAGATCCTTGTCTCGAAAGACAGGACGATCTGCGTCGTCGACGGCGGAGGAGTGGTCTATGATCCTGCAGGTCTAGATCGGGGTGAGCTCACACGGCTTGCGTGCCGTCGCGTCGACTCCTCCGACTTCGACGTTAAACTCCTTGGCCCGGGAGGATTCCTTGTGAAGGTAGGCGATCACAATGTCACGCTTCCCGACGGATCCTTCGTGCAGTCCGGGATGAGTTTTCGCAATGGATTCCATCTGTCGAAATGGATGACCGCCGATCTGTTCGTGCCCTGCGGCGGGAGACCGAAGTCCATCAACAGCACTAATTGGGAACATCTGCTCGATGAGAAGGGTGAGCCCAGGATCAGATGGATTGTCGAAGGGGCGAACCTATTCATTACTCAGGATGCCCGGTTGAGACTGGAGGAAAAGGGAGTTGTGCTGTTCAAGGACTCCAGCACGAACAAGGGAGGCGTGACATCCTCCTCCTACGAAGTGCTCATCGGCCTCGCGCTGCCCGATGATGACTTCGTTCACCAGATGTGCACGGACTCGGATTCGGGTGTGGCAGCCGACAGGATCCCCGATCTGCGCCGCCGCTACATCGAGGAGGTGATAGACCGAATCAAGGAAAATGCCGACGCCGAGTTTGGAATTCTGTGGAGTACGAACCGCGAAACCGGCACTCCGATCTCCGAGCTATCCGACCACCTCAGTGCCCGAATTCTCGAGGTAACCGCCGGCATAGAAAACTCCACCCTGTTCGAAGATGCCGAGTTGGTGTCAGCCGTGCTGCGGCTCCATGTACCCGAATCGCTGATTGCCAGGTTGGGCATGAGTCTGCTGCTCGAGAAAGTGCCGCGCCCCTATCTGAAGGCCATATTCGCGCGCACTATCGCGCGCCGTTTCGTCTACGAATACGGCATTGAACCGAGTTATGAGAGCTATCGGCTTTTTATCGAGCAACTCCGGGCGACTCCAGCCGGAAGGGAGAGGCGTGATGATTCGAACGGCAATTGAGTTTAGCGAGATTACGCCGCAGGAGAGTGTGCCGCTCCTCGGGTACGGAGACCGAACCCATGACTCTGTGGGCATTCATGACGAACTATCTGCCTATTGCTGGTGGCTGCAGCCCGAAAAAGGTGAACCATTTGCGTGGGTGGTACTCGATCTATGCCTGTTGAGCATACCGAGTGTTCAGGCGCTGTCGGAACTTGTCGCCATCGAAGCGGGAATCGCCCCGGACCAGATCTTCCTTTCAACTACCCACACTCACTCCGGACCTGACGTGCGTCGCATCGCGGTCGACAATGCAGGCTGGGCGGTCCGGTATCGTGAGTTACTGGTGCGCAGAATAGCCATGACGATTTCCCGCGCCCGCGAACGGGCAGTTCCTTCCCGAATCGAAATTCGTCCCGGCCTCTGCGGGCTGGGCGTCAACAGGAGGGACTCTACCCGTCCGGTGGACACCAGACTTTTTCTTCTGTCACTTGTGGACGAATCAGGATCAGTTCACGGGCAGATCTTTCACTATTCGTGCCACCTGACCGTGCTTGGCGTGGATAACTACCAGATCAGCGCAGACTGGGTCGGTCCGGTGCGCGAATCCATCCAGAAGGAGTCTGGCGCGCCGCTCATGTACATTCAGGGAGCCGAGGGGAATGTTGATCCTGTCTGCAGGGGCGGACTCGACATGGCCGACCCGGATCAGGCCATCGGGTCGTCGTTCGAAATCATGAATGAGATGGCGCGGGATGTGACTGCCTCAATTCAGTCAGCCGCCGGATGTCCTCCCATTTCGACGGCTACCGATGTCAAGACGAACCGCTTTCTTATCGAGATGCCTCTGCGCTACGGAAAAGTGAACCGCCAACTCTTTCGATCCCGGATTCAGAAATGGAAACAGGGTTTTGCGGCATTCCTCGCGATTCCCGAAGAGGAGGTCCCGGAAGACTGGTCCATAAATAGCCTAATCAAGGAGCGATGCCGAAATCTCTGCAGCACGGCCGAAACGACGCGGCACTGGGTGGCAGAGCAATTCGCCTATGGCGCATTCCTGAGCATCTACGGCGGCAGCGACTCATTGGCGCGACCCGAGGCCGGGATCATTCCGATCACTGCAGCGATACTCGACTTCGGGGGGCTTGTCATCCTCGGGATGCCGGTGGAGGCGCTGGTAGAAATTGCTTTCGATTGGCAGAGTCGGTTCGCTGATACGACGGCACTGATATGCGGCCTGTTCGGGGGGTGGGCAGGCTATCTTCCGCATGGGAGCAACTTCAACGAACCAAAGGCAGATCAGCTTTATGAGACGGTTTCCACCGTATTCGCGCCCGGCGCCGCGGACGCGCTTCTCACTGCCGCTCTTCAGGGACGGTCTTGACCACGGTTTGGGTCAAAGTCCGATAGCGACGCCAGGTAAGGTAGAGCAGAGCCGCCGCCGGCAGGAGGATTACCAGAGCAATCGCGTTTCCCTGGAACATCCGGTAGAACCAGAAGCGGATCGGGTTTCCGCCGTCGGTGAACGCGGTAATCAGTCCGGAGTATCCGGCTTTCGGAACGGCACCGACCTTCGTGGATACCTCGGTGAAAAGCGGCGCGAGCTCGGTCGCAATCAGGAGGTAGCCGATAATGATGGGAATTCCGGCAACCACCGCACGGAATACGTTTCCGCGCATCGTAATCACGATGAGAGCCATTACGGATACAAGATTTGCGAGATCACCGAGAGGTATCATCCTGTTGCCCGGAATAACGAACGCCAGGATGATCGAAATGGGCATCAGGATGAGCCCCGTAACGACAACCGAGGAGCTTCGCATGAGGACGCCGGAATCCATCCCCACACAGAGATCGGTCTTCTTCGGAAAGATCCGCTTGACGGCGTTCTTGAGCTGAAGGCTGAACGCGCGCATGCCGTCTCCGATCAGCCCGCCGCAATGGGGCAGGAGAAACATCACTGCGGCAATCTGGATGCTGAGCTGCGAGATATTTCTGAAGTCATAGCCGGCGAGAACTCCAAGAAAGATCCCGATGAGTACGCCAATAATCGTCGGGTCACCTAACAGACCGACGCCCTTCCGCTGTCTGTCGGGGTTCCAGTTGATTTTACGTACTCCGGGAATCCGATCGAACAGAAGATCGATGGCAACCCCCACCGGGAAGAGTCCGTTGACCGAAAGCGTGGTAATGGATACTGCCGGCAGCTCCGCCACTTCCGCCACCAGCGGAGCGCTCCAGTCGGCCATCTTGAACGAGAATACTGCGATCAAGCCGGTTGCCAGAAGGCTGAGCGGCAGATTGTGGGTAGTCAGTTCCAGCAGGGCGCCAACAAGAGCGAAGTGCCAGTAGTTCCAGACATCGATATTGACGGTCTTTGTCGTATTGGTCGCAAGCATGAGGAGATTTATCCCGATGACGAGCGGAATCGATAGAGGCGCGATCACCGACGCCCAGGTAATCGCGGCAAGCGGCGGCCATCCGACGTCGAGAATAGGGTAGTCCAGCCCGCGTCTCGCAATTATCGCGGTGACGGCCGGGCCGATGGCGGACACAAAGAAGTTGAATATGATGAAGATTCCCGCGAAACCCACGGCAATCTTGAGCGACGATACAAGGGCATCGACAACCCGCATTCTGACCGCGAGGCCGAGCACCAGTATGATGAGCGGCAGCATGACATATGCCTTGAAACTGAAAAAGTACTGCAGAGCCTCTTCGAGAACTTTCATTTGCTTTTGCCGCCGTTTGACATCGCGATCCGGTCGATAAGGTAACGGTCGAGGGCAAGTAAAGCCGCGCCGGCGGCCTCATCGGTTGCATCCTGATCGACGAACAGAGTCTCATAACCCTCCAGCATTTCCGGAAGAACTTTCTGAGCGACCACTCGTTTGACCGGCTCGAGAAAATAGTCTTTGAAAATCGCCAACGGTCCGGTGATCATTACACAGGCGGGGTTGAACAATTTGACTATCATGGCGCAGGCATCCCCGAGAAACGTCCCGACCTCCTCCAGAGTCATTATCGCGAAACGATCGTCGTTTCGCGCCGCATTGAGAATTTCCTTAAGCGAAAGCTGTTTCAGTCCGAGCGCCACGCCGGGTCGTTGCAAAACCGATTGCACTCCCTCTGCAAGTCGATCGCGGAAAAGGCGGAGAACCCCGGGAACGGAAAGAAGGGTTTCGAAGCAGCCCACGTTATTGCAGCTACAACGGTACTCGTTGTTCGCGTGCTCGATGTGACCAATTTCGCCCGCCATACCGTGCAGTCCCGAGTAGATATTACCGTTGATCACGACTCCGGTGCCCATACCGAGTCCCAGATACATCAGCACAAAATGGTCGAGCAGAGATGTAGGCTCCCGCGCCATCGCAAGCCACGCAAGCGTTCGCGCGACATCTTCAAGATAGGTCGGAATCCCGAGCCGTCTGCTGAGCGTTTCCGCGATGTTCAAATGAAATATGCCGCTCAATTGGAGACCTTGCAGCCAGAGTCCCCGTTTTGAATCAACAGTTCCGGGAAGCGCGAGTCCCAAAGAAAGCGCAGGGCCGCGTCCCTCCCGACGCACCGACTCGTAGACCGCGCAAACGCGGTCCATAATCGCCGCCGCGTGCCGAGCGGGATGGGAGGGCAGCACCAACGGAAACCGCTGCTGATGGAAGGTGTTTCCTGTGCCGTTCGAGAGAGCTACCTGGAGGTGATCGTTTCCGATGCTGATTCCCACCGAGTATCCGACATCACCGTTCATCTGATAGATGTACGATGGTCGTCCGCCGTTGGTAGTCGTCTTCCCGGCCGTGTGGACAATTCCCATCTTCTCGAGAGAATTCACAAGGTTTGTAGCCTTCACAAGGCTGTATTTCGTGGCGGCCGCGATGGTTGATCGCGTTGGTTCGAACGCGGAAAAGATCGAATACAGAACCTGAAGATGCGAGAAGTCCAGGGATTCTATTGAAGGTTCGCCCAATTGATGTTCCTCACGTTAGTAGCTGTTTCCGATGGTGATTCCCTTCGAAACACCAGAGTTAATGTTATTTTATACATAACTGTGGCAATTCTCAACTAGATTTGCCGACTATTTCATCCTATATTTGTTTTACCTTGACCGCTTCGACACGCTGCGTCTATAATTGCCGTGCTGGTGGTGGACTGGCCAAAAGGGGGACTCATATGCCCGGACCCGGGTTCTATTGGATCGGAGATGAGGAGGAGAAGGAGCTCGTCGACCTGATACGGACGCGCTATCTCTTTCGATACGGCAATGAAAAGGATCCTGCCTTCAAGCACCGCGTTGTCTCCCTCGAGGAGGCGGTTTCTTCCGCGTTCGCCGTCAAGCATGCTCTGGCGGTGTCCTCCGGTACTGCGGCGCTCATCACCGCCCTCTCTGCCGCCGGAATTGGCCCTGGTGACGAAGTCATTGTTCCCGGATACACATTCATCGCGTCAATCTCCTCGATCATCATGTGTAATGCCGTACCCGTACTTGCGGAGATCGACGAAAGTCTGACGCTGGATCCGGACGACGTTGAACGAAGGATCACGCCACACACCAAGGCGATTCTCGCGGTTCACATGCTCGGCAACGCGTGCAACCTCGATCGGCTACAGAAAATTGCCACAAAACAC
>DATKUF010000300.1:0-3237 GCA_035530755.1 Spirochaetia bacterium | reverse complement strand
ACTGATGCCCTACGCAAAAATCCTCGAGCTCGACAATGAGATTCAGGCCGGGTTCTTCGATGCGATTCTCAACGACGAGGGGATCCCGCATCTTCTGGTCAGTTACCGCGATCCGGCGTACAGCACAATCTTCCAGGCAGTTCGCGGGTGGGGACATGTTGAAGCCCCGGAATCCTACCGATCTCAAATCGAACAGATTTTCGACGATCTCCAACGCGCGGAGACCGTTCCGGATGACGATTCGGATAACGACGGCCCCTTCAACGATTAGGCAATTCGACGCTTCACCACATTGAACTTCTCAACTGCGAAGGTGACCTGTTCAGGCGTGTGTACCGCGGACAGTTGTACCCTGATCCGCGCCTTGCCCGGCGGAACCACGGGGTAGGAAAAACCAACCACGTAAACCCCTTCCGAAAGGAGCTCCGCGGCCATCCTGCCCGCAAGTGCAGCGTCGCCGAGCATGACCGGAACGATAGGATGAACGCCTTCAGGCACCACAAAACCGTTTGCAGCCATCCCGGAACGAAAGCGACGGGCGTTCTCCAGAAGTCGGCGCACCGGATCCGGATCCGTCTCCAGGATGTCAAGCGCTGCAATTGAGGCCGAAACAATTGTCGGCGCGACGCTGTTCGAGAACAGGTAGGGACGGGACCGCTGCCGGAGCAGCTCGATGATCTCCCGGCGCCCGCTCGTGTAGCCACCGCTTGCGCCGCCGAGCGCCTTTCCCAGCGTCCCGGTGATGATGTCGACGCGGTCCATGACCCCTCTGTAGGAATGGGTACCCCTTCCGCGATCGCCGAGAACACCAATGGCATGGCTGTCATCCACCATGACCAGGGAATCGTATCGCTCGGCAAGGTCGCAGATTGCATCCAGGCGGGCAATCGCGCCGTCCATCGAGAAGACCCCGTCCGTCGCTACGAGTCGGAACCGCGCATCCTTCGATTCCAAAAGTCTCCGTTCGAGGGACTCCATGTCCGAGGTCTCGTAGACCAGCCGCCGGGCCTTACAGAGCCTGATGCCGTCTATGATGCTCGCATGGTTGAGCGCGTCACTGATGACGACATCTTCGGGACCGAGGATCGTCTCGAACAGGCCGCCGTTTGCGTCGAAGCAGGAGGAGTACAGAATGGTGTCCTCGGTTCCCAGAAAGCGTGAGAGGCGACCTTCGAGTTCCCGGTGAATTTCCTGCGTGCCACAGATGAATCGCACGGAAGAAAGCCCGTACCCCCACCGGTCGAGGCTCATTTTCGCTGCTTCGACCACTCGCGGGTCCGCCGCGAGGCCGAGGTAGTTGTTCGCGCAGAAGTTCAGCACGGGACCGGTCCGCCTGCCGCTCACGCCGATTTCGGCGCCCTGCGAGGTCGATAGTATCCGCTCATCTTTGTAGAGTCCTGCTTCACGAACTGCCCGGATTGTTTCCCGAATGTGCTCTTGCATCGCGCCGAACATCAACCGCCCCCTTTCAAATGTTTTCCCAGTTGAGAATCACCTTTCCGGAGTTACCCGACTTCATCACTTCGAACCCTTCGAGAAAGTCCGAGAACTCAAAATGATGTGTAATGACCGGCGTGATATCGAGGCCCGACTGGAGCATCGTCTGCATTTTGTACCACGTTTCGAACATCTCCCGGCCGTAAACGCCCTTGATGAAAAGACCGTTGAAAATCACCAGGTCCCAGTCGATGGAGGTAGCTTCGTTCTGCAAACCGAGCAGCGCAATCTTACCGCCGTGGCACATGTTCGAGAGCATGCTGCGAAAGGCATCGGAATTACCCGACATTTCCAGACCGATGTCGAATCCTTCCTGCATCCCCAGCTCTTTCTGGACATCTTCCAGTTTTTCGGAACGAACATCCACCGCGCGAGTCACTCCCATTCGGCGTGCGAGGTCCAGGCGATAGGAGTTTACATCGGTGATCACAACGTAGCGGGCACCCGCGTGTCGCGACACCGCCGCGGCCATCAAGCCGATCGGTCCAGCACCGGTAATGAGCACATCTTCGCCGAGCACGTTGAATGAGAGTGCTGTATGTACCGCGTTCCCGAAGGGATCGAAACAGGCGAGGACGTCGGGCGGGATCCGCTTATCGGCGTACCAGACATTGCCCATCGGAATGCTCAGATATTCCGCGAAAGCTCCGGCCCGGTTCACGCCTACTCCACTGGGCGACTTGCACAGGTGGCGACGACCTGCTAGGCAGTTCCGGCAATGACCGCACACCAGGTGACCTTCGCCGCTTACCACATCGCCTTTTCGAAAGTCATGCACATTATCGCCGACCCTTTCCACAACTCCCATGTACTCGTGACCGATCACGAGCGGAGTGTGAATCGTTCGTCTTGCCCACGGGTCCCAGGTGAAAATGTGCAGATCGGTCCCGCAGATCGACGTCCTGAGGATCCGGATGAGAACGTCGTTGATCCCGAACTCGGGAATCGGAACCTCCTGGAGCTGCAATCCGGGTGACGGCTCGGACTTCACGAGCGCCTTCATTAATTTCGCCATATAGACTCCTTGGAATCCCGTGCCGGTCTTCCCGGCCGTTTGCGACTATAGCAGCAGAAGCGACGCCCAGGTCACTCCGATCAGGCATACGGCGAACAGGTGACCGATCGGCGTGGACCTGACGGCTGCCTTTTCGCCCTCCCCGACAACCTCTCCGGGCGTGAAAAGCCCTTCGAGCACTTCGTCGATGCTCGAAATGAGGTGCCGGGCCTGCAGCTTCCGCTTTCCTTCGAGAATCCGTTCGTAGTAGAGGAACACCGATCCAATCAGGCCTCCGAGACGGCCCGGAAGTCTGAGCTCCGGGCGTATCGAAAAGAGTGAAATGAAAACCAGGCCGACAATGGTCATCCCCTTGAGAATTCCCTGTTCGAGCGCCCCGGCTGTGACAACGAACGGCCCGAGCCGGTAAAGGACGCGGCCGATAGGGGTAAGAAGATTGAAAAAGGCGATAGATACCACCATGCCGACAAAATAGACCCACTTGATTCGCTTGCCGTTCATCGCTGCGAGCAGCCCGAACAATCCAACCTGCACCAGTCTCACCCAGAGCGTATCCTGAAAGAGATACCCCGGTATACAGAGCATTCCCGTGACGAAAAGGTGGATCGGGCTGATTTCATTACGAAGAAGCCTGGTCACCATAATATTCCCTTATCCCTGAAAGCCAGCGACTGCGTTTTTGAAAGTTGTGAGCGAAAAGACCGACGAAAAAGCCGCTTCCTACT
>DATKUF010000299.1:0-35983 GCA_035530755.1 Spirochaetia bacterium | reverse complement strand
CTGCTTCTCCGCAGAGGACAGTTCCTTGAAGTGGAGATCCAGGACCTCTCTGACCTGGAACCCGACGGTCTTGGTCGGATTCAGGTTGGTCATAGGATCCTGGAAGATCATGGAAATCTTCTCCCCACGGATCTTTCTCATCTCGTTCTCAGGAAGGGCAAGCAGGTCCTGCCCCTCGTACACGATGCTGCCGGACTTGATCTCTCCGACCTGATCGGGCAGGAGTCTCAGGATGCTGAGGGCCATGGTGGTTTTTCCCGCCCCCGTCTCCCCCACGAGTCCCAGGTTCTCCCCTCTTTCCAGCGAGAGAGTGAGCCCGTTGAGCGCATGTACAACGGCGTCGTCGGTATTGTATTGGACGAAAAGGTCCTTTATTTCCAGCAGTCTAGGCATCCTATCCCTCGCCGTTATTTCTTCATTTTGGGGTCAAGAGCGTCCCGCAGACCGTCGCCGATGAAATTGACGCACATTACCGACAGTCCTATCGCCAATCCGGGTATGATCCCCAGATAGGGATAATAGAGGATATTCTGCCGGTTATCCGCCAGGAGTGTGCCCCATTCGGGCGTGGGAGGAGAGATGCCGACGCCGAGGAACCCCAAAGCGGCGATGTTCAGTATGGCGGTTCCAAGTGTGAGGGTCGCCGTCACGACGACCGGCCCAATCCCGTTGGGCAGGATATGCTTGATGATGATCCTGGTATTGCTCGACCCGTAGCATCTGGCAGCCTCGATGAACTCCTGATTTCGCAAGGTCAGGATCGAGGAACGGACGATCCGTGAGGTCCTGGGTACATTGGCGATCATCAACGCGATTATCAGGTTGAACGTACCTTCCCCCAAAGCCGTGACAACCGCCAGGGCAAGCATGATCGATGGCACAGCCATGAATATGTCGGTGAATCTCATGATGACCTGATCGGCCGCGCCGCCGAAATACCCGGCTATGCCCCCGAAAAGCATCCCGAACAGGAGGGAGAAAACCACAACTCCAAGTCCGGCAAACAAAGAGATCCTGCCGCCGTAGACGACCCGGGCCAAAAGATCGCGCCCGAAGACGTCCGTCCCGAAGGGATGCTCCCAGCTGGGACGCTGGAACTGTTGCGGGATGTTCTGATGAGTAGCCCTGGCGTAGTCCAGGTAGAGCGGCGCTGTTAGCACGATAACGGCAATCGCTGCCAGGAAAAAGAAACCGAAGACAGCCATCCGGTTCTTCTTGAACCGTACAATTACCAACCCGAGCTGTGATTGACCTCTTCGATCCTTCTCGCGCCTTTTCGGATTATCCATATTCATGCTCTCCTGGGGTTCTCGCCTGACGCCCTCAGGATACATATCCCATCTTCACTCTGGGATCGATGAAGGCATAAATCAGATCGGTAAGCAGGTTGATCACCGCCACGATGATGGCGACGAATATGATTACACCCATGACGATGGGGACGTCCCTGGCTTTGGCGGCGTTGATCATATAGACTCCGATCCCGGGAATGGCGAAGACGGTTTCGGTTATGATCGCTCCCCCGAAGGCGTTGGCGAATACGATGCCCAGGTTTGTCACAACGGGCAGCAGACCGTTGCGGACCGCATGCCGCATGATCACACGAAACTCCCCGGCCCCCTTCGCCCGCGCGGTGCGGATGTAGTCAGCGTTGATGACGTCAAGCATGCTCGACCGGGTCATGCGTACCTGGCCCGCGAGGCTGATCATGCTCAGAGTGAAGGCGGGAAGTATCATGTGCCGGATCGAACCGACCCCCATGGACGGCAACCAGCCGAGCTTCAGCGCGAAGACGATCTGGAGCATGAGGCCGGCCCAGAAGCTTGGGACGCTGGAAAAGACCAGGGCGAAAACAAGTGTAACGTTATCGATCGGTTTATTCTGCCTGGCCGCCGCGAGAATGCCCATCGAAAGCCCGAATACGATGGTTATGAGCAGGGAGTTGCACGCAAGGGCGAACGTATGAGGAATACGTTGAAGGAATTCCCCCAGCACCGGCCTCCCGCTGAGCCAGGATGTCCCGAAGTTCCCGCTGAGGACGGACTTCATGTAGATGAGATATCGTACGAAGACATTCTGGTCCATTCCAAGCTCATGCCGCATTGCGGCGAGCTGCGACTGCGTCGCGTCGGGACCGAGCATCAGCGAGACCGGATCGCCCGGAGCCAGAGCAAGCACGACATAGATGAAAAGGGTGATCCCAATGACGACTGGGATGATCAGCAGTATGCGTTTCAGCAGATATTTCAACATAGGCTGGTCTCTATCCTAAAGATTCGGCGTGATCGTGATATGAAAATACGACAAACTGTCCCGGCACGACGCCGGGACAGCTGACTTCTTGAGAGGGTTCACGCGCTATCGGCTCCATTCCTGATAGCGGTAGTATTTAACCATGTCGGCCTTGATGCCCTTGATGCCCTTCCGATACAGGATAGTCTGGACATCCATATTGGTGTAGATCTGACACACGTCCTCGTTAATGATGCTCGAGGCCTTGGCGTAGATCTCGAGGCGCTTGGCGTCGTCAGCCTCTGTCCGGCCGGCGAGGCAGAGATCATTCAGCTCCTGGCCGCGAGGATACTTGATGCGCGGAAGCTCGTACCGCGAAATAAGAAATGTGTTCCCGAGGCTGTCCATGTCCGTAAATGAGCTTCCCGTGGTCCAGTAATTGGCGTCGAAATTGCCGGTATTCCTGACGGTGTCGTAGTAGGTGGCGGTATCGGTGGCGACCACCTTCATGTTGATGCCGATCTCCTGGAGGCTCCCCTGGATGACCTGGCAGATCTTCTCCGTCACATTGCCCGCCCAGGTCACGACCTTGAACTCCTGTCCCTTGTAATTGGACTTTGCGAGAAATTCCTTTGCCTTCACAGGGTCGTAGGAATAGGTCGAATAGGTCCCGGGTTTAGGTCTGCCGGTGAATGTAGGGGCGCCATAGATATCGATCAATGTCGCCTTGCCATTGTAGACCGCCTGGTTGATGGCGTCCTTATTGATGCCGTACTGGACGGCCTTGCGGAAGTTCAGGTCGTTGGCCGCCCACTTGCTGTCCTGGAAGTTGAACCAGAGCTCCGCGGTGGTATTGGCAGGCGTGGAGTCCCATACAACGTTGGGGTTGTTGAGCTTCAGCAGGCTGTCGAGGGGCGGGCTTATCACCACGTCCACGTCGCCGGCCTGTGCAGCCATAATCTGCGTATTCACGTCAAGTATTGTCTTGATGATGACCCGTTTGAAATAGGGCTTCTGACCCCAGTAGTTGTCGTTCCGTTCCAGAACAATCTGATCTCCTGCAGTCGCGCTCACGAACTTGTAGGGACCGGTGCCGATCGGCTTCTTGTCGTACTCAGCCGGTCCGACCTTTTCCCAGTAGGCTTTGCTCACGACCGGGGAGACACGGGAGCAGAGTGAGTTCAGGATGGGCTTCCAGGGTTTGCTCATGTGGATGATGAAATTCAGGTCGTCGACAACCTCCGTATAATCGTAATTGATAAAGAGGATGTTTCCGAGCTGGTACTTCTTCACCAGGTCGTAGGTGAACTTGCAGTCCTCGGCGGTCAATTTGGAGCCGTCGTGGAAGTAGACGTTGTTCCGTAGCTTGACCTTGATCTGCAGGCCGTCCTTACTCATCTCGTAGCTCTCAGCGAGGTACGGCTCAGCCGCGCCGGTAACCCAGTTCTTCTTCAGGAGCGTATCCTGTACCGCGAAGCTGACCATCTGATCGAAGTCGCTGGTGGACTTCTCCGTCAGACTCACATAATGGACCGGTTCGGTGGCCACAGCAATGACGAGTTCGTCCTTCTGGCGTTCGCTCCCGCCGCCCGCGAACAGGGTCGGAGACAGCACGCACAGCATCACCCCTGTGACGAGCGCAAGCAATAGCTTCCTCTTCATAATACCTCCCGCTTCGAATGTGCCTATATAAGATGCGAGTATTATAGGCGCGACTATTTGAACTGTCAACAAAAATCCGTTAACAACATACAGCAGCCATAATACATAATATGACCTCCCATCAAGCGCTGGACGCGGTCGGATCGGCAGAAAACCGCTGGAACGTCGGAAACTGCCGTTCCGGAACGCCTTTTCGGGGTCGTGAGGAGAGACAGAATGTGGTGTAAGACATTACTTGTATTACATTCATTGACAGCGATCACGATTGGGGCTATTGTAGCTTCCGCATTCTGATCTTAGGTAAACCGACGCACACTTAGAGACTATGGAAGGAGCACGGGCATGAAAGCAGTCATCATTGGAGGAAGCGGTCACATCGGTACATATCTGGTCCCCCGGCTGGTGGAGGACGGATATGAGGTCGTCAACGTCACGCGCGGGACGAGTGAGCCATATGTGAAGTCCGGCATGTGGAACTGGATTGAGAACGTGCAGATTGATCGAAACAGGGAGGAGGCTGCCGGGGGTTTCGGCAAGCGGATCGCGGCTCTCAAGCCCGATATCGTCGTCGACCTCATCGCATTTAACCCGGCGAGTGTCGTTCAGATGGCGGAGGCCCTGCAGGACAATGTCGGGCACTATCTGTTCACATCTTCCATCTGGGCCCATGGGCCTGCCGCCTACTCTCCCACGTCCGAAGAGGCGCCCCGGCGTCCCTTCAGCCAGTACGGTATCGACAAGTCCGATTGCGAGAATTATCTCGTCAAGCAGCATCGTTTCAAGGGCTTCCCCGTTACGATCGTGCGGCCCGGGCACATCACTGGGCCGGGTTGGGACTTCATCAACCCCTGCGGCAACAAGGACCAGCAGGTGTTCGGGAAGATCGGTCGGGGTGAGAAAATCTACATCGCAAACTTCGGCATGGAGTGCCTGCACCATGTGCATGCGGACGACGTGGCGCAGGTCTTCCACAAGTCGATCATCCACCGCACCCAGGCACTCGGAGAAGCGTTCCACGCGACGGCGCCCGCGGCGATCACCATGCGCGGTCTCGGCGAAAAGATGTACCTCTGGTTCGGCAAAGAGCCGAACATCGAGTACCTGCCCTGGAAGGAATGGTGCGCCACAATCAATAATCCCCAGTTCATCACAAGCACCGAGGAACATGTCCTGCATAGCGATAACTACAGCATCGCAAATGGAGAGAAGCTGATCGACTACAAACCGCGGTATACGATCTTCCAGGCCGTGTGCGAAGGGGTCGTCTCGCTCATCGACCGTGGCGTCATCAAGGTGTGATTCGCAAGGAAGGAAGACAACATGAAGAAGTGCATGAACAATGCCGACGATTTCGTCGACGAGAGCCTGAAGGGAATCTGCGCGGCATATCCGGGATTCTACGCTGCAGGGAACAACGACACCCGCGCGATCATCCATCCGGTCAGGAAGGATAGAGTAAGGATCGTGACCGGTGGCGGGTACGGCCATCTTCCCGTCTTTCTGGGCTACGTGGGTGACGGGCTGGCCGACGGAGTTGCAGTCGGAAGCACCTTTACTTCACCTTCGTCGGAAAGCATCTTGAACGCCACCCGGCCTCTCTCGCCCCGCAAGGGCGTGTTGTACCTGTTCGGTAATTACTTCGGCGATACCATGAATTTCGAGATGTCGATGGAAGTCATGGAATCCGAGGGCGTGCCGGTCATTATCCGGAAGGTATCCGACGATATCGCCAGCGCCCCGAGGGAGAGGTACGCCGAGCGGCGTGGCATCGCCGGCATCATGTACGCGTACAAGATCGCGGGGGCTATGGCGGATTCGGGTGCCTCGCTGGAGCAAGTCGCCGCCGTATGCGACAAGGTCAATGCCAGTACGGCCACGTTTGGTGTTGCCTTCTCCTCCTGTACGCTCCCGGGGCTTGATACGCCCGTTTTCGAGCTCCCCGAGGAGGAGATGGAAATCGGAATGGGCATTCACGGTGAACCCGGCGTGCGCCGCGGGAAGATGCTTCCCGCCAAAGCCCTTGCGGAGGAACTGGGAAAAGCGCTCGTGGATGATCTTGGGATCCGGCACGGCGACAAGGTGTCGGTGCTTGTGAACGGCCTGGGAGCGACCAGCCGCGAAGAATTGTTTGTTCTCTTCGGAGAACTGAACCCGATTCTTCAGAACCTCGGGGTGAAGAACGTAAAGACCTTCGTCGGGGAATATGCCTGTTCCTTGGAGATGGCCGGGCTCTCTATCACCATACTCAAGCTGGATGACGAGCTGGAACGCCTCCTGCTTGCGCCTGCGTATTCTCCCCTCGTCAATTTCTGAACGCGCATCCACGTGATACGGCCGATGCTTCGCGAGAATTGCATCGGCCGTTTCTATGAGCCAGGAGGCCTCTCTCCCTCCGATAGCAGCGACGAAATTAAGGGCTATCGCTTAGGCTTGATATTGAGGTTCACCCCGAGTCTGTCTTCGGTGTCGACGATAGTCCAGCTCTTGTTGGGACCGACAAGCCGGAGCGAGCATCCATTTTCCTCCAGCTCGTTAATGACGGCGTCGCGCTTATCCCCCACATCAAACCCGATATGATGGACACCTTCGCCATGCTTCTCCAGGAACTCCTGAAAAGTGCTCTCCCCACCCGTGGGCTCGAACAATTCGACCACCCAGCCTCCGGCGTCGATCACGACCTTCTTCCGGCCAAAATCCGCCGGCTTGCCCCGGATGAACATTCCCTCTATGGGCTTCTTCTCCTGGACCTGGATCTCCGGGACCGGGACGTTGAAGAAATCGGCCCATGCCTTCGCGGATTTCTCGATATCCCTGACGACGATGCCTACCTGAATGAAGCCCTTAAAATCGATGTTCGCCTTCATGGAACCTCCTGCGGTAAAAACGCTCTCGACTTTTCTATCTCCGGTACTGAACAGTAGCGGCCTCGCGGGAGTAGTGAGGCTTGAGGGAAATCGTCCCCCGCTCCGGACCGTCAGTGATTCGAACTTTCTTAGTTATCCCTGGCAGCAGATCGAAGTAGTTGTCGCTGAACAGCCAACCGAAGGGGTCCCCGTCTCGCTCGCCCAGGATCTCCACGCAGCGCGCGAAGCGATCGGTCGTGATTGACAGCGTCCCGTTCTGAAGTTCGGCCCGCAGGGATGTATCGGGAAATTTGAGCCGGCGCTCTTCGGTCACGTAATCGACGCTGTAGGTGATGAGCTTGCCCGAGACGTCGAAGAGCTGGGCGGTGAGAAGTGTTTCCTTGGGGAAGAATAACAGGACTTCGGCGAGGTCGCGAATGATGCCGGACTCTCCCTGGCCCATGGAAATCGGGATGTTCTCCGCGGCGACGAACTTTTCCGCGGTGAGGCTGTAGAGCCCGAGCTTGACATGCCCCGAGAACGGATCCCCTGAGTCGTTGCAGAGCCAGAGGCGAATGCTGTCCTGGCGGTCGAAGCAGAGGAGAAGAGGCTGCATGCCGCGAAGAGTGGTGTAGTAAGGGATGAAGCCCTCCTGGAAAAAATCGATGACCGCGCAGTAGACCTTGGGCCAGGTATCCAGGAGCTTGCAGGAAAGAAATCCCTTGGATCGCCGGGATTGCGGCACGCCACCGTCGCGACTACCCATGCGGACCTGCTCCAGTTCCTTTCTGAGGTCCTTGCCATAGGCGGCGGCGAAACGATAGATGAGCTGATCCTCGTTGTCGGCGTCGTAGAATTCCCAGTAGGGGCCCGTCTTGATCTCTCCGCGGACCCGGTGGCAGGTCCGGTCCGCCCAGTTGTCGGGGAACGGAAAGGTATTCTCGTGGCGGAATTTGCCGTCGTAACCCTTGGGCCAGAGCTCGCCCCTGACGAATCTGCGGAGGCTGTGTTTGACCGGCGGTGCCGTACGGATGCACTCACTGACGAAATTGGGATAGGCCTGGTAGGGGTATTCGACGACGCAGTTGTATGTGTGGTAATCGCCCACCCTCGGGTCATTGGCCCAGGCACCTCCGGACGGGGAGCTCGGATGGTAATACCGCCCCGGGTCCAGTTCCTTGAGCAGCCTGGGGAATTCCTCCAGCAGGATCTCGTCGCCGATCTTCCGCTTGAACTCGTGCTCGGCGCCCATGATGGTCTCATTGCCGCCGCACCACATGAGGAGGCTGGCGTGATGCCGAAGCCGCAGGATCAGCTCCCGGGCCTCCTTCAGGTATTTCGTCGTGTAAGCGGGAGAATTGGGACAGTTGCAGTGACCGCAGAAGAACTCCTGCCAGATCAGGATGCCCCGCGCATCCGCCTCCTCGTAGAAACTGTCCGGCAGAGGTATGCCTTCGCCCCAAATCCGCAGGGTATTCATATGTGCGTTTTCAACCAATGTAAAAAGGCGCCGGCCCCGATCGGGCTCCCAGCAGTGAGTGTAGCCCTGCAGGGGATCCATGCTGCCCCCCCAAAGCCGCACCCGTTTCCCGTTGATGAGGAACTCGAAGGGTGAGGGATTCTCGACTTTCCGGAAGCCCACGTGCTTCTTGACGGAGTCCAGCACTGCGCCGTCCTTGCAGAGGGAAGCCTCCACGGAATAGAGGGATTGGGGACCCATCCCTCGGGGCCACCAAAGCCTGGGATTATCCAGCGATAGGGCCAGAGAGCATCCGAACGTCCCCTCCGCCGCGGAGGCGCAAGGTGCGGCGCAGCTATATTCCCTGCCGTCCGGGTCAGTAACACGGAGCCTGACCTCCAGACCGGTCGCATCGCCGCGGCCCGAAGCGTCGAAGCTTATCACCCCTTCCCCGTTATCGGACAGCACCGCCCGCAGGTTGGACTCGTCAATCTCCCGTTCGTCGGGATAGACCAGGAGCACGTCCCGATAAACGCCGACCGGGGTGAAGGAAGGATTGGCGCCCTGGTATTCGGAACCCGCCTGAACGTCCTCGGGTATGAAATCATGCACCGGCTTACGGATGAGCTTGCATTTGAGCATCTGGCCGTCCCAATCAGGGGGCATTTTCATGGAGGCCAGCGAGCCCTTGACGTTGTGGAAATGGAGCAGAATCACGTTCTCTGTCTTCAGCTTCTGCGACACGTCGATGGACTCGCTGAGGAAGAAGTCGTCGTGGGAAGCGACAATCTCCCCGTTCAGGTAGATGTCGGCGATTGTATCCAGGCCCTTGAAAACCAGGCGGGCCCGGACGCCGGGCTTGCCCGGGAACGAGCAGCGATAGAGCCAATCCAAGTCATCAGTCCAGTCGGCTCCTTCACACCAGCCGACTCGGTACTCCTCCGGAATTAGCTTATGGGCGTAGAGGATATCGTGGACCTGCGCGGGGAAGTCCGTCGCCTGCATCCACCTATCCTCGCCGATGCGGTCCGGATCAACCCTGCTCGCTGGATCGACCTGCCTGATTTCCCAGCCCTTGTTCAGAAGGATCGTCTCTTTCATTTCGATTTCCCTTTTTCGAAAACTATGCGTGGCGTTCCAGCAGGACAGTGCGCCTGCACGAGCACGTTGCCGCACAGGTGAGTTGTATTATATATCATGGCTGTCATATGCTGTCAAATAACTTCTCTTTTCATAGGTGTTATCATTGACAATTCGTCGAAAACGGATACAACTATCGTAAGTGGAGGAGCCGCATAATGGAATATACGAATCTGGGCACGACTGACATCACTCTATCCCGCATCACGCATGGCTGCATGGAATTGGGCGGCATGTCCCATCTCTACTGGGAGGTGAAAGAGGAAGAAGTGAACGTCGCGCTGTTGCAGACAGCATTGGATAACGGTGTCACGACCTTCGATACCGCCGAGAGCTACGGAGATGGCCGCTCGGAGACTATCGTGGGAAAGGCGCTTAAAAAGGTCCGATCCCGTTGCACCATAGCGTCGAAAGTGGCGAAGGAACACTTGATGCCCGATGACATCCAGAAGGCCCTGGAAGGCAGCCTCAAGCGTCTGGACACTTCTTATATAGACCTCTACTACATCCACTGGCCCAACAATGATATTCCGCTCGAGAAAACCGTGACCAAGTTGATGCAGCTCAAGGACCAGGGCGTGATCAAGTCCATAGGAGTCTCCAATTTCTCCCTGGCTCAGCTCACGGAGGCGGTGAAATACGGCGAAATCTCGGCATATCAGCCGGAGTACAATCTCCTCTCCCGAGGGATCGAGAAGGAGATCATGCCCTTCTGCCGGGAGCACAAGATCAGCATCCTGAGTTACAACAGTCTGGCCAAAGGCATCCTGACCGGGGCGTTCCATTTGTACGGAGCCAAGCTGGAGCCAAAGGATTTCCGGAACGCCAAGCCGCATTTTCAGAATGCCAATATGCGGGTTCAGGAGCGACTGATCCAGCTCCTGGAAGAAGTAGCGAAGAAACACGGAGCAACCGTATCGCAGATCGCTACAAGCTGGACGATAGCTCAGCCCGGAATGACGTCCGCCATCATCGGCACGCAGAATCAGAAGCACTTCCTGGAGAACATCCGGGCGATCGAGATCAAGCTGACCGAAGACGAGACAAAAGAAATAAGCGGACTCAGCGACCAGGTCATCCAGGAGATGACTCTCTGATCGCGGACGCACGAGGAGCCGGGACATGTATTCAGCCAGCGACGTCAAGGGCCTGATAGGAATAATCGCCGAGGAAATGGTAGCCGCCAAGGAAGAATTGACCGTCATCGATAGCAAGCTTGGCGATGGGGACATGGGCATGTCAATGGAAAAGGGGGCTCTCGCGCTGAAGCGCGTTTTCGAGTCGGACGACGCGGATACCGCCGCTTTGCTCGCCAGCGGAGCGGCCGCCTTCAACCGCGCGGCGCCCTCGACCATGGGTACCCTTCTCAGCTACGGGATCCAGGAGACGGCCAGGTTTCTGAAGGAACGACCCGAGCCATCGGAAGCGGATATCGTTTCTATTCCCCGTCTATTCGCGGAAATCATTGCCAAACGGGGAAAAGCCAAAGAGGGCGATAAAACCATCCTGGACGCCCTCCTCCCCTACGCGAGGTCATTGGAAGACACCTACAAGAAGACCGGGGACCTTAAGACCGCGCTTTCGGCGGCCGCCGAAGGCGCGAGAGAGGGGATGGAGCGTACCAAAGGCATGGTCGCCCATGCTGGTCGCGCGAAATGGTTAGCCGACCGGAACAAGGATTGCCCCGACGGCGGCGCTGTTCTGTGCAGCCGAATAGCCGACTGCCTGGTACGCTACCACCACTGATTCCACGCGTGAAAGCCCGTCGGACTCTGCGGCTGGGTCACGGAAAATGATGCCTGTGTCGCTGCGCTGCGGCCATGCAAATGGGCTGTTCTCCTCGAGACGAATCGAACAGGTGAGCTTTCGCGACATTGTGGTATGGTGTTTGACCGGTTTCTCCGCTGCGAAGCCATCCCCGCAGGGTGGCCGTCGGGGAAGCGTCACTGAGTCTTTCGTGCTCTATTCATCTGCGGGAACGCATTTCGCGCTGCCGGTTTGGGAACTGCGAGACAGGTATGTTCACTACCGCCTCAATCGGAGATGAGTCTGCAAACGGCCCTCGTCACTTCGCGCGTGCCGGCCGCGCCGCCGAGATCTGGCGTGTGAAGGGCAGAATTGGCCGTCACCTTCTCGATGGCTGCCATCAGGCGCTCGGCCGCATCTACTTCGCCCAGATGTTCCAGTAGCATCACGCACGACCAGAAAGTTCCGATCGGATTTGCCACACCCTTCCCCATGATATCAAAGGCAGAGCCATGGATCGGCTCAAACATGGAAGGGAATCGACGCTCCGGATCGATATTCCCGGTCGGCGCAATCCCCATACTTCCCGCAAGCGCTGCAGCAAGGTCACTCAGTATGTCGGCGTGCAGGTTTGTCGCGACGATGGTGTCAAGGCTCGCGGGTCGGTGGACCATTCGCACGGTCGCCGCATCCACGAGTTCCCTGTCCCAGGCGACCTCAGGGTACTCCTGCGAGACGGATTTCGCTATTTCGTCCCACATGACCATTGCATGCCGCTGAGCGTTGCTTTTGGTTACCACTGTCAACTTCTTACGCGGACGCGAACTTGCCAGTTTGAACGCGAAGCGCATGATGCGCTCGACACCGAAGCGGGTCATCAGGGAAAGATCGGTTGCCGCTTCAAATGGAAAGCCCTGGTGCACACGGCCACCGACGCCGGAGTATTCTCCTTCAGAGTTTTCCCGAACGATGACCCAGTTCAAGTCTTCCGGGTTGCAGCGTTTCAGTGGTGTGTCGATACCGGGAAGTATTCGCGTGGGACGAACATTGGCGTACATGTCGAAACCCTGGCATATTTTCAGCCGCAATCCCCAAAGCGTAATATGGTCGGCAATTTCCGGATCGCCGGCGGAACCAAATAAAATCCCGTCCTTCTCACGCAAAGCTTCGAGGCCGTCGGTCGGCATCATCTCGCCGTGCAGGCGGTACCAGTCGCCGCCCCATTTGAAGTTTTCAAAATCAAAGCGCAAGGATTTGCTCGTCGAGGCAATGGCTTCGAGCACCTCTTGTCCCGCTGGTATGACTTCTTTGCCGATTCCGTCTCCCGGAATGGTTGCGATGCGATAAGGTTTCATTGTGATCTACCAAATGTTATTGAATTGAACTGTTCCTCGCGCCCAGCGGTTCTGCCATATCCTGATTGACGGAGATTCGCGTGTGCCGATTTCGGCCGGGAAGCCTGGATGCCTGTCAATCTTCGTCCGCGTCCACTTCCACCGGCATCGATGCGGCCCGTTCCTTCAGCCGACTGCTGAAGGAGATGCGGGGGACCGGAGTCATCGGTTTGGCGGGGATGGTCATCTCCGCCCCTGTGGCGGGGTTGCGGCCGATCCGGGCTTTCTGCGCCGGGCGAATTCCCAGATGGAGGCGACCAATTGCACCAAGAGGAACCCGCTCGCCAAGCAGGAGTCCCGCCTCTACCATCGTTAGATAGTCGTCAAGCACCTGGTGCGCGAGCGACTGGGAGATGTCATCCTTCGCGGCGAGATATTGCACCATGCTCTTCATCGTAAAGTGACCGATCGTGTCTTCGGGCAGTGTCAACGTACGATTGAGTTTTACAAATCCGTTTGTCAGAAAAATAGTGGCCTCTCGGAGACGTTTTTCCTGTTCTGCGTGTGAGAGGCCTTCAGGACAGGTTGCGAGCAAAAGGACGTCCGAACTTTGCTCGATCGGGCAATGGGTGAAACGGGCCGGCGCATCGGCATGCACCGGGCCGCCAAGAAGTACTCCCTGCGCTTTCACGAGGTTCGGAACGTCGTTTCGCAACTTGATGCTCGCGTATTCGAACCACCGACCGCGATCACCAAGCGTTCCGATCGCGACAAGCGACCCCGAATAGGTGAGAAGAATGATTCCGCGCGGGTCCTCTGAATCGAGCCGCTCCGGAATGACCATCCCAAGGAGCCGCGTCTGCTCCTCGAACATCATACGTTTCTCGAGCCAGTTCTCTCGGATCCGACGCAGAGACTCCCCACCGGGAGGCAGCCCGGAAGACTCGGTCACCGAGCGTAGATGACGCTCGACTCGCTCGGTGAGGATTGCTTTCACCTCTTCTTCTGAGTATCTCATACATACATCGTATCACAATCGCGCCTGTGAAACTGAAACTCCCCCCAACTCGGGATATGATATGCAGTGACCCGAAAAGGAGAAAAGAATGGGTGAATACCTGGAGAAGGTACCGGAAAACATCCGGGAACACATTAGGAAGATCACGGCGACCTCCGGAATGCCGAACAACGACGAGTCGATCGAACTTGTCGCACAAGCGTGGATCGAGAAAAGGGATGCGTTTGAATCCCGCCTGTCGGAGTTCGAGATGGAGGAATGGGACGAATTTGCGCGGGAGGAGGATCGAGGCGCAATCGTGCTGACCTATTCGGGCTCCCTGGTCACGATAGGCCCGCTCGTCGAAGGCGTTCGGACCGCCGAGTACGCGAGCATCGGGCTGCGCCATGACGTCCCTGACAGCGCGAGTGAGGCCGCCTCGATTCTTGCCGAAGACATCCGCGCCGACGAGCCGGTGCGCTTTTCGAAAGGACCCGTTCAGAAGAGCTCGGCTGTCTTCAAAATCGCGGTCCTCAGCGAACAACTTGCGCCGGAAGAGGAGCAGGAAAGACTCACGGACGCCACACAGGTGCTCAGTGAGGACTTTGTTGAGGTGAACAAAACCATAGTAGCAGATTGATCTGGTGAGCAATCCCACGGGAGACATTTCGATACTGCGGGAAAGAATCGGCCGTCACAGGCGAGAGCAGTCTCTTCCCGATCATGATGAACTCTTGCAGCTTCTCGTGGAGGTCAACGGGGTGTTGACCGCCGAAGATCGGCCGATGCGGCCCCGTGATAGCGGCGGCATGCCCGGTGGCGTAGTGTTCCTGGACCCGAGTGCCGTGACCGTCGTGCTTCCGGATATTCACGCGCGTCCTGGTCTGCTCTGGTCGGCCCTCGGCCATGAGCTTGATCCGGAACGGTTTCCGGGCACAACCGTCCTTGAAGCGGTTGCCGACGGAAGGGCACAGATCGTATGCGTGGGAGACTATTTCCACGGTGAAGGGCGGGTTCGCGGCCGGTGGCGCGAGGCCTTCGCAGAGTTTTCGGACGGTTTTCGCAGGCACGAAGCGATGGATCGGGAGATGCAGGAGAGCCTCGCGGTCGTTCGTATCCTCTCGCTTTTGAAAATTGCCCTGCCTCGAGGGATACATCTTCTCAAAGGCAACCACGAGAACGTCGCGAATGAATCCGCGGGAGGAAATCAGCCGTTCGGAAAATTCGCCTACGAGGGGGCGATGGTCCTGGACTACATCCGTCTGGTCTACGATGACCGGGTTCTCGCGGGGCTCTACTACTTCGAGAAGAATCTCCCACTGCTTGCCGTTGGCAGGCATTTCCTCATCAGTCACGCCGAACCGGCGCGATTGTTCACCTACGAGGAGATCCTCGAATACCGGAGTCGCGGGGACGTTGTTTACGGTATGACCTGGACTGACGACGAGGCGGCAGATCCTGACGCGGTGGAGCAGATGATCCATCACTATCTCGCCCCCGAGGTCCAGGCGGAAGCCGCTTACTTCGGCGGCCATCGTCCGGTCAGCGGCCGCTACAATCTGCGCGGACGTTACGTACAAATTCACAACCCGTCGAAATATCTTCTGGCGGTACTCCCGCCGGACAGACCGACGGATCCGACACGGGACATAGTTGAAACGGGTACCCCAGAGGATGCGAGCGATGGCAAGAATTCCTGACAGCATTGGAAAGTACAAAGTAATCTCGGAGATCGCGCGCGGCGGTATGGGGGCCGTCTACAAAGCGGAACACCCGACACTGGATCGGTTCGTCATTATCAAGAAGCTGACTCTGCGGGGAAACGCATCGGTACGGGAGCGCTTCCGGCGGGAAGCATCCATCATGATGGACTTTCGTAACGAGTTCATCGTAGACGTCTTCGATCATTTCAGAGAGGGCCCGGCCTACTACATCGTCCAGGAGTTCGTCGACGGGATGTCGCTTGCCGAGATTCTACAGCGGGACCGTTACCTGCCTGAGCGCGTTGCGCTTCTGGTCTTTCGCGATTCGTGCCGCGCGCTGAAATACGCCCATGATCGGGGAGTCGTCCACCGGGACATCAAGCCGGGGAACATTCTTATCTCCCGAAAAGGTGACGTAAAACTGGTGGACTTTGGAATCGCTCACGTGGACGACGAATCGGAAAATGTACTGACCCGCGAGGGTACCACGCTCGGGACACCCTCCTACATGGCGCCGGAACAGTTCCAGGACACACGAAACGTGGACCGGCGCGCCGATATCTATTCGCTCGGTGTCATGCTTTACGAAATGACAACCGGGAAACGACCGTTCCCTGGTTCAATCACCGCCGAAACGATGAGGCTTATTCAGCACGGAAAATACCGAAAACCGAGAAGTCAGAATCCGGCAATCAGCGGTTTCACCGCGCGACTGATCTGTCGAACCATGCATGCACGCATCAGGCGTCGCTACCAGGATCTCTCGCAGATACTCAAAAAGCTCGATCGACGGATAAGGACACGCGACGCAGAGGAGAAATCGGAGCTTGCTTCGGTACTTTCGGGGAACTGGACACCTCCAAAATACCGATCGCCAAAGCGCAAAGCGCTCGTCCTCGCGCTCCTATTCGTGCTTCTTGCCGGAGGAGGACTCTCCTACTACGGCATACGGTCGGGCCTGCAATACGAGCTGTTCCAGCCGGAGCGTTACGGTTCGCTGCAAGTTGCCGTGAGGGTGACCCGCGGACCACGTTCGGCAAAGGACATCTTTGTATCCTCTGATCTATTTGTCGACGACGGAGATATGATCCCGAAAGCCAAAAACGCGACACTGACCTTTCACCGGGATCCGCGACAGGCGACTTCGGAGACAGAGGTATTTGTGAGCAATCGGCTCTATGTTCCGGCCGGCCAGTATCGGCTGAAAGTAGTGGCGGCAGGGCAGTTGTCGTGGACGGGATTCTACCTCGAATCGCGTGAGCGTCAGCGTGAAACCGGAGACCGGGCGGCGGGAAGGCTTGTCACGGTAACCGTCGGTCCGGGTCCGGCGCTTCCACTTGCCGTCGAGGTCACGGTGACTTCGGCAGCCGATGGCGCGAACATAACCGCGGAGTCATCCGTCTTCGTCGGGTTCGACGGTTTCTGGCTCCCGGTCACGCGGTCCGTTGCAGCAGCGCTCAAGTCCGGAAGGGTGTATCAATTCCGCGTCGAGCACGACGGCTATTATCCTGATCGCTTCGACCTCATGGTCTATCCGTTTCAGACGAATCTCGACCTGAGCGCATCCCTGGTGCCATACCCCGGGGCCATCGCGCTGTCGACTTCATCGGGACCGATCACACTCTCGGTGAATGGCTTGCACATCTATCGTGCCTGGGGTCGCGAGCCCCATCCGAAAGCGGTTCCCTCGGTCGGGTCGGGTCGGACTGTTCTCAACCTGGCGCCGGGAGAATATACGCTCGAGGCCCACCGCGGAACTTCGGTGGCCCGATATGTATGCGTGGTCCGACCACTCGAGCGAATTATCCTGTCGATTTCACCCGGCCCCGGAAAAAGCGGCCTGCAGTTTCACAGCTCAGGTTCGGAAAATGCTCCGGAACTTCTTCGACAAAGGGAGAATCTGCAATGACGCTACTTATCCGACGGATAATCCAACTGGCGCTCGGCATCGCGGCGGGACTCGCCACCTGGCCGGTCATGGAATCCGTCATTCGCCTTCAGGTCCACTTCCCCGGTTACCTTCTCTACACAGTAGCTTCGGGAGCACTGTTCGGGCTGATATTCGGGGCGTTCCTCGGAAGCGCGGACGGAATTATCGCGTCGCGCGACCGACGGATTGCAGCCGGGATCGCCGCCGGCGGACTCGTCGGAGCAGCCGGCGGCGCTTTTGGATTCCTGGTTGCTCAAGGTGTGTTGTTCGTGGTCGGTGAGTACCTGGTCGGGAACCAGTTCGAGGTCCGCGCGTTTGCAATGCCGATAGCGCGCGCGGTTGGATGGGCAGTGCTTGGAGCGGGTGTCGGGGCGGCGTCGGGAATACGCTCGGTGTCGGGCAGGAAAGTCGCTATCGGCGCGCTCGGTGGTTTCATCGGCGGACTGCTCGGCGGTGCTGCAGTCGAATATGGAAGGCTCCTGTTTCCCGATGCGGCCGTCGTCCACCTTATCGGACTCCTGCTGCTTGGAATACTGATAGGACTTGCGTACGCGTTCGTGGAAAAGAGACTCTCCTTCGGCGTGCTCCGGATGCTCAACGGTCCGTTCAAAAGCAGAGAGTTCATTCTGAACCAGCGGAAGATCACTATCGGGTCCCTGCCCCGATGCGACATCCCGTTGCCGGCAACCGAAAAAGGAGGTCCCGGCGATTCGCGAAACGGTTACCGCGGCATCGCCGGTCTTCACTGCCGGATGCTTGTGAGCGGTCGGGACCTTTTCATTCAGGCCTTGGACGGTGAGGTAAGAATCAACGACCAACCGGTGAAGAAGGATCCTGCTTCTCCGCTCAAATTTGACGATGTGGTAGCCTGCGGCAGCGCAAAGCTTATCTACCGTCGGGAATAGGAGGCGACCATGAGTCAGAGCCTGAAAAGAATCGGAATTCGAACGTTGTCGATCGAAACCCTGGTGATACTGGTTCTTGCGGTGACCGGCGTTCGGGCCGGTGCCGAGGTGACGATCGCCCAGGTAGACCCCTCTCGACTCCTCACGGGGCAGCGGGTCGATGTCTACGTGAGCGTGACCGATGCAAACGGAAACACCATCGATGGACTCTCTTCGCGTGATTTTTCGCTGTTCGAAGGTGCCCCGGATGGGAAATTGCAGAAGGTCGACCGCTTTGGTTTCCAGGAGGGTGCGGATGCCAGCGACGGCATTACATTCTTTCTGCTCGTGGACAACTCAGGAAGCATGTACGATCCGATGAGGCCAACCGATTCCGCCTCGCCGCCGGGAGTTCGCGAAACCAGGATCGAGGCGGCGAAAGCGGCCATCGCCACCTTCCTCAACTCAGTGGACAATCCGGCAGACCGTATCGGTCTTGCCACCTTCAACACCTTCTACCGGGTTGCGATCCTTCCGACCGACGTGCGGGCTCGCGTCGAAAAATCCTTCGCGGATATCTCGCAACCGCAGAGACCGGACGCGTTTACCGAGCTGTACGCGTCCCTCTCGGCGGCGTCGCACGATCTTGCAGGCTCAAAGGGGCGTAAGGTCATCATTCTGCTGACCGACGGTGAAAACTTCCCGTACGCCGTTCACACCGGCAACGCAAACCCACAGTTCGGGTCCCACGTGGTCGCAAGCGATGAGGCAATCAGCTCACTTATTCGCGAAGGTATATCCGTGTTTCCGATTCATTTCGGCCCGGCCCAACAGGACTCGAATCTGCGCACTATCGCTCGATCGACGGGCGGAAGAGTCTACGATGCCCGCAGCGAGGAGGAACTCGCGAATGTCTACCTCGATGTCCGCCGACGTGTACTGAAAGAGTACCGGCTTTCCTACGCACCGAGAATGATTCCCGGTGATCGAAGGATAGTCAGTGTGGAGTATCACGGTCCGGACGCGCAGGGTGACGCTTCGCAGTACTACTTCGTGGGAACCCTCTTTGGAGCACCATCGGGAAGGTGGAACCCCCTGCTCCTCGTCCCGCTGGTGGTAGCGCTGCTGCTCTGGTTCCTCATAAGTCGCATGCGCTTCATGAACCGCCGCACCGGCGCCAACCTGGAAGTCCTCGCAGGCGGAGCCACTCAGGTTTTTCCCATTACTGCAGGCCAGACGGTTATAAGTTTCGGGAACGGGACGGATGTGACTATCGGCGCAGATCAGGCCGGCGCACCGCGCAGCGGCGATGAGGTCACGGTTATCCGTGACGGGAGGACCGGAGAGTTTACCGTGGAGAGCGGAAAGCCGGTAATGGTCAACAATCGTCCCACGCAGAAACGCGTCCTGAAACCGGGTGACGTTCTGCGCGTGGGCGATGCCACCGTCGTTTTCGATGACGAGAAGGACCGGTGACGCGAACGCAACCTGCGGCCGGTTGCGATTTCCAGCCCGGGAGGGATATGAAAGTTCTCGCGACCGCTTCCGGCTTCATGCACTCTTCACGCTCGAGTGTCATGTTTTGTTCATGAACAAAAGATCTTATGCCCGGAAGAATCCGATTCGTCACAATCCGTTTACCGTTACTCTCCACTGGCTGACCGCCCTCATCGTTCTGGCTGAGACCCTCATCGGAGTCGGACTTCTCCACTTCCTGCCGAACAACGCAGGCAAAGTTGTTCCGCTGACTGTGCACATGATCCTCGGAATAGGCCTGGTGGTCACCGTGCTGTTACAACTTCTCAGTCGATCTTCCACGCCGCGGCCGACCCCCTCCGCCACCGGAAACAGCTTTCTCGACTTTGTTGCGAAGGTAACCCACGCCCTGCTCTACCTGTTCGCACTCCTGGCGGGTGGAAGTGGAGTGCTTCTCGCGCTGCAGGCCCATGTCCTGCGACTGGTCATTGGAAAACCGATTTCACTTCCGATGGGATTCGAACCGTTCGTCCACGCCGCGATCTTCGTAGTATTCGGGATGTTGGTGGGGCTTCACGTGCTGGGTGCTGTATACCATCAGTTCATATTGAAGGACAGCCTGCTATCGCGGATGGGGTACTCCCGTACATCAACCGTCGAACAGGATTAGCGTCCTCCCTGAAGCGCCGCAGAAATTGCGCAGTCTCACTAACAGATGGGTCTGCGCATTTCGAATCGCCCCGCGGTACGGATACCGGTCGTCGGCCTCCTCCTGTTTTCCGCGCTTATGGGGGGAGCCTGCACGTTTCGGCCCGGAAGAGATCGAGAGCCTCGTCCTTTAGTGACGATTCTCACCTACAACGCGCAGAATCTCTTCGATGATGTGTCGAATGAAAGCGACTATCCTGAATACAATCCGGAAAACGGGCAGTGGACAAGCGACCTCTACCGGGAGCGGCTGGCCCGAACTGCGGCCGTAATCCGCGAGTCGGTGCGGGGCGGTCCCGACATCGTCGCGCTGCAGGAGATCGAGAACCAACAGGTGCTGGATGCCCTTGTGAGCCGTCAGCTCGCAGACCTTGGATATCTCCACACCGTTCTCGTTCGAAGTATCGACTCGGCGGTGAATGTGGGAATAATTACCCGGCTTCCGGTGCTTTGCGCGACCGCCTATCCGGTGACCGATTGTTTCGATCCTGTACCGACACGGGACATCCTCCAGATTGCGATTGATTGCTCGGGCACCAGGCTCTACCTTCTCGTCTGTCACTGGAAGTCGCAATCGGGAGGCACGCAGTACACTGAACCGCTGCGGTTACGCGCGGCGGCAGTCGTGCATGATCGTCTCGAAGCTATTCTTGCCGAAAACGTCCACGCCGAAGTTCTCGTACTCGGTGATTTAAATGAGAGCGTGGATGAGTGGCAACGTACGGGAATGCAGTACCAGACGGCTCTCGTGCTGTGCAATTCGTCACTCGATGCACCTTCGGGCAGCCTTGCCGTCTCAGTCGACCTGGCCGCAACGCGAGCTTCACGCGACGGGGGCATGCTCTTCTCGCCGTGGGGAAAGGCCGGCACCTCGGCGGGAACCAGCGGAAGCTACTGGTACAACGGCAGCTGGGAGACCTACGATAATTTTCTGCTCTCCGCAGGACTGCTCGATCCGGAAGGACTCAGTTTTTTGGATTTCTGGGTGGTCCCGCATGATTACCTGAGGGACAGAGGCGGACACCCGTTTGGCTGGCAACTTGATACCGGTCTGGGTTACTCCGATCACTTCCCCCTGCTGCTCGTCCTCGCAAACAGTGACTGACCGGCTCAACCCCTCTGAGGATCGTTCAACAACATTCGTGTGATGAACATGACCAGGAACGATACCGCGATAAGCATGATCGAAAGTGCAAGCGCAACGTTCAGATTGATTTGAAAACCGATGTAGATCGCAAGCGGCATCGTCTGCGTCCTGCCCGGCAGATTTCCCGCAAAGATGATCGTTGCGCCGAACTCGCCCAGGGCACGGGCAAAAGTGAGGATTGCCCCGCTGAGAATAGCGTTCCGCGTAAGCGGAAGAGACACATAGAGGAAGGTTGCAAACCTCGAGGCGCCGTCGAGAGCCGCTGCTTCCTTCGTGTCGGGATCAATCGCCGCGAACCCCACTGACGCCGTCTTTATGAAATAGGGGGCCGCAACAAACAGCTGCGCCAGGACGACCGCGGCGGTTGTGAACGGAATATCGATTCCCGCCGCGTGCAGATAGGTTCCGATAAGCCCGCGCCGTCCGAATGCCATCAGCAGAGCTATCCCCGCAACCGCCGGAGGCAGCACGACCGGCAGATCAATAATGGTTTCGATAAGCCGATGACCCCATCCTTTGATCCGAGGAAGTACATATGCAACCGGGGTTCCGATCAACAGCGTTATCAGGGTGGTGATTATTGTTGTCGTGGCGCTGAGCGTGACTGCCTGCGCGACCTGACGTCCGTCCAGGTTCGCAAGTATCGTTTTCGGATTTTCGTAGAACAGGAGTGCAAGAACAGGGACTACGAGAAAAGCGAGACAGGGAACAATTGCCGCATACCAGAAGTCCCGGCCCAACCGTCTTCTGGAAACGCGTACCTGAAAAGGCGAAATCGGCTCCTGCCCCGCAGTGCGCAGGAGCTCGGGATGTAAGCTCGTCTTGTTGCCTGTCACCTATTGGGCCTTCTGCACCGCGGGAATAAAACCGTACGCGGCAAGTATTTTCTGTCCTGCAGGCGACAGAACAAGTTTGACAAAGGCCGCCGCGGATTTCGGGTTCTTACTGTCGGTGATCGGAGCGATTGGATAGTCGGCAATTGAGTTGAGCGCGTCGGGAATATCTATTTCTCTCACTTTCGCTGCGGAAACAGAATCGATGTCGCTCGAGTAGACAATACCGGCATCCCCGTCACCGAGGGCCACCTTGTTGAGCACAGCCCGTACGTTCTCTTCGAGGGATACGGTATTCGCTACTACGCCGTCGCGGAAGGCAGTACCGTACGCAGGATCCCGCGCTGCTTTCGCCAGGAACTCCCGCGTGTAGCTTCCCACAGGCACCGTGTCCGCAGCGAGCACGATTTTGAGTCCGGAATGCGAAAGGTCGACCAGACGCGAAACCGTGTGAGTTGGGTCTATGTTGACAACGGCTACCAGCCGGTTGTGGGCAAAAATCCGAGGCCCGTCGTCGGCGATTCGACCGCTTCGCTGCGCCGCCTGCATCTGCTTGACGTCCGCGCTCGCAAAAACATCCGCCGGTGCACCCAGGGCAAGCTGCTGCGCGAGCTTCTGGGAGCCCGCAAAATTGAAAGTGATCTCTGTCCGGGGATGCAGCTTCATGAAGAGGTTGCCGATCGACGTGAACGCCTCGGTCAACGAAGCGGCCGTGTAGACCACGACTTCACCTGCAAGCTGCGTTGACCCGGCGGCCGCTTCGCTGACGCCACCGCCCCAGGCGATCGCACCAACGAGGATCAGCTGTATCGCTGCCAGTGCTGCTTTCAATCGAAAATCCTCCGAAATGTCACGATGGAACACGCTTTCCGGACGCGTCGACCGAGTAGAAGGCTGCGCATCGATCTAACCACCTTTGCGTTGATCGGAGCTGCCCGGCACGAAACTCGTAGACCATGCGATCGAAACCTTCGCTTCTCCCGAGCTCGGATCTTCGCCTCCGGATCGCTTCGAACAGGTTTCTGCATGCGGCTTTCTGGGAAGCAATCAGCTCGGCCGCAGCTTTGCGATCGATCTTTTCCGCGAAATAGAGTTTAGCCAGAAGTTCGACCCGTATGCTTCGCCCGTGGGTAACCGGATTTCGAATCCACGACTCGACTGCTCGCGCCCCGGCGTCGGTCAGATGATAGATTTTCCGGGCCGGACGATTTGGCTGATCCTGACGATCGGCGAAGACAAACCTCTCACGCTCCAGTTTAGCGAGGAGCCCGTACAGGTTGCTTTGCTTCACTTCCCAGATGAGGCCAAGCCCGGTTTGCGTCCGCAGTATCTGCGCGAGCTCATACCCGTGCATCGGGCGTTCCTGCAACAGGCCCAGAAGCGCGTATTCGATATCAGATGACGTTGTATCATGCGGTCCGATCATTCTTCATCCCAATTACTCACTCTATGAGTAATCAGTATACGAATACTATCGTTCCGATCTCAATATGTCAACGTACGTCCTGATCGCGCACGGGTTTTGCCGAATTCGCGGCGGAAACTTGCGCAGACTGAGATATGCGGGTAATCTGACGGCATACCATGAGCGACCGCCGAAGGAACATCAGAGTTGAGCATCGGGCAGTAGTTGAAGTAACGGCCGCATCCGGGACAATTTCGGCGCAGTCGATTGACTTGAGTCGAACGGGAATCGGTGTCGTGGTCCGGGTTCCCGAAGACTACAGCGACGTGCGAAAGATCAGCTTCCACCTTCCGAGTCTGCACGATCCCGTGCAGATCCCCGTACATGTCGTGCGAACCAACTTTTCAGCGGACCGGACGGACCACGCCGAACCCGATGATGAGCAGATTCTTGCGCTCGCTTTCGAGTACGAAGCCGACGCACAGCGATTGCTCGTCGACCGCTACATCAGGGACATGGTTGAACAGTCGGTGCGGGAGGGCGGCGAGGACTCGGAATCACGCCGTGTTCCGCGGTGCGACTGCTCTATCGGCGGCGTCACTTCCGACTCGCCGAATCTCAACGTCGTCTCGATTGATAATCTGTCCACCGAAGGGGCGCTATTCACGTTCCGCACCTTGAGCCGTATCCAAACGGGTCTGCGACTGCGACTCACGTTCCAGCTGCCCGGCGATGCACGGAGTCTCGAAGCGGGCGGCGAAATCGTCTACGTTGTGGAAAACAACGGCGGGCGGATTGCGACAGCCGGCTTTCGCTTCGTGGATCTTCGGGAGCCCTACAAGGCGCGCATTCGTGCCTTCGTGGTTGAAAACGCGTCGACCAGTTCCCGCCGCAAGATCCAGGAGTGGTTCGCCCAGAATCATCCGGACGACAAATTTGAGACCGTTCCGGCAGACCGGGCGCGGACCGTCCTCGCTCATCTCATAGAGGATCACTCCCCGATCCATGCGATCACCGAAACGGCAGACGGAATTTATTCGCTCTATCTGTCAGGTTTTCGTGATGGATCCAGACTTGGAATTGAAGCCAACCAGAGTGTCGGTTCCGGGCAGGTGAGCTGTTCCTTCTCCTTCTCAGGAGGGACCTACTATTTCCGTTCCCACATAAACGAATCGGACCTCGGAAAGGTCCTCGAATTTCCGTCGCAGCTCTTTCGCGGCGAGGTGCGCTCCTACGGGCGTAAGGCCGTCAACACGAGAATCGCCCTGCGCGTTCCTGCCGAAACGGCGGCCGATTCGGCGCATGATCTGGTACTGACGGGCAGAATTCTCGATATCAGCCGGCGAGGATTCCTGTGCGACGTACGATGTCCCGTCGAAACCGCCACGGGCCTGCGAGCGGGTCTTCATGTTGCCTACGAGGCGGATGAATCTCTCGCACTCGGAATGCGCGGAGAAATCCGCCACGCACGAACTCTCTCAGACGCATCGGAGTCGTCGGATGTAACGGTTGTCGTCAGGATCGGTATCGAGGCGGACATCGCACGCGTGGATTGTCGGCATATGGTATACACGCAAACCGATTGGGAGCGCGCGAAACAGCAACGGGCCGAACCGACCGATCGGGCAGTACCGCTCGAAAACAAGATTGTTCGCATCCGCAATCGATCGGGGCAGGACATTGTTGCAATCCTGACTGCCAACCGATGGCATGCTCCGGCGACGGTGTTCGTCGCACCGCCGGCATTCGGGAAGAAAAAGGAAACTCTTGCGCCGCTCGCAGCAGTCCTTCTGGACAATTTTTCGGCAGCCGGGCGCACAGCGGTCGTCGTCAGGTATGACGGGATAGATCGACCCGGGGAGAGCTACAACCGGAACGGCGAGACGCGGCGTGGCTTCGAAATGCTCGGGTATCGCGTGAGCCAGGGGCAGGATGATATTCAGACCGTTCTCGACTACGCCTACCAGAGTCCCTACTTTTCCGTCGAGCGAGTCGTACTTGTTACCTTCAGCATGGCGTCACTCGACGGCCGAAAGCTGATCCTTGCCGAAGAAAACAGACAACGCGTGCATTTCTGGCTGAACGTAATGGGACTCCCGGCTGCGCGGACTACGCTGCGGAACATCCTCGGAGGTCTGGACGTCCTGGCAAATTTCCGGATGGGAATTCCAAACGGCGTTTCGGGCATGCTCGGGCATCTGGTCAATATGGACACTCTCGCAAATGACCTCATCAGTCACCGGTACGCCTACCTCACAGACGCCCGCCTTGACCTGTCGCGAATGGACCTCCCCGTCTCGTGGATATGCGGGACTTTCGATCGGTGGATCGATGCAGGGGAGATTCGTGACATTATGACGATCGCCTCGGATGGAACGCGGGAGATTGTCGAGATCCCCACCGGACACAACCTGCACACGAGCGAGGACGCGCTTCTGTGCTACAAGATCATGACCGAAGCCGTTTTCCGTACTCTTTTCGAAGACCAGCGCACGGCTCAGGATCCGAATCGTGATCGAATGTTCCGCCTGATTGCCTCCGAGCGTGAACGGCTCGCACGTGTAGAGTCCGATTTGATCGATGAGTACTGGCACGACTACCTGATCGGTAAAGGTCGCGAGAGCCAGGGATACGATTTCTACCGGAACATTCCGGAGTTCCGCGCGTTCCTGCGGCGCGAAGCGGAGCTGCTCGATGTTCGGCCCGGAGCACGGATCGCAGATCTGGGCTGCGGGACCGGGCTCTTTGTCGAAACACTTCTTCTCGAATTGGCCGGGACGCCGTCGTTCGCCGGAAACTCCGTGGAAATTTCGGCAGTGGACCTCGTTCAGGAGGCACTCGAGAAGACCAGACAGAAGGCCGAGGGAGTCATCGCAGCGAACCGGTCGCTTTCGGGAGTTCGGCTCAGCCTTCTTCAACGCAATCTCGAGCCGAACCGTCTGATGCCCCTCCGCCGCTACCTCGCCTCTCCTGCGCCGGATATCGGCCTTCTCCGCGGGCGCGTTGAGGGCCTGCGACAGGAGGCGGCAGACCGCCTCGATGCAGGGATGAGTGAAGAGCTCGACAAGTTGCTGCGTGGCGCAATTCCCTCCCGGGATCTGTTACGCCCGGTTTCGCTGCGCATCGGCAGTGATCTCATGCCGATAGTGCTCGAACTAAACCGGGCGGCGAGGTTTGGATCAGGCAGGCTTTTTCAAACCGACCTGCGCGGCGGGGACGCCCACGAACCGGGTCCGGAATCGTTCAATGGCGAGATAGAACCCGCACTGGAGCGACCGTTGAGCGAGAGCGAATATGAGACTCTCACGACAAAAAAGATGCGATTCGACACGCTTGGCTTCGGTGACTGCAATAGGCTCTCCGATCTGGGCTTCGCGCCGGAATCGTTCGACCGCATAGTGGCGAGCCTCTTTGTATCCTACCTTTTCAACGTCGAAGAGATCTTTCCCGTGCTCTTCCGGATGCTCGTCCCCGGCGGGTTGATAGTCGCATCCAGCATGAAACCCGACAGTGATATCTCCGTTATCTTCACCGACTACGTCGGCGAAATACGCGCAAGTGGAAGCCCGTCGGTTCCCGCAGACACGAATTTGACCAATGCGCGCGCCATGCTGAACGAGGCAGCTGCGCTCTTCGAGCTCGAAGAAGAAGGTCTTTTCAAGTTCTTCACGCAAAGCGAGCTTACCAACCTGCTTATCCACGCGGGGTTTGTGGATGTAACGGTGGAATTGGGGCTCGGCACCCCGCCGCAAGCGCTCATCGCGCGCGGTCGCAAACCGGTATCGGCGTAGATCCTGGAGCAAATGTGAAGTGTTTGACTCTATAGAGATTTTGGTATAGAATGCTTTACGCAATCAACACAGACCATCGTCAGATCTACGGGTGCACGCAATGGACATCGTCGAACGGATATCGCAGTCCCTTAGTCACTGGGGCTCCCACTCTGCATTTGTCGAGCTAACGCCCGGTGCTTCACCGATACGAATGTCTGCTTCCGAATTCGAGATACGATGCCATACGATTGAAGAATTATTTCGCGAAGCCGGTATCCGTGACCGATCAACGGTCGCGATGTTCATCGAGAACTCGATCGACTTTGTCGCGGTTTTCATTGCACTTCTGCGGATTCATGCTCTCCTGTCTGCAGTGAAACTCGATTTTCGCAGAATGGAACTTGACGAGGTTTTCAAGAACTTCGATCCGGATTTTGTGATTTCCGAAGAGTCGCACCTTCCGGTGATTGCAGCATATCTCTCGGATCGCACGACTCTTGTCCACCGCTCCGGCGGGCGATTTGAAATACGTCCCGGCAGAGTGCAGACCGGCCGACCTGACGTTCCGGATGATGTAGCGTCGATCAACTACACCTACCGCGGATACGGTTATCCACTCGGCTCGATGACACCGTATGCGGGTTACCAGATCACCGCGCAGTTCGTTCTCGGCTGCCTGCGGGCAACCCCGGGCAATCGTTCGCTGGTGATTCTGCCGATGCCTCACATCTACACGCTTGCCGCTTCGATCTTCGTGCCGATCTTCGGACAGATGACTTCGGTAATCGCCCGGACGATTCATCCGCGACACCTTCTGCGGTACATCGCGGAAGAGCAGATAAACTACATTACCTCGGTCCCCGAGATATACACGATGCTGAGCGGCTTTATCGATGAGAAACATGAGTTGGGTTCGCTTCGGGCGCTGGTGTCGGGAGGCAGCCGACTGACAGTTGAACAGAACGCATTCGTCTCGGAATGTTTTCGCTGCGAGGTGCTGCATGGGTATGGACTCACCGAATATCCGATAGTATCGGCGCCCGCCCGTGAAACCTCTCGCCCCGGGACGATGGGTCCGCCCGCCGGGGAGGTCGAATGGCGAATTGCAGCCGACGGAGAGTTGGTCTTTCGATCGAACTATCTTGCGGCCGGATACTACCGCCGACCTGAGGAGAGCCGGGAAGCATTTTCGGATGGCTGGTTCGCTACCGGGGACCTTATTGAAGAGAGCGAAGGCCACCTGGTTTTCGTGCGGGAAAAAAAGGCGACCTGCAAGGTGAATGGCAACATGGTCGATTTTGCCGAGGTCGAACGGGCTATCATGACTTTCCCAGGGGTAGTTATGTCTCGCGCCTATCTTGAGTCGCGAGCTCTCGTTGCCGAGGTCCTGTTCGATGACGGGGAGGTTGATCAAGGGCGGATAAGGATTTTGCGCGAATATCTTTTCGGAATCATGTCCCCTCACAAAGTGCCGAAAACGATTCTAAGCACGAAATAGGAGTACCAAAATGATGCAGAGTGCAAATGTGAGCGATGAGGTCCGCCGGATCATGTCGAGTGTTTCGCGGTTTGACATTTCGAGCCTGGAAAGCGACATTCGGTTCCGCGAGGAGTTGGGAGTGGACAGTCTTATGGCGATGGAAATCATCGCATACTGCGAAAAGGAACTTTCCATTCAACTTGACGAAGGGAACCTCGGGTGCGTGGAGACTATCGGGGATTTCGTGGAGTATGTGAACGACGTGTTCAGGAAAACCCATGGACCAGACAAGGCTTAACATTCTGTTGGTTTCTCCTCGTGCCGATTACTTATCGCGGAGTCCGGAGTTCGGCCGGTACATGACTGAATCCCGCGAGATGAAAACGATTCTGCACTGGTGGAACGGCATGGGGGCGGCGCTTCAAACCGTAGCAGCACTCACTCCCGAACCCAATCAAGTCACGATCATCGATGAGAACTACGAGCCGATTGATTTCTCCGGAAACTGGGATATCGTCGGCATAACCGCAATGACCCAGCAGGCCGAACGGGCATACGAAATCGCCGGAGAGTTCAAACAACGAGGGCGCTTCGTAGTTATGGGAGGGATTCACGCCTCGGTTCTCCCGTCTGAGGCAATGGAACAGGTCGATACCGTATTCTCCGGCGAAGCGGAAATCAACTGGCCTCGGTTTCTGCGGGATTACGCGGAAGGAAAACCTCAAAGACTTTATGAACAATCGGACAACGCCTGCGTGGATATGACGCTGATCCCGCGGCCGCGCTACGATCTGGTGGCAAAGTACCAGTATCCGGTGATCTGGATTCAAACCACGCGCGGTTGCCCGCATGATTGCGAGTTCTGTGCGGCCTCAACGATCTACGGCCGTCAATACAAGCACAAATCTGTTGAACAGGTCGCCGAGGAAGTTCGGGAAGTCCGTCGACACTGGAAATTCGCCCAGATCGGTTTCGCAGACGACAACATGTTCGTGAATCGTGCATACACGCATGAACTGCTCGCGGTGTTCAAAAAGCTGAACTTCGCATGGCTCGCACAGACCGATATTTCGATCGCACGTGATGAGAAGCTTCTTTCCGAGCTGCACGAGGCGGGCTGCCGGATCGTATTCATCGGCTTCGAGAGCGTAAACAAATCCAACATGAAGGGGCTCAACCGAAATCACTGGAAGGATCGAATGTTCGAGCACTACCCGGAATACATTTACGCCATTCAGAAACACGGAATCGGCATATACGGAAGCTTCATATTGGGACTCGAAGAGGATTCGAAGGATTCAATTCAAGCTACCACAGACTTCATTGATGAAAACAACATCATGGGGGCGCAGATTACGATTCTAACGCCGTTTCCGGGAAGCAGACTTCGGGAGCGGCTTTTACGGGAGAATCGGGTTACCGCAAGCGAATGGAAGTGGTATACTGGTTGGAACTCCGTGATTGAACACAAGAACCTGTCGGCCGGCGACCTCGAAACAGGTTTGCTGCGAATCTATCGGGACATTTACAATCCGGAGAGCTATCGGCAACGCGCTGCTTACTTTCGTGACATCTGCCGAAATCTGGTAGAAGCGCAGGGGATCTGACGCGGATGGAAAGGCAAGAGCACGAACTGGCGGAGGCCTACCAGGCCGAAGAGCTTTCACGGATAAATAGTGATACCCGAGTCGCGGCGGTGGCCGCGAGCATCGCCATCATGCTCTTCTATGCCCTCGACTATATCGTGTATCCTCTGCACCGTCTCACCTTTCTCTTTCTCCGGGTCGGTGTCGTATTCTTGAGCGCGATCATTTTTGCGGTCAGCCGCAGTGCTTCCGGCAGAGCGCATCCGATAGCGTTCGCGATCGCTCAGTACCTTGCCACCTGCATCCCGATTGTGGTGATGGTCCATATGACCGGCGGATACGAGAGTCCCTACTACGCCGGAATAATCGTTGTGCTCATTGCGTTCGTGGCGATGCTTCCGCTGGATGTGACCGCCACCGGCGTCACCTGCGCCGTCGTATATGTGGCCTACATCGTACCATCGCTCGTTCTTCAACGCATTGCCAACGTGCCTGTGTTTGCAAGCAGCAATTTCTTTCTCCTGTTTACGATGCTCTTCGTAGTCGTCAGCTCCCACCTTGCCTCCCGGATGCGCCACCACGAGTTTTCCGCCCGCTTCCGACTCGCTCAGGCAAATGAAGAGCTTAAGGCGCTGGATGTCATAAAGTCCCAGTTTTTCGCGAACATCAGCCACGAGGTTCGCACACCGCTCACTTCAATCGTCTCACCTATTCAAAGTATGTATCAGGGAGACGCCGGAGAGTTCTCCCGTCCGCAGCGAAAGATGATCGAACAGATCTACCGCAACTCGCTGCGACTGCTCGATATGATCAATCAGATGCTCGACTTCTCGCGTTTCGAGGCCCGCAAGATGCAGGTCAGACTGAGCCTCACCAACGTTGACGAGTTGATCCGCGATACGGTGGCGGTATTCGAGGAGCTCACCTCACGGAAAGGGCTCGAGCTCCGTTACGAAAGCCTGGAAAGGTTGACCTACATCTATCTCGACCGGGACAAAGTGGAACGGATTCTCACGAATCTCCTGCGTAACGCCGTCAAGTTTACCGAAGAGGGCGTGATAAGCATTCGCGCCCGTATCACCGACGCCTACCTGACTATCGAAGTAGAGGACACCGGTATCGGAATTCCTGCCGAACATTTGCCGCACATCTTTGAACGCTTCCGTCAGGTGGATTCCTCTTCAACGCGTCGTTACGAGGGGACAGGCCTGGGTCTGACAATCGTGCGGGAAGCCGCAGAACTCCTGCTTGGAACGGTCGCCGCGGAAAGCGAACCGCAGAAAGGAACCTGCTTCACCGTCCGGATTCCGATTGATCTCCGGGACCGGATCCCGGATGCGTTCGTGGAACGTCGAGGACAGGAAAGACGGCAGGACGAACAGTCCTACTCCGGACCCGAACGCCGAAGAAATCCGAGGCGCACACAGGATGCCGCTTTCGTTTCTATCGAAGACCTCGTTTTCATCGAAAAGGGTATTGTCGCAGCGTCACTCGAGGCGGAAGAACCCGGGAACGCAGAGTCCGCTGCGGTCTCCGAATCGGGCGAATCCGTTTCAGGAGCGGTGGGCGCGTCAGTTGGCCGTGTGCTCTACGTTGAGGACAATGCCGAGCTGCGGGACTACGTGAGCCGCATGCTCACCCGGCACGGGCACGATGTGCAAACTGCATCGGATGGGCTCGAGGGGTGGGCCGCAGTACAGAGCTGGCGACCGGATGTGGTCGTCTCAGATGTCATGATGCCGGGAATCGACGGTCTCGAGCTCATTCGATACATGAAAAACAGTGACGACACGAAAATGATTCCCGTTATCCTGATAACGGCCCGATCCGAAATAGACGCGAAAATTGCCGGACTGGAGTCTGGTGCCGACGACTATCTTCCAAAACCCATTAATATCCGGGAGCTCGATGCGAGAATCAGAAATCTGGTGAGTCGGCTGCAACTGGAGCGAGCGGAAGTTCATGCTCGCGAGCTCGAGAAGCGTGTCGGAGAACTCGCGATGAGCTTCGCCCAGTCTCTCGAAATTCGAGACTCCAACACGGCCGGTCACTCCCGCGACGTTCTCCGTCTTGGCTCGATCATCGCGGGGGAAATGGGGCTTCCGGTCGACCGGGTGCTGAATGACTCCTTATTGCTCCACGATATCGGCAAGCTCGGAATTCCGGACCACATCCTGCGTAAACCGGCCCCGCTCGACAACAGCGAGTGGGAGATCATGAAAAAGCACGCGGATATCGGCGCCGATCTGCTTGCCCAGTTCGATAATTTCCGGGAAATCAGCGAGATAGTTCGTGCGCACCAGGAACACGCTGACGGGACGGGGTATCCGCGTGGCTTGAAAGACGGAGAGATTCCGCTTTATGCAGGAATTGTCGCGGTTGCCGATGCGTTCCATGCGATGACGACCGATCGCCCCTACCGCAAAGCGCTCCCCGTGGGTGATGCTCTGGGTGAACTCGTCACACGTCGAGGAACTCAATTTTCGCCGGAGATAGTGGACGCGCTGGTGAGGGGGCTGCTCCGCAACGGAATTGCAAGCGAAAAGGACGTCGCCGCGGCCCTTGCAGCCGCGGACCAACAGCGGTAGATTCAGAACCTTTACGGCGTGGCCTGCAGAAGATCTGCAAACTCTTTTGCACCCGGATCTATCTGGAGCCGAATGGTCGTCTGACGATGGTATTCATCCACGCAATCGATCTCGATGATAGGTGGCTCGGGCGCGAAAATTTTTTTTAGTATCGAAGTTGTCTTCCTGAAGCGCGCTTCGGTAATCTCCGTTCGTACAATACAAAACTCAATCTCATCGTCCCTTCCGGGCGCCCCGCCGCCTCCGCCGAGGATTGAGCTGAACCAGTTGCGCTGCGGAAACGTTCGAAAACAAAGCGAAGATTCAGTGACGTATATCAGCCCCCATCTCGGTGCGCCGAGCTCTTCCATGCCCCCGAGATACTGAGCGAGCGAATACTTCAACACCTTCTCGCCGCGCTCGCGCTCCACTTCACCCCAGAACTCTTCGGGAGTGGGACCTTTGCTTTTCCTCAACATATGAGGCAAAGCCTACCGGGTTTTATTGCTCTGCGCAAGAGCTTTTTCGAACCGACGCCGCAGTCCTCGATCTTCCAACGGGTGCGTTCCTGTTTACAATATATTACAATTTTGCTAATGTATTCCCACGATATATAGGGCCATCGGAGGTGGAGATGCCGTTTGGACAACTTCTATTGCTCGGCGCCATTGCCGGTTTTACCGTTTACCTCGGACTCCCGTTCGCCGCGATGCGCACGTTGAAGCCGGGCGCAAAGGCTGCCTTGAACGGAATCGCCACCGGGATACTCCTGTTCCTCGCGGTTGAAATTCTCGGAAAAGTCTTTGGCTCGCTGGAAGACGCGTTTCACGCAGCCGCTACAAAAGGCGCCGTGGGAACCGCGGTCAGCCTGCTGGGTGTGGTCGTGGTCGGACTCGGAATCGGACTGGTCGGCATTCCGGTCCTCGAGCGATATCTGATCCGGCCGCTGGCCGAACGCCATCGGGAAGCCGCGCACGGCAAGGGTACACGTTCGGACTGGAACGGGGGCAATGACAGGAATATGGTCGGCGTCACCGGAGGGGCCGCGTCAACCGCGGCTGTCGTAGGCACGGCCACGCTTTCGGCGGTCGACGCCCGGACGCTCGCGATCACTATCGCCGCCGGAATTGGGCTTCACAATTTCGGCGAGGGGCTCGCAATCGGACAGTCTGCCGCCTCCGGCGCCGTTTCGCTCGCGCTTCTCCTGATTATCGGCTTCGGGTTACACAATATGACCGAAGGATTCGGTATCGCCGCACCGCTTTCCGGGTCCTCTCCCTCATTCGCCTTCATCGCCGGTGCCGGCCTTCTCGCAGGCGGTCCGACTTTTGTCGGTACCCTGGTTGGATCCGTCTGGACCTCAACTATCGCGACTGCTGCATTTCTGGCGGTGGCAGGCGGGTCGCTGGTCTATGTCAGCCTCGAGCTCGCGGTGCTCGAACGAAAGGCACTCAAGAAGATACCGTTGATGGCATCAATCGCCGGCGGGCTCTTAATCGGCTATTTCACCGACCTTGTGGTGACGCTTGCCGGCGCGTAACGTACCGATCCCCAAACGATTGCCATTCGTCCCGCTCGCGTGATAGGATTCGGCGAACCATCCACCACCATGTCGAACAAAATGATCGAGGCCGCCGAGCCTCACTCCTCGGCACCGTCGCCTGAAGCCACGCGCACACTCCGCCTCCGCGCGATAGCCGCCCTTGTTCTCACTGCGCTGCTGTGGAGCTCGAGCGGCGTGCTCATCAAGCTTATCAACTGGAACCCCATAGCGATTGCCGGCGCTCGGAGTGCCATATCGACTATCGTGCTCCTGCTCTACCTTCGTCGGCCAAAATTCACCTGGTCCGCGTCGCAGCTTCTCGCGGCACTGTTCTATGCGCTCATGATGTTCGCCTTCGTCGCTGCTAACAAGCTGACAACTTCGGCAAACGCGATATTCCTCCAGTACCTGGCGCCTGTGTTCGTCGCGGTGCTGGGCATCTGGATGCTCGGCGAAAAACCTTCCCGAACAGACTGGCTGATCATCGCGGTTGTTATCGGCGGTATGGCACTGTTTTTTGTCGATCGGATATCGCTCACTGCACAGTGGGGAAATGTGCTCGCGGTGCTCGCCGGTGTTTTCATGGCGTTCTTTTTCATTTTCATGCGCCGGCAGAAAGACGGGTCGCCTCTGGAATCCATCGTACTCGGTCACGCAATAGCCGCGATAGCGGCGACACCCTTTTACTTCGCCGACGGCCCCCGTCCCGAACTGACCGGCTGGATAGCGATTTTCGCGCTGGGCGCGGTTCAGGTCGGCCTGAGCTCAATCACCCTCTCTTTTGCCATTCGTCATCTGACTGCACTCGGAACTTCGATCATTAGTCTGCTCGAGCCGGTCCTGAACCCGGTTTGGGTCTTTCTGTTTCTCGGAGAATCCCCGTCGATCTATGCGATTCTTGGTGGGACCGTGATTCTTGCAATGGTGTCACTTCGATCGGTTCTTGCCGTCCGCCGCGCACAATCCGGCGCACTCGCCGAGGTCTCCGGGCGCAGGTGAGCACGCGACGGAGACCCGTGCGATGCCGGAAAACAGGAAAGCCGGCGCTCCTTCAAAAGGTGACGCCGGCTCTTTGATTCCGGACAACAATCGAGCGGCTTAACGGCTCTTCTTGCTGGCAACGTCGAGATAAACTGCGAAGATCAAAACAAGGCCGCGAATGATGTACTGCCAGAAGAACTCCATGTTCATGACGCTCATACCGTTCACCAGGCTCGCCATAATTACCGAGCCGACCATGGCACCGAGAATCGTTCCCTCTCCACCCATGAGACTCGTCCCACCGATGACGCACGAGGCAATTGCGTCCAGCTCGTAGTTCGTCCCTCCACCGGTGGTCCCGGCAGCAACGTAGCCGGTCAGGACCAGCCCCGCAAATCCGCACAACACGCCGATGAGAACGTGCACCAGAAAGACATTCTTGCTGATGTTGATTCCGGAAAGACGTGTTGCCTCGCGGTTTCCGCCAAGTGCATAGATATAACGACCGAAACGGGTGTTCGTCGCCATGTAGGAGACGATAACTGCGATAACGG
>DATKUF010000298.1:0-24468 GCA_035530755.1 Spirochaetia bacterium | reverse complement strand
GCGCTGTGGGGTCCGATGCGTGCGCTCGTCTCATCATAGCTGTATTCCCGGCTGTTCAGGTCGTCCAATTCACCCACAATCCTGAACTCCTTGAACACGAGAATCCGTCGAGCGAGCGCGATTATCTCAGGCATGTCGGAGGATATGAGGATGATGCTCTTGCCCTCTTCCTTCGCCATGTTCCAGATAAGATCGTGAATGTACTCTTTCGCGCCTACGTCAACTCCGACAGTCGGCTCGTCGATGATGAGGACATCGCAATTCGCGATCAGCCATTTTCCGATGGAAACCTTTTGCTGATTTCCACCGGAAAGATTGTTGATGATCTGCTGGGGTCCCGGTGTGTGAATTTCAAGACGGTCGATGATGTCGTTGGATCGCATAAGCTCGCTCTTCGGAGCGAGAAAGCGAATGATCCCCCTCGCGAGGCGACGCCAGATGGTGATCGTCAGGTTTGTGTTCACCGAGGCGCTTAGTATCAGCCCCTCTTCTTTGCGATTTTCACTGACGTATCCGATGCGGTAACGGTGAAGCGCCTCGGCGACGGACCCGATTCGAGCTACCTTACCCTCAACGAGGATTTCTCCGGAGTCGTGGCTATATTCGCCAATAATTGTTTTTGCGAGTTCTGTTCTCCCGGAACCGACCAGTCCGTACAGTCCGAGTATCTCGCCGCGATGAAGCGTGAGACTGATACCGTCGAACCGGTCGCTTTTGAGATTCCGCACTTCCAGAACCGGTTCGTCGGTCTTGACGTTCAGAAACGACCGAAACTCATCATTGGTCTTTCGACCGATCATCATGGAAATGATATCCTGTCGGGTCACCTCGGCGACCGGACGTGTTCCGATGACCTTTCCATCCCTGAGAACGGTCAGCACATCGCAGAGCGCCATCACCTCCTCCAATTTGTGGGAGACGAAAACGATGCAGACGCCATTGTCCCGAAGTCGGCGAAGGAGTTCGAAAAGCCGGTCCGCCTCGTGAAGAGTCAGCGACGAGGTGGGTTCGTCAAGCAGCAGTACCCTGGCACCGGATGAGAGCGCTCGCGCTATCTGCGCAAGCTGTTTTTGAGCCGCACTGAGCTCGCGAACGACCGTCTTCGGGGATAACTGCAAATCGACCATCTGCATGTACTTCTGCGACTCCGCGTTGACCCTCTTCCAGTCGATTCGGAATCCCCGTCGAAACCGATTCAATTTGTCCAGCATGATGTTCTCGGCAACGGTCGAGAGCGGCACCACCTGTATTTCCTGGTGCACAATGCTGATCTTCTGCCGGATCGCATCGAGGGAATCCTTCAACACCAGCCGCTCTTCGTCCAGGAACATCTGACCGACATCGGGCTGATAGATTCCACAGAGAATCTTCATGAGGGTGCTCTTCCCGGCGCCGTTTTCGCCGAGCAGGGCATGAATTGTCCCAGGCATAAAACTGGCCGACACGTCGTCGAGCGCGAGTACGCCGGGGAAACTCTTGCTTACCGATCGTACATCGAGCATCAGTACACCGTCCGAATAATCCGGCGAGCGTGCGGAGAGTTTCTCCGCACGCTTCGTCGTTCGTCTATTTTGTCAGATACTTCGTCGTCAGGTCAGCCTTGATCTGGTTTGTCACTTTTGTCAGATCAGCTGCATAGGAATCGACATTGGCTTTGGTCACGATCGCAGTTCCTGCATTGATCTGATACGCGCCGGCCACCGGCTTATACCCTTCGGACATAAGCTTCAGCGCGAGAAGGGAAAGGTATCCGTGACCGTAGGGATTCTGCGCGATCGTGGCGTCAAGATACCCGCCGCGGATCGCATTGAGAATCACCGGATCATCGTCGATTCCCACGCCCGCAATGTGCTTCTTGTATTTCGTTTCATAGTCGGTGAGAATCTTCGAAAGCGCAACGGTAGGAACAAATCCGGTGCAGATAATTCCTTCGACGTACCCCCCGGCCTGCGCAACTGCGCCGGTAATCTTGTCGACGGCCTCCTGCTCGGATTTTATCCCGGCAACTTCGATTACTTTGACGTCGGGATAATTCTTGACGACCTCGTCAATTCCGTCTTTTCGCAGTTTAGTGTTCGGGTCCTCGAGCACCTCCAGCACGTTTACGAGAGTTCCCTTCTTGCCCATCTTGCCGATTACGAACTCAGCGGCATCTTTTGCGGCCTGCTTCACATCGGTCATCACTGCGAAGCTTGCGGGCGTCGGTTCAAAGGTTGATGCCCCGAAGTTCACTACCTTTCCCCCGCGTTTGACGATCTGGTCATACAGTCCATTCGCAGCACTCGCATCTGCAGGATAGGCCGAGAAATAGTTGTATCCATCCGCGGCGAGCGCGAGCATGCCGGTGTTTTCGCTGTCCATGTTCCAGTCCGGACCCACTTGAAACTTCACTTCGACGCCATAGTCTTTTGCGAAAGCCTCCGCACCTTTTCTCACCGCGTCCCCGTAGGGATGTGGAGCGGGAAAATACCAGGCAAACTTCGCCGGCGCCGCTTTGGTCGATCCTGCCTCCTTCGACCCGCCCGCGAACACCACGCCGGCCACCAACGCGATAGCGATCGCGCACGCAAGAACCTTTTTCATACACTCCTCCTATTGCGTAACTCTATTCCGGGACCTTCGGGCAACTGCCCGTTGGGGACCCTCAGCCGCGCCCGACCAATCGACCGTTAACGGCGTCACCGCTACAGTTTCTTCGCGTTGCCTGCTACGCGCAGGCGGAAATACTCAATGAGCACCGCGAGCAATATAATGCACCCGAGGAAGGTCGATTCGAAGTAGACGTTCACGCCGATCATGATGAGCCCGTTTCGTATCAGCGCCATGAGCAGACCGGAAAAGAGAAAGCCGAGGGCACTGATCTGCCCGCCGACCAGCGCCGTCCCGCCGATTACCGTAACCGCGAAGGAGACAATGAGCCAATCGCCGCCTGTCGCCGGTTGCGCCGTACCCATCCTCGAGACCCAGAGAATTCCGGCGACCGAAGCGAGCAGACCTGAAAGCACGTTGGCGAGCATCACCATGCGACCGGTCTTTATCCCGGAAAGTCGCGCGGCATCTGTGTTCCCGCCGGTTGCGAGCAGTTGCCGACCGATCACGGTGTACCGGAACACGTAGGCGACAAGCAGCAGAGCGCCTACCATGAGAAATACCATGTTAGGAATTCCGAGAATGTCGCCGGTTCCCAGCCCGGTGAAGCTTTTTGGAATCTTCGAGTAGGGCCGCCCCTGTGAGATTCCATTGACAAGTCCCTGAAAGATGAAACTTGACGCAAGGGTGACCACAAATGAGTTCAAGCGAAAGCGGCTGATGAAGAAACCGTTGAACAGGCCACACGCGGCTCCGGTAAGCAGCGCGATTGCAACCCCGATAACCGGATTGAGGCCGAGAATCTCAATGCTGTGACCGAGTATCACCACCGTCAGGCCGCCGATCGCGCCAAGGGAAAGATTCATTCCCCCGACAATAACGACCATTGCCTGGCCGAGGGCAATGAAGACGTTTTGAGAGGCCGACCGCCAGACATTGAATTGGTTGAAAGGTGTGAGGAAATTGCGCGTCAACGAGGAGAAAAGTACGAAAAGAGCAACGGTTGCGATTATTGCGCTCGCGTCGTTGCGCCGAAAAAAGGCGCGAAAGTAGCCGGGGATGCTCGGTGATCCCGGTGAGCTCTGCCTCATGACTCTCTATTCTCCATTGAACTCTCCGACTGCGGAAAACATCGCAATAATGTTCTCCGGTGGCACGTCCGGCAATATGTTGTGCACGGTGTTGAAGACGAACCCGCCATCCCGCGAGAACACCTCGAGGCGTTCGAGCACCTGTTTACGCACGTCGGCCGGTGTCCCGTTGTTGAGCGTCGTCCGCGTGTCGATGCCACCGCCCCAGAAGGTAATGTCAGAACCGAATTCACGCTTGAGCCGCTCTGGTTCCATATCCTTCGCATTTGTCTGAACCGGGTTGATGATTTCGAATCCGGCATCTATCAGGTCAGGCATCAATCTATAGATGGACCCGCACGAGTGAAGAAAGGTGTGCGCCGAGCTGTGCTCGTGCACATACGCGCAGAGCGCTTTGTGCCGCGGCTTGAACAGAGTTCGATACAGGTCCGGCGACATGAACGGACCGGAATCGGTGCCCAAATCGTCTCCGAAGCGGACGATGTCAACGAGGTCGCCGAGATAGCTGCACACATTCTCCAGCGTCTTCAGATGCCGCTCGAGGAGAGCGTCAAGAAGCTTTTCCACGGAATCGGGTTCGAGTATCAGATCCATCAGGAAATTGTCGATTCTGCGGATGAAGGTTCCCCATTCGAACAGGTTGCACCCCACCACCACCATGATCGCTCGATCGCTCGATGCCCGGAGCGCCTCGGCCCGCTTCTTCAGAAGGGGCCAGAAATCGGGACGGTCGGCACTGTCCCAGGGCGAATGAACCAGCGCAGACCAGATTACCTTGCTCATTCCGTCGTCGAGTCCGGCAAAACTATTCGGCCATCCGTCGACCCAGGGGAAATAGGTCTGATCGAAAAAGGTTCCGCCGGCCGGCATTCGCCCGACGGCCGTGCCGTTCTTGTATGCCGTGCGAGATTCGTCGGTCTCTTTTTCCGGTCTGAACCAGGTGGGGTACTGGGCAGCGTGGCCGGTCGGCAGTGTCGTGTCATACCAGTCTGAATCTTCCACATTGAATGTGCGGCCCAGATCCACAACGTCGACTCCGAATCGGTCCAGTGCCCACGCTTCCGGTTGGGCGAGCTGCTGCACGACGTCGTAGACCCGGACATGCCCCTCGCCGACCGCGAGTCTGTCGCGAAGTCGCGCATAGGCAATGGCCGAAATGCCGGAGCTGGGCGTTGCCCCCAGATCGACCGGTACTTTGTCGGGTTGTTCGTGTCGAATCGCAGAAAGAACCCGTTCTCGGGAATTCACACACCGCCCCCGTCGGATAGATTCACCGAAGTGAGATAAACTTTATCGATAATTTTACTATAATTTCATTATAGCATCTCCTTCCCTGCTGTCAAGAAAAAACCAGGTACCGGTTCGCGCTCACGCGCAACAGCGCGGTCAACTGTGCGGCGACGGGGAGGCAGTTGTGGCACGGACGGTGAGGTGCTGTTTTACCTTGACGACGTGATTGGTGTCAGGTTTTCCCTGCGAACGGTTCAGCATCATGTGGACTGCAATCTTTCCCATGTACTCCGTGTCGATCCGCATGGTGGTAATCTGTGGAACGAGCGGCGAACTGTAGTCGAGCACGTCTCCCGGAGCAAGAAGGGAGATATCGCCGGGCACTCGGAGACCCGCCTTTTCTGCGCTGAGGAAAACGCGCCAGGCGAGATCGTCGTCGAGGCAGAAAAACGCAGTAGGTGCGTTCTGCGTTCGCATCATTCTGGTCAGGTGGCTTTGCAGCTCATCGAACTTCTCGTGCTCGTACCGTATGCGGAGCGACTCGCTGAAATCGATCCCGGCCTCGTTGAGTGCTTTCGTGAAGCCGATGAACCGATCTGTCGATAGAATCGGGAGGTCCTCACGTTTCTGATCGACGAATCCGATGCGCGAATGGCCAAGTTGAATGAGGTATCGGGTGCCTTCATAGGCACCCTGGAAGTCGTCGACGCAGACTGTATGAAACTCGTCCTGGAAATTCCCGTTCATGATGACAATGACGGGTATTCCCATGGTTTCCAGTTGGGTGATGAGTTTTCGGGCAGCGAAGTGGATGGTGAAAACCGCGCGACTCTCGACGCTTTCAAGCCGGGCGATGATCCGGCTCACCGGATCCGAGTGAGACATCGGGATGGTCACCAGATCGATTCCCTCTGCGTCGAGTTCCTTCGCTATGCTGGTGATGATGGGACGGATGAACGGGAACGCGAAGGCCCACTCTGGATCCATCTGCAGAAGAAGCGATGCCACGCCTTTGCTTCTGCCGGGAATACCGTGGCGACGCCTGTGAACATAGCCGAGCACATCCGCGCTTCGCATCACGCGTGCACGGGTCTCATCCGAAATCCGACCGGAGTTGTTGAAAACCTGGGAAGCTGTTGCAATTGATACGCCTGACTTGCGGGCGACTTCACCAAGAGTGATCTTCATACAATTGGGCCTGATTGCATTTTCCCATGTTCGATTCCATTCTGCAAGTGCGCTTTGCCTGAATTTGGATAAAAATTTATCACCGTCGTCCTCACCACGTCTTGAAAAAACATGAACTTCCCCGCAATGTATCAGCATCACTACAGTCAGGAGGTCCCATGCTTCGCGATTACTTTGCGACCGATGTGCCACCCATCGAGTATCCGAACTTTGCGGTCTTCCTCTCCGATGTCACGAAGCGGTTTCCGGAAAGGATAGCCTTGCGCTACCGCTCAGGAAAAGAGTCCGCCTTCCGCACCTGGACCTATGAACGGCTTGGCCGGGAGGTTCAGGCAGCCGCACGCTACATGCTTTCACGGGGACTCGCATCCGGCGACCGCATCGCCCTCTGGTCCGAGAACCGACCCGAATGGTGCGTGACCTACCTCGCGGCAGTGGTTGCCGGACTCACCGCGGTCCCGGTCGATGCGTTGCTCGCGGATGCCGAGGCGATTGCGGTGATCCGCGCCTCGGGAGCTCGCATGCTCTGGGTCTCGCCTCGATACGAAGAAAAATGCCTGCCGCTGCTCGCCGATGCCGACCAGGTCGCAACCCTGGCGGTATTCGGTGAGAAAGCCGCGACGGCGCCGATCGAAACCGTCTGCTACGACGAGGTCGTCACCACAGAGTGGGACGCCCGACTCCCCGATCCTGCGGCGATCTCCCCGGATCAGACTGCTTCGATAATCTTCACCTCCGGGACAACCGGCCTCGCCAAAGGGGTAATGCTCACCCATCGAGGAATCATCGCGAACATCGATGCCTCGATCCAGTCCTTACCCATCTACAAAGAAGATGTATTCATGTGTGTGCTCCCGCTGCATCACACATATCCCACTACCTGCAGCTTCCTGTCGCCACTTGCGGTCGGTGCGTCGGTGACCATCTGCGAGAAGGTTGTGGGGAAAGTCGTCGTTGACGACACGCGCGACTCCGCCGGATCGATCATGATCGCCGTGCCTCTACTGTATGACAAACTGAAACAGGCTCTCGAACAGAATGTCCGCGCACAGCCGTTGCCTGTGCGCGCAATTCTCCGGGGGATGCGATACCTGGCCCACACAGCGAACGGCGTCGGAATACGCGGAATTGGACGAGCTCTCTTCGGGTCGGTACGGAACAAGTCAGGCCTCGCGTCCCTAAGGTTGCTGGTGGCCGGAGGTGGCCCGCTCAACCCGGGGACCGCCGACCTGTTCGATGACTTCGGGTGGTATATCGTCCAGGGGTACGGGATGAGTGAGAACGGCCCGCTTATTACCACCAACACCATGAAATATAAGAACAATCGCTCCGCAGGCCTGGTGGTAAAAAACACCGAGCTGCGGATCGATGCGCCAAACGCGGAAGGGGTTGGTGAAATCGAGGTGCGCTCGCCGTCGCTGATGAAAGGCTATTTCAAAAACCCCGAAGCGACCGCCGACGCTTTCACGGCCGACGGCTGGCTGAAAACCGGGGACCTCGGCAACGTAGACTCGGACGGATACCTTTTTATCACCGGACGCATCAAAAACCTGATCGTGACCGGCGGCGGCAAGAACGTCTATCCCGAAGAGATCGAAATGGTTCTCGACGGATCGCGTGTCGTGAAAGAGGTAATGGTCGTGGGCCGCAGGCATGCTCGCGACGACGGCGCCGAGGAGGTGGTCGCCGTGTGCGTCCCGGACCGGGACGCTCTCCAACAGGACTATCCGCAAACGGCGGGAAGCGAAGAGTTTGTGAGACAGAAGATTCACGATGCGGTGGCCTCGGCGAACAAGACGCTTCCGCCATACAAAAAGATAGTTGACATCATCATCCGAAACGAAGAGTTCGAAAAGACCTCTTCTCGGAAGATCAGGCGCTATCTCTACTCACACTACGCGCTACCGCCGGCGACGCCAAAACCCCGGGCCGCCTTCGGCACGCGGTCCCGGACCGGGCAAAAGACCGAATAGCGCCTTCGCGCAGATCGCCCGGGGAAAGAAAGAAATCACTTGTCAGTCGGTGCCCTATTCGGGTACGAATCAAGGCTATTCGGGTACGAATCAAGGCTATTCGGATACGAATCAAGGCTGCTCGGGTACGAATTCGCCGTCTCAGGATAGGAAGATGCCTTTTCCCGAATTGCTACCGCCGCCGCCACGCCCGCGTTTCTCGCGACAAGCGAAAAGCCCACCGACGTTAGAGTTCCCGGTTCGACGGACGGAATTGCGGACCAGGCGCCCTCCACGAATGTCTCCACGAGCTCCGATACGATGAGGTGAAACCGCTCGGCACGAATCGTACCGTACCGGCCGGTAACTCGGTTCAGAGGATTGAACAAAAAAGGCCAATCGGTGAAATCGGCATCTGTCGCTCCGCGGATTCCTATGCCGACCGGCTCAACTGCCGAGCGCCCGGGTGACTGGCCCACGATTGCCCCCGTACCCGGCGCGCCGGAGATCAGAAGCATCGGGTTTCGGAGCGCGAGAGAAGAATTCCACGCCGAGTCGCCGAAGATTACCACCGGAATCACCGTCGCGAACGGCGGCGACCATCCGCCGTCCGCAGATGATCCTTCACCGCGAATGCGCCAGGCACGGTCCATGCTCCGGGCCGCCTCGATGGCGCCTGTGCCGCCCGCTCGGTCGCCGATGAGAGCTACGTGAGAAAGGTCGATGCGCGCCGCGAACTGACCGGTGTCGCCGGTATTCAGCTCGTTCAGACTGACAAGAACGGTGCGGACCGCGGCCGACAACGCGGCTGCATCGGAAGATCCGGCAAATTGCGCCTCATGCGGAACGGTGATTCCGGCTACGATCCAACCGTTGCTCGCCATTTGCTCGGCGAGCGCGCTGTATCGAAACGCGGCTCCACCCGGACCTGGAACAAACACGACGGCCGGATATGCCGGCAGATCCGGTGCGATAGGTGCGTCCTCGATCGATTGTGTGCGAACGATTCGCAAATCCTGTGACAGCATCGCGAACACACCTCCGGCACCCGTGATTCCGGGCGGTTCGAAGTCCGGGACATAGGGTGCCGGGAGACCGGGGGCGCCGGCGACTGTAGGGTACCAGAGAGTCACCAGAAGCGAACGTTTATCATTGGCGGAGAGGTGAGCGTTTTGCGTCCGCGGGAAGGCCGTGTCCACGTCGAGGGAAAAACCGCTTCGGCCGACAGCGAATCGTCCGATCGGCATCGGAAGCACGCGCGGCATGGACCGAAGAACCAGCCCGGCACCGAAAATCGTGAAAAGACCGATCAGAACAACCAATGAGAATCTTCGCAACCGTCGGGTCGTCGCGGAATTCATCGGGAATCTTCTTCGGAAAACTGCACGGTTACCGGTATAATGCGGACGCGTTTCGAAGTCAATTGCGCGGGGCGGTGCGCTCGCCACCGCTGCCGGAGCCTCTCGGGTTGGGGACCGCCAGTGATTGTGCCCGCGCGCTCAGTCTCCCGCGTCCTGCAGTCCGTGACAGGCACACGACGGCGCTATCCATCGGCGCCGGTCATGGGAGTTTCGAAAGATCATTCCTTCTACCGCAGGTCTGGTCTTCTCTTTCACGTCTCTCATCCGCGGCGTCCCGCTATGCGTTGTCCGGGCGTCGCCGATTCTTCCGTGGGACCCGCCGCAACTCCCGCTTCGTAGACGATTTTTCCCCCGACGACGGTCAGCAGCACCCGGGTATCCTTGATACTCTCAGAAGACACTTCTGTCGGGTCCTGGGACAGCATCACAAAATCGGCGAACTTTCCGGCTTCGAGCGAACCCTTCACTTCCTCCTGGAACTCGGCATACGCGCTGCCCATGGTGTAGCAGCGCAGCGCCTCTTCGGCCGTGATGCGTTCCGGACCACTCCGGTTCACCACACGATGGATACCAAGCATGGGGTCGCAGCTCGATTCGCCGGGAATATCCGACCCGAACGACAGGGGAACGCCGGCGTCCAGCAGTGATCGGTATGGGTAGGCCCTCTCGGCTCGATCCCTGCCCAGGAGCGCAACGTCCTTTTCGGGTGTCCCGAGGGCCGACGGCTGCGCGGAAATCAGAACGCCCAGATCGCGGAGGCGTGGGATGTCTTCGCCTCGTATCAGTTGACCATGCTCGATGCGCAGCCGCATGTGCGTGACGCGTGGTGAAGCGGCTGCAATCTCTTCGAGCGCATCGAGAAACTCCCGAATGGCGCGGTCGCCGATTGCGTGAAACGCCCCCTGGGTACCGCCGGTCGCCAGACGAGTGAGAATACTCGCCACGTCTGACTTTTGCATGCCGTTGCCCCGGTTATCGGATTCGCCCTGATAGGGCTCCTCGAGCCATGCCGTGTGCGTCGTGAAGGTTCCGTCAAGAAAGTACTTCCAGGGGCCACGCTTCACCCACTCTCCGTCGTAGACCGGCAGCGACATCAGCGGAATAGTGTCCGGCATCGTACCGTGCGACCAGCAGGAGTACCGGGCTGTCAATTCGCCGGCATCGCGGAGCCTGGTCAGGGAAAAGACTGTGGGAACGTACCAGCTGTTGTCCTGCACCGAGGTGATACCCAGCCTGCGGAAATCGTCGAGCGCAATCCGAAGACGTCTCTCACGCATGCTCCGCGATGCGTGCATAGCGAAGAAGTGGCCGATGACGAGCGGGTTGCCTGTCATCTCCCGTACGACGCCGGTCGGCTCGCCGGAACTATCCCGGTCAATGACCACACGCGGCGGATCCGGTGTGTCCCGGGTAATCCCGATGACCTCCAGGGCGCGAGAGTTGAGCCACTGACCGTGGCCGCCATATTGAGGAAGCACCACCGGATTGTCGGGAAAAGCCGCATCGAGGATGGCGCGGTCGGGATCGGGGCAATCTGGATAGTCCCACCCGTAGGCAATGATCAGCTCACCCGGTGATGCCTCGGAGTAGTGCTCGCGGACCGCCTTTACGATCTGCGCCGCATTGAGCCCCGCCAGGCTCGGGACATCCGCGTGATCCCCGAGAATAATCGAATGCACGTGGTTGTCGTTGAAACCCGGCACAATCGTTCTGCCGCCCGCATCTATCATCTCGGTGTGACCGATCGATTGCGCGAGCGCTTCACGGGAAGATCCGGCAAATAGGATCTTCCCGCCTTCCACGACGAGCGCCTCGGCTCGAGGCTGGGCGGGATCCATGGTGAGGATGCGCGCGTTATGCCAGATTTTTCTGCTCATAAATAGAGGGTACCCATCGACTCGGCGCTCGGCAACCAAAGTCGGTATCAACAAGCGTGTTGACGATCCCCTTGACACCTTTCTTCACCGAAAGTATCCTTTGTACCAGGTATGTTGTTTTAAACAAGCAACATCCTATCGAGGAGACGCCATGCAGTCCAATGTCGAGAAAAAAGCTCTTGAAGATTCTCCCTACAAGCTTCGATACGAGCCTTCGGAAAGGCTCGGAGCAATCGTCGTCCCGCACTTTCCCGCGCTGGGATCCCTCACAGCTCTGCGCTTCCTCGAATGGGTGCAGACGAATCCCGAGGGTGTAGTCTCGCTGCCTACCGGCAAGACACCCGAGTACTTCGTCAAAGAAGTCACGCGTATCCTTGCGGGCTGGAACCGACCGGAGGTTCTGAAGGAGGTCGGCGATCGGGGTCTGGACACCGGCAGGAAGCCGCAGATGCGTGGCCTGCGCTTCGTCCAGATTGACGAGTTCTACCCGATAAACCCGCGCCATCACAACAGCTTCTACTTTTACGTGAACCGATTCTACCTGGAAGGATTCGGGATCGATGCCGAACGGGCTCTCCTCATCGACGGCGAGGCAATCGGGATTCCGTCCGGGCAGACGCTCGACGACGTATGGGGGGACGACGCAGTCGACATCACCCTGCGATACCGGCATGCAGTGAACGCTCGGGAGCGAACACAGCAGCATGTGATCCGCGCTGTTGACGACTGGTGCGTGAAATACGAGCAACAAATCCGCGACCGGGGCGGCATCGGATTCTTCCTCGGGGGAATCGGACCCGACGGACACATCGGTTTCAACGTGCGCGGCTCGGACATGTTTTCGACCACGCGACTTACCCCCGTCAACTATGAGACACAGGCCGCGGCCGCGACAGATCTGGGAGGAATCGAGACAGCGCGAAAAAGACTGGTCGTCACAATCGGGCTTTCGACTATCACGTATAACCCGGATTGCACCGCCATCATCATCGCCGCCGGCGCAGCGAAAGCGCATGTTGTGGCGGACGCGATCCAGCACACTCGAAATGTGAGTGATCCGGCCACGAGCCTGCAGCAATTGAAAGACGCCCGCTTCTATCTCACACAGGGCGCCGCGAGCGAGCTTCGGGAGCGTCGACGCGTGCAGTTCGAGGCAAAACCTTCCCTCTCCGATGAGGATCAAGTGCGGATCATCGTTGACCTTGCCCTCGAGAAGCAGAAAAAAATCGTCGAACTCACGGACGACGACTATAGGTCGAATCCGTTCAGCGGGTTGCTGCTCGAAAAAGCCGGCTCGACGCCGGATGCGCGCGGCAAATCATCGGCCGATGTGACGGTGGCGCGGATCAACGCGTTCGTGGAGTCGACCCTCAAAGCTCGCATCGATGCCGGAATGACCATTCGCAGCGGAAAACGATTCCTCCACACCGAGCCTCACCACGACGACATCATGCTCGGCTACCTTCCATTCGTGGTACGTCATATCCGTGACCACAGCACATCTCACAACTTCGTGACCCTCACCAGCGGCTTCACCTCGGTGACGAATCGTTACATGCTCGCGCTTTGCAGCAAGCTCAGCGCCGCCCTGAAGGACGACCGATACGAGTTTCGCCGTCTGCAGGAAGAGGGATACTTTGATCCGGACAATCCGCAATTCCGCAACTATGACGTATGGAAGTACCTGGACGGCATCGCCTCGGAGTCGGCATCGATGTGCGACGAAGGGAGTCTGCGACGGCTGCTGCGCGACCTGATCGTGGTGTTCGAGGAATCTGACCTGGACAATATCGGCAACCGGGTCGACGAGCTGATCAACTACTTTGAGACGCAGTATCCTGGCAAAAAGGACCTGCCCTACATTCAACAGCTGAAGGGAATGACCCGGGAGTGGGAATCCTCGTGCCTGTGGGGATATTTCGGTTGGGACGCCTCGGCGATCCATCATCTGCGCCTGGGCTTCTACAAGGGTGAAATCTTCACCGAAGATCCCACATTCGCGCGAGATGTCATTCCGGTGGTGAATCTGCTCAAGGCCACGAAGCCCAACGTTGTCACTGTCGCATTCGATCCTGAGGCAAGCGGTCCTGACACGCACTACAAAGTTCTTCAGGCTGTCTCGGGAGCGCTCAAACAGTACGAAGAGGAGACGGCCGACCAGGAGGAGGGTGAGGCGGACGACATCGAGGTGATCGGCTACCGGAATATCTGGTTCCGGTTTCACCCCTCGGAAGCGAACATCTTCGTCCCGGTATCTTTGAACATGCTCACCCTCCAGCACTCATCCTTCATGAACACCTACCTGTCCCAGCGCGACGCTTCGTTTCCGAGCTACGAAATGGACGGACCGTTCTCGAAGCTCGCGCAGAAAATACAGGTGGAGCAGTACGAGGCGCTGCAAACCTGCCTTGGCCGCGAGTTCTTCTATGAACATCCCAGCGCGCTGATACGCGCCACGCGCGGATTTGTGTTTCTCCAGTCCATGAATCTCGCCGAGTTCTACGAAGAGTCTCTCGCGTTGAAACGACTCACCGAGTCGGAACACAATCCGATGGCCGGAAGGCCATCCATCGCGACTATCGGACGACCGCTGGCCGACGACGAAGAAGAGGCGTAACGGTGAGCGGTCCCATCGCGGGTTATCCGGGAGGGAGCAAAAGCTTCCAGCGGGTGGCAAACCTCGCGCTGGTGATGAACATCATCCGCCGGGAGCAGCCGATGAGTCGAACCTCTATCGCCCGAAGGCTCGGCCTGGATCGGTCCACTATCACACATATCACCTCGCGACTTCTCGACGAGGGGTGCGTCCGAGTCGATTCCGAGGGTGACGCGACAAAACGTGGCGGCCGCCGGCCGACGCTGCTCGCGATCAATCCGGATTGGGGGTACACGCTGGGAATCGACCTCACACCGGGCGATTGTCGGGCGGTCGCAATGAATCTTTCCGGCGACCTTTTGTGGAGTGGCGGCGATCCGCTGTCCGGCTACGCCGACAATCCGTCGCGCGCGGTTCTGGCTGCAGTCTCTCGTCTGTTGCGGTCGGCGGAGGCGTCAGTGCAGGCGGCGTCGCGCAAGGTTTCCCGCAGCCCCGCGCTGCTCGGACTCGGCATCGCCGTACCCGGCGTTGTGGAACCTGCAACCGGGCGCGTGATCCATTCGCGGGCGCTTGGACTCGATGAGTACGATCTCCTGACACGCGTTACCGAGCGCACCGGCCTTCCGACAATTGTCGAAAACGATGCCCGCTGCTGCGCTTACGGCGAGCTCATGGGCGACCACGAGAGCTTTCTTTTCGTCCTTGGCCGCTTTCAACCGGAGGTCGGGGCGGAACACCGACTGTTGAAACGGAGCGGAATGGGAGTAGGAATCGGGCTGGCGATCGATGGCCGCGTTCATACCGGGGCCCATCACGCCGCAGGTGAGTTTCGCAGCATACATTGGAAAAGCGGATACCCTGGTCAGCTCGGCCTGGAGCCCGATGTGCTTCCGCGTCTGCAGACCGACTCGACAGTTCTTCGAAGAGTGATTGCCGAGGTGATGGCGAACCTGATTCCGGTCATCTCAGTGGTCGATCCCTCGGCGGTTGTTCTCGGGGGTGAGTTCCGCCGCCACATCTCGGTGGTCGAAACCGTACTATCCGGCGAACTTGCCGGATCCTTCGCGGCAAATGAGACAGCCACGTGGGAGTTTCGAAGTTCAAGGCACGGCGACAGCGAAGTTGCCGCGGGAGCTGCATGGATGTTTATCGAGCGCCTCTTTTCGGTCCCGCTGCCGGCCGGGGCTACGGCTGATGCCGAGTGGGACCGCGTGTTCCAGCGGGCCGCTGTCGCGGAGAGAAGCGCGTGAACGGCGAAACAACAATCGGAATCGATATCGGCGGAAGCAGCATCAAGGCGATAGTGCTTCGAGAAGACGGAACTCACGGAGAGCTCGTCTGTGTCCCCACACCCGCCGACGGGGGGAGCGCCGGTGTGATCGCCGCCATCGAGCGCGGAGCAAGGACGGCACTTGAGACGGCCGGAGCGGGTCGACCCGCGGCGATCGGGATCGGCACGCCCGGCCTCGTCGACGACGAACTGACCATCCGAGGAGCGGCCGTCAATCTTCCCGATTGGGAAGCCTTCTCGCTCAAGGCGGTAGTCGAACAGATGTTCCACGTACCGGTGTGGGGAGGCAATGACGTCGGCCTGGCGGTACTCGGCGAGTACGAACTGGGAGCCGGCACGGGCTCAAAGGTGCTCGCCGGGATATGGCTCGGTACCGGCATCGGAGGCGGCATTATCATCAACGGTAAGCCTTTCCGGGGACACAACGGCATCGGAGGCGAAATCGGTCACGTGGTAGTGGAACCCGACGGTGAACTTTGCAGGTGCGGCAGCCGGGGCTGTTCGGAGGTCTACGCGTCGGCGACCGGCTTTCTCAGGCTCTACCTGCGTGAACTCGAGAAGCAGGACTCGGACGTCCGCGTGCCGACAACCGTCTCGATGTCCGGATTCGCACTCGCGCTTCGCGCCGGACGCCCGGAGGCAATTGCCGCACACCGGATCGGCTGCGAGATGCTCGCGAGGACTGCGGGAATCGTTCTGAACCTTTTTGCGCCCGACAGGCTGTTGCTCGGAGGAGGCGTGGTGCAGGCCGGGATCCCGCTAATTGGATCTGTCGGCGAACGTCTTGCGGCGTACTCGCTGCCTGCCTGCCGGAACCAGTGCGAACTGCGCCTGTCAACGCTCGGTGCAGACGCAGGCGCCCTCGGTGCCGCACATTTAGCCCGCCGTCGGCTCGTGGAATTGTGAATCGGTCCACCTGATGAACAGCACGGCGTTTTGCGGTAGAATCCTTACATGCTCGACCGCGCGAAACTGCTTCTCAAAGACAAGTACTGTCTCGTGCACGTTCCCAACCGCCATAAGGTGATCCGATGGGCCGAGTTGACCAGGTCTCACCGTAAGACCGGTCAATCGGTGGAACACGCCGGACTTCTCGCCGCTCGAACGATCTTTCCCCATGAGCTCAAGGAGTACAATATCTACAGCGGTCCGGGGGTGGAGAGTATTCTTTTCGAACTCGACCACGAAGCGGACTGACCGGCAATGAGGCAGAAAACCGAACTGCGCCGCAGCTTACTTGCGGAAATCGCCGCCGCGGATCCGGATACGCTTGCAGCTGCCAGCCGGCGGATCGCGCAGCAACTGACAGCCACCTCCGAATGGCGTAACGCAGAGCTCGTGCTCGCCTACCGGAGCATGCGGGGCGAGCCGGACACGGCCCCGCTTCTGCAGGCCGCGCTCGCCGAGGGGAAGCTTGTCGCGCTTCCCCGGATTGTCGGCTCCTTTTTGCAGTACCACCAGTACACCGGGAAATCGACGTCGTTCTCGCGACACCCCTTCGGAATGGAGGAGCCGACGGCGAGCTCACCGGTGATCGATACTGCTCGTGCAGAACCCGGGAAACGAATCCTCGTGATCGTGCCGGGGCTCGCGTTCGACGCGCAGGGTGGAAGGCTCGGGCGCGGGAAAGGATACTATGATCGCTTTCTCGCCGCCAGGTCCTCACATCTTACGGCAGCCGGAATCTGCTTCGATCTGCAGCTCCGGCCTTTGCTTCCGATGGAAGCGCACGACGCGCGTGTTGAACTTGTCGTGACCGAGAGTCTGGTTATTCGCACCCATGCGGGGCCTTCGGTCTGAAAGGAGCCGGACAACGCTTGATTTTGACGCTGAAAGAGAGGTAAATTTGCCCTACCCGGCGCAGATCAAAAGGAAAAAATATGGCCAGAATCAAGAGTGCCCTCGAGCTTGCACTTGAACGCACGCAGGACGTCCAGGGTGACAAGGCGAAGCTTGACGAATTTGAGGGCAAACAGAGAGGCAGACGCGTATACGCACAGCTCGCCGAAAATCCCGAGCTGGACGTCCGGAAAGCGCTGCAGGAAGCTTCGGCAACGAACGCCGGATCGGCAGAAGAGGGATTCGTGGATGCGCTCCTTGCCAACATAGGGCTGCCGAACGAGACGGGAGATATTGAACGGTTGAAAGTTCTCAAGCGCGGATTCGAAGCCATCACAAAGGACCGGAAAGTCGCGCAGATATTTACCCAGCTCGAACAGTTCTACCAGCAGTATTTAAGCAACAAACAGCAGCTTATTGAAGCGATTCGCAAGCAATTCGAGCCGCGGTTACGGCGCAAAGAAGAGGAGCTTGCCCGGCAAACCGGACAGCGGGTGAGGCTTGATCCGGCGGCGGACCCGGAGTTTGCGACGGTGCTCAAACAGAACCTGGGAAAACTTCAGTCTCAATTCAATGAGGTGCTCGATCAGGTGCGGGGCGAGCTAGCGGCGATGCGAAAGACAGATCGTTAGCGCTCGCGGGCGCGATCAGGTAGACGGGTTCAGGCGATAGAATTCTTCCGGCAATCGGTAGAAGTACTCGAGCGAGCGTTGCAGGCTTTCGACGGATACTCGCTCGTTGATGCCGTGGATCATACCGGCGAATCGCGACAGCGTCATCTCCCGATCGTAGAGAGTGAAACCGATCACGCGAGAACCGCGCTGGCGCCAGTACCGGCCGTCGGTCACGCCTCCGACGAACATCGGAACAACCGATGTCCCGGGGGAAAGGTCTGCAACGATCTTCTCGGTAGCCTTTTCCAGTGCAGTCCCAAGCTCGGTGGTGTTCGAAGGAAAGAATTCGCTGAACTCTATCAGCACGTCATCTGCAAGACTTCCGAGCGCGATGCGCAGCTCGTCCTGGACTTTCTCTACGGTCTCACCGGGCATGATGCGAATGTCGAGAAAGGCCTCGGCACTGTCGGCGACTACGTTTATCTTGCTTCCGCCTCGGACCACTCCGGGGTTGATGGTCATACGGCTTGCGGTGTGGAGAAACTTTGCCTCGCCCGGCAGCTCGCGGTAGAGCGATCGGAGAACCGAGTCGATCCCCCATTTGCGCGTGGCAAGAAATCGTCGTAAGCCGCCGCGGATGAGCCCCCGGGTCATCGCCGCGAAAAGAGGTGTGAACACGATCCCGGGCTTGTGCGAAGCTATTCGGTCTATCGCTTCGGCAATTTTCACCACCGCGTTCGACGACATGTAGGGCGTGGAACCGTGGCCCGGCTCCCCACGGACGCTGATACGCACCCAGCAGATGCCCTTTTCGCCGAGAGTAATGGTAACTGCGGGACCGTCGTCCGTTTTCACGTTGAAGCCGCCGAGTTCCGAAACCATGTAGTCGGCTTTCACCCGTGCCCAGTCGTTCTCTACCAGCCACCTCGCCCCGTGCCGGCCGGAAGACTCCTCGTCGGCAACCGCAAGATAGAGCAGATCCCCGGGCAGCGGTCCCAGTTCTGCCGAGCGTTCGGCGACCGCAACTGCCATCGCGGCAGTCATATTCAGCATGTCCAGCGCACCCCGGCCCCAAAGATACCCGTCTTTCAGCTCACCGCTGAACGGATCCACGAGCCAATCGTCGGCATTCGCAGGTACCACGTCGGTGTGCCCCATCAACATGAGCGATGGCGCCATTGGGTCTGTCCCCGGTATCCGGAGCAGAAGACTCTGCCGCGACGGGTGGGGACCGAGCAATTCCGCCTCCAGCCCGTAGTCGGCGAAGAATGCCTGCAGCGTTCGAGCGGAGCGGGTCTCACCGCCGGATTCAAGTGAACCGTCGTTTACACAGCGGTTTCGAATCATTTCCTGGAGCAGCGGGATCAGTTTGTCGTGGACCGCCTGTGGCGTGTTCATGGTTCCCTGATGGTAGCACGTAAGTTACCCGTCGTAAAGAACATAGGTTGCGGCGTTGAGCCGGGATGCCGGTTTGATTTACAATGTTTCCATCATGAGCTCTCAACTGCAGGAAGCCGACTTCAAAACCGGCGAGCGACGAACCGCAACGATTCTTTTCGCTGATATGAAGGACTTCACCACCCTCTCCGAGTCGATGGACCCCGAAGAGATGGACGGGCTGATGAACGATCTTTTCTCCACCTTCGAAGCAATTATCCGGCGTCATGATGGTGTCGTTGAGAAGTACATCGGCGACGCGCTCGTCGCGGTATTCGGCGCTGCCACAATTCACGAAGACGATCCTGCCAGAGCAGTCAATGGAGCCCTCGATTTTCTCGATGAGATTCGCCACCTGAATCGCAGGTTCAAATCGCGGAACATGCGATTGAGTTTTCGCATGGGAATCCACACCGGGCTCATTGCGACAGGCAAAAGGGGTCGGTTTGACGTCGTAACCGGGTACGCGATGAACGTAGCTTCGAGGCTCGAGGAGGCCGCCGCGCCCGATTCGATCTACGTCTCCTCGGCGACGAGAGACAAATGTGCCGACGATTTCCTGTTCGTTGACGCGACCAAAGTCGAAATTCGCGGAAGCGAGGAACAGGTGATCGCCTATTCCGTGACGGGACGCAACACCCGCCCTCTTACAGACTCCTCGGTCTACGTCGGACGTGAAGAGCGTCTGTCCGAACTCATGCGAGCCTATCTGCGTCATGATCCGGCGGACGTTGGGGGATTTTTCATAACCGGCGAGGCGGGAATGGGCAAAACCGCGCTGGTGACGAGGTTCATAGATCGCGCGCAGAGACTTCCGCAATTTGATTCGGCCATTCTGTTCGCCCGCGCGCAGCGATATCGGAACCTTCCTTTTGCGGCGATAACCGATCTCATTGCGAATTACCTCGGACTCAACGCCTCCGACGAAGAGCAGCACATTGTGGCTAGAATTGCCGCGAAACTCGACGTGCCGCCGTCAAGCGCAGAGGAGTTTGCGGCGTTGCTCACCGGTAACCGATCCGAATCCGCCGAGGTTCCGATCTTTGTTCACCTGTACGGAATTGCGGAGAGCATTCTGAATCGTCACGATTCGAGTCCCTACCCTTCGCTGCTGTTCATCGACAACGCAGGCCATGTAGACGGCCAGAGTCGGGACTTCTTTCAATACTTTCTCAAGAACGCCCGCCGACGCCCTTTCTTCATACTCGCTGATCGCACAGTGCTCCCGACAATGGCCGGACTGTTCAGGGGTCTTGTGTCGCTGCAGGTGCCGCCGCTCTCACGGGAGCAGGCAGCCGAGTTCGTCGGTGCACTCTGGCCGGGAACCCATGATGACGCCACGCTCCAGACGATACTTGCAAACGCCGGCGGCAATCCTCTTTTCATCCGGGAGTACGTTCGCTACGCGCGGGAAAAGCGGGACGTCTCGTCGTTGCCTGCGACAATACAAACGATATTTCTCGCTTCGATAGACAGCTACGAACCGGGAGTTCGGGACATCCTGAAAAAGCTGTCCGTCTTCGTGCAGTCCTTCACGCGCGAGGATGCGATCTACATACAACGGAACACCGACGGGGATCCGGAAATTGTAGACAAGGCGATCCCCTTCCTCGTCGGAGAAGGCATTATCATGCAGGAGGGGCGCGTTCTGCAGAGCCGAGGCGAATACGCATTCAAACATGATCTGTTCAAAAAGGCCCTCTACAACTCGTTGCTCAACTTCAACAAGCGGATTCTGCATCGATTGGTCGCGAACAGGATGCGCGAAGGCGGAAACCCGCACACCGTGCGCCTCATCTATCACCTCACTCGCGCCGAGGAATACGAGGAGGCCAAGAGCGTACTGATAAATGCACACGACCGTTCGGTCAACATGGACTATCTGCGATATATCGATATTCTGCTCGGAAAATGCGGCGAAGATGATTATGATACGCGAATTCAGTATCTATTCAGTAAGTCTGCAATCCTTTTCAACAATGGCAACACCGAGGACGCTGATCAGATACTCAAGGAGATTCTCCGCATTGCCGTTGAAAAGAAGAACGTGGCCTATATGGCGAGCGCCTACCATCTACTCACCGCGTACAATATGAAATCGTACTCTTTTCAGAAGGCCTTCTTCTGCGGCAAGAAGGCGCTTTCCTACTACGACCGCCAGGAGGCGTCGGCCTTTCGACTTGCATCGCAGGCAAATGTGATAAAAATCATGAGTCTCACCGAAATCCTGCGCAACAATCTCGACGAATCGTCTCGCCTTATCGAGTTGCTTTCGGAGGAGAAGAATGCTCAATATATGAACACTATCGAGGCGCGCGCCGAACGATTTCTTCTGACAGGCGAATACCGACGTGCGGCCGACATACTTGAGTTTGCAATTCAAAAACTCGGCGATGCAGTCGATGATCACTGGCTCTCCGTACACGCGCTCGCAGTGCTCGCCAACTGGCACCTGTGCGACTTCAAGCGAACCAAGGCCGCTATTCGCTCGCTTCTATCAGCCCGCAGCCAGCACTATTCGAACATCTCGCAGTTTCATGCACAGCTGGCGGTATCCTGCAGGTACACCGAGGAGGAAACTGAGGTCGCTGCCAACATTCAACAGGCCGAGTTCTACGCATATCAGATACACAACGATTTTGATCTGATCGACGCCCTTCGGTCGCTCGCAATTGCGCTTCTGATCCTCGGCGACGTGGACAAGGCGTCGAGAATCGCTCAGCAGGGGATCACCATCGGGCTGCGCCATTCCGCGTACTACCCGACATTTTCGCTGCTTATGGCGCTTGCGGAAATTCACTACTCCCGCGGCGAGTTCGACAACGCGCGTTTTTTTCTCGGCGAGGGCGCTTTCGCTGTCGAACTGAACCCGTTGTTGCACAACCGGGACCTCATGCTCTACTACTACCTCAAGAGCCGGCTGGGAGAGGACGAACTGAGAGTCGACTATCTCGAGGCAGCCTACGGCTTTCTCGAACACGAGAAGGCTGAACTTGAAACGCCGCAGCTCATCAGGAATTTTCTCGCACTTCGCTGCTACGGCGAAATAGAGGGCGAAACAGAACGCCTGCGTACCGCAAGATAGGCCGCGCGTTGACAGCAGAGCCGGTACTGTGGTACATCTGGAACGTAACCGCCTATTTCGAGCGTAATGCGGAGCGTTTCTTACATGGAACACCATACCATTCTACAGTCCGTCCCTTTGTTTGCCGACCTGAGCGCGCATCACGTTCAGGCGCTGGCCAAATCGTGCACCGAACGTAATTTCGCCAAAGGAGAAGAGATCGTCCGCCAGGGCAATCCCGGCGTCGGACTCTTCATCATCACGCGCGGCAAAGTGAAAATCGTGAAGCGTCTGGATTCCGGAAACCAGATCGAGCTGGCAACGCACGGCCCCGGCGAGGTCGTGGGGGAGATGGCGGTTCTCGACGGCGCTCCGAGAACGGCAAGTGTGGTCGCCGAGGAAGACACCACCTGCCTCGTGCTCGCCTCCTGGGCATTTCGATCGTTCATGGAGTCGCATCCCGAAGTTGCCCTTCAGATCCTGCCGATCGTAGTGCGGCGTTTCCGGGAAACGAACGAGGCTCTTCTCAACCTCAAAGCTTCAGTGAAAGAGTAGATAGTCGATGTCATCTCTTTTCGGTCCGACCGTGCGCGTGCTCTCTATCGACGGTGGCGGCGTCCGAGGCATCATTCCCTCCCTCGTGCTCGAAGAGCTTCAACGTCGACTGAGAATCCGGGGAGAGATGCGGCCATTCCACCGGATCTTCGATCTTATGGCCGGGACTTCGGCCGGCGGCATTATAGTCCTCGGACTCGCGCTCCCCGCGCTGAGTCCGGACGGAAGCGGGTTTTCCCGGAACAAGGCCGCCCTGGACGTCAGCAAGATCACGGCGCTGTTTTCCGTCCGCGGACTCGAAATTTTCCCCCGCCCCGGATTCGCGAAGTTCAAGTCCATCCTCCATGCCTTCGGCGAGAAATACAGTGCCGACTCACTCGAATCGCTGCTCGAAAGATTGTTCGGCGACGCGACCATGAATGATGCGCTCACCAACCTCATCATTACCAGTTACGACGTCGAACGCCGTGAGCCGCACATGTTCAAGAAACGCCCGGTGAGGCACGGGAAGCATGACGTGAACTTCTACATGCGTGATGCCGCACGCGCGACTTCCGCCGCTCCGACCTACTTTGCTCCGGCGTATGTCGAACCACGTCCGCCGGACGGAGAGCGGTACTGCCTGGTCGACGGCGCGGTGTTCGCGAACAATCCCGCTCTCGCGGCCTACATCGAAGCGCGGAAGATCTTTCCTCATGCGCGAAAATACGTGATCATTTCACTTGGAACCGGGCAGGCTGAACGAAGATTTACCTATGAACAGATCAAGGATTGGGGGTATCTCGAATGGGTATCACCAAGAAATGGAGTTCCGCTTTTCAGTCTCTCCAGCGAAGGCCAGAGCGTCGCGGTGGTTCACCAACTCTCGCGGATCCCGGATGTCGAGTTCTACCGGCTCGACGGACCGCTGTCGGGCGACGCGAGTGAATCTATGGACAACGCGGCGGCCGCAAACATCGAACGGCTTACCGCGGCCGCGATGGACATCATCTCGGACAATGATCGGATGATGGAAAAGATCTGCGCGCGCCTGTCGTAAAATACGCTTGCCAGAGCAGGGGAAATCGGAGAGAATCGCGACTAACTATCAAGAGGAGCAAACAATGGCTTACGAGAAAACTTTCGCAATGCTGAAACCCGGCGTGCTCCAGCGCAAGCTCGCGGGAGAAATCATTGCCCGAATCGAAAAGAAGGGCCTGCAGATCGCGGGCCTGAAACTGATGCAGATCGACAGGAAACTTGCCGAAACGCACTACGCGGAGCACCGCGAGAAACCTTTCTTCGGCGAATTGACAGACTTCATCACCTCCGGTCCCGTAGTCGCCATGGTGATCGCCGGTGAAAGCGCAATTTCAATGATCCGGGCTTTGTGCGGCGCAACCAGGGCGGAGCAGGCGTTGCCGGGGACGATTCGCGGAGACTACGCGCTGGTAACCGGAATGAACATCATTCACGCTTCGGATTCACCGGAAAGCGCAAAGCGCGAAATCGGTCTGTTCTTTTCCGACTCCGAAATCATCTCGTACGAGGAACCGAATGCCCGTTGGAGCTACTAAGGCGCAATCGAAGACCAAAGGCGCGCCACGATGGGATCTGACATCGATATATCCCGCCTTCGACAGCGCGGAGTACGCGGCGGATTTTAAAAAACTCTCGCGGGAAACAGGCAGATTTCTCGTCCTTGCCGCCGACACAAGTGCCGCCGTCGCTGATCCGGAAAAGTGGCTGCTCGCCTGCATAAAGCTGCATAATTCCACCTCGGATCTCGCTGAGAACCTTCAAGC
>DATKUF010000297.1:0-18711 GCA_035530755.1 Spirochaetia bacterium | reverse complement strand
ACGTAGGTCACCGCCTGGGGCACACCGTCCACCAGATACTCCATCAGGCCCGAGGTACGGTCGAATCGCAGCAGGTGGTGGTGCCACGTTCGGGGAATGACACCCTGAACGCCACGGATTGTTACCGAGTAGGGATGATTGTCGGGTGAAAAGAATAAGTTATCGAAAACATACTGGAGACGCCGATCGTTCACCTCGATGCGAACTTCCTGCGGCAGCGGCTGGGCCGATTGCCCGCTCGATGCGCCCCCGCTGCCACGCGACGGGGCCCACCGGGCTCCCTTCCAGAAAAGGAGCGTGCTGTTCTCCTGCCCGCCAACCGCATAGAGCCAGAACTCGATGGAAAAATCTCCACCTGCGACGCCGCGTCCGAACAGACTGTCTGGAGGAACCGAAAACTCGGCGCCTGCGCCGCCGGGCATGAAAACTCCCGCCCCCGCGCCGAGCCGCGGAACGTTCGTTCGAGTTGAAACGTCGCTGCTTACCACAGTCCAGCGTCCGGCCGCATCACGCACCGGATCGGAATTGAAGTGAAGAAGAACATCGGTATCCGAATCGGGTCGATACTCGCTCGATCCCAGGGTCAGGTCAGGATATCCCTGACGACCGGGCTTTTCCACGAGCGACTGAGTCTGTTCGAAGTCTCGCCACCCGGCATCTTTCCCGAGGGAGATGGTTTCCTGCTGCGCGTGCACAAGCCGCACACAGGCGGTGAGAAGCATGAGGGATATTGCGATGTCTCTTCTGCCCATGACTCTAATACACTATTATCGGCAAAAACCGACAAACAGACAGCCCGACGCGAAGATTCCGGTTGACACCGGCGCGGGAGTCGATTAGTCTATGAATTGCAGAACTTGTTGCATGCAACAAACGAATTTCGTAGTGCCGGACCGTCACGCGACCTTCTGACGCGCTCCGACTCCGGCCGCCAGGACTCTACTTGATGAGAAAACAGGTCACGGTATACGACATTGCGGATCGTCTGGGTATTTCCCCGAGCACGGTATCGCGGGTTTTCAATGACTCAATTCTGGTAAGCAGCGAAACGCGGGAGCGCACGCTCGAGGCCGCCGAACAGATGGGGTATCGGAAGCGGAAGATTCGCCGCCAGCAGTCCCGGACAATTCTGAACGTCGCGCTGGTGATTCCGCACTACGATCGTAGTTCCGTACATCTGTTCTATGATCCGGCCGAGCTCGTCGACGGCCTGGAGACAGGGCTCGGGGAGGTGCGCTCGAAGATCGGGGTGACACTCTCCGACTCGAGCGCAGGACTTTTCGACCATAAGAAGCTCGGTGACCTGGACGGATGCGTATTCGCTTTCTCCCTTCCCGACCTGAAGTTGCGCGCAGAGCTGCGTCGATGGAATGTTCCCTGGGTAGCATTGAACCGGGTATCTACGGAGTTCAATTTCGTCGCCACCAACAATGCCGGCGGGATGATGCGGCTGGTGGAGCAGGCGGTCTCCCGCTGGGGACAGCAGCTGAAACCGTGCTATATCGGCTTTCGTCCGATCGAGTCGGTGTCGCGGCAACGCGAGCAGGGTTTTGATGCGGGTCTTCGGCAGTACGGTCTGGAGCGCAGCGTCGCAACACACTGGGATATCGATGCAATTCAGGATCTTACCGTGGCATCCGTCCGCACGCTGGTGGACCGTGGGGTGAATGCCGTCTTCTGTTTCAATGACGTGGTCGCCGTCTACTTCTACCAGGTTGCGGTCCGAGCCGGATTCAAGATTCCCGATGACATCAGCCTTTCCGGTTTCGATCACTCGCCGGTTCGTGATCTGCTGATCCCACCGCTCGACACCGTTTCACTGTCGGTTCACCGCCTGGGCAAAGAGGCCGGATGCTGGCTCCGCGCATGCGTAATCGAAAGAAAACAGGACCCGATTCACCTGCTGGTCGATGGAGAGTATGTTCCCGGAGAAACCATTCATCTCGAGGCGAAAAAAAATGAAGATTGAACGATCCCCGGTCGCGCTGGTAACCGGAGCAAGCAGAGGAATAGGCCGCGGCATCGCAGTAGAGCTTGCCCGGGCCGGCTTCTCGGTTGTGATAAACTACCGCGGCAACAGGGAGGCCGCCGAAGAGACGCGGCGAGCGTGCATCGCCGCGGCCCCGGATTCCGGCGCGAAATTCGTCGGAATGCAGGCAGATATTTCCGCCGCGGCCGAACGGGATGCGATGTTGGATCGAATATATGCGGAACTCGGTGAGATCGATGCGCTCGTAAACAACGCGGGGATCGCCCCCCGCGTGCGCGCCGACGTTCTCGAGGCGAGTGAAGCGTCCTTCGAAGAACTCATCCATACCAATCTTCAGGGCCCCTACTTCCTCACGCAGAAGATCGCACGTCGATGGGTCGCCGGGAACGCAGAGCAGCCGGGCGCCGACCGCCGGAAGATCGTCTTTGTGACCTCGATTTCAGCGATGGCCGCTTCGTTGAATCGTGGGGACTACTGCGTCTCCAAAGCCGGGCTTGCAATGGCGGTTCAGCTCTTCGCCCTGCGCCTGGCAGAACACGGCATCCCTGTCTTCGAGGTGCGGCCGGGCATCGTGAGAACCGACATGACGAACGCGGTCCATGACCGGTATGACAAACTCATTTCCGAAGGGCTCGTTCCCCAAAAAAGGTGGGGAACACCGGAGGATGTAGGGAAAGCGGTTCGGGCCCTTCTTTCCAACGACTTTCCGTTCTCGACCGGAAGCGTCGTCTATTCCGACGGCGGTTTGCATATCGCGCGGCTATAGGAGCAGGTCACCCATGATACATATTGACAGCACACTTCGCATGGACAGTCTGCAAAAGGAGCTCGGCGATCTCTTCTCCTGCGGCACCAGGGCGACAACTTCCCTGCGCAGCAACTGGGACCCTTCGCGAGGCACGCCGGTATTTACGGTCGATGGTCTGTACACTTCGCGAGGATGGACTGAGTGGACTCAGGGTTTTGTATTTGGCAATGCCATATATCTTTTCGACGCCACGGGCGACACCCAGATGCTCAACTACGCGCGCACCGGCACGCTGCAAACAATGGCGACCCATATTACGCACACTGGTGTGCATGACCACGGATTCAACAACGCGAGCACCTACGGCAATCTGCTTCGCCTGATGGAGGAGGGCCGACTTCCCGAAAATGAGTGGGAAGACCGGTTCCTCAGACTCGCACTCCGGGTTTCCGGTGCCGTGCAGGCGACGCGGTGGACGGAGCTGCGGGATGATCTGGGCTACGTCTATTCATTCAATGGCCCTCACTCCCTCTTTTCGGACACGATCCGCTCCATGAGAGTGCTTGCCCTTTCTCACGCGCTCGGTCACACGCTCATGGGGGAACAGGACCGGAAGATCTCGCTTCTCCGACGACTTCTCCAGCATGCGGAGACCACCGCGCGCTACAACGTTTACTTTGGAACCGGACGGGACATCTACGACATCCGCGGCCGCGTTGCCCACGAATCGATATTCAACATTACCAACGGCGCCTATCGATGTCCGTCGACCCAGCAGGGATACTCGCCCTATTCCACCTGGACCCGCGGCCTCGCGTGGATCCTTTGCGGGTACGCCGAGGAGCTCGAGTATCTGCGGAAGGTTGGGGACCGGGAGGTCCGTGAGCTCGAGTTGCCCTATTTCCCATCCCTTGCCGAAATTGAAAGACGTTTTCTCGAAACGGCGTGCGCCGTCGCGGACTTCTATATCGAGAATACGCCGGCTGACGGTGTGCCCTACTGGGACACTGGAGCGCCGGGTCTGATCCACATGGGAGACTACCTCGATCGTCCGTCGGACCCATTCAACCAGTATGAGCCTGTCGACAGCTCCGCGGCCGCTATCGCGGCTCAGGGACTATTGCGACTCGGCGCCTACATGGGTTCGCGGACCGGGCAGGCAGACCGCGCTGCAGCAAGGTACCTCTCCGCCGGACTCACGGTCGCGAAGTCGATCTTTTCCGACCCCTATCTCTCGCGGGAAGAAAGGCATCAGGGGATCCTGCTGCATTCGGTCTATCATCGCCCGAACGGCTGGGATCATATCCCCGAGGGGAGACATGTCGCAGCCGGCGAGTCCTGCATGTGGGGCGACTATCATGCGCTCGAGCTTGGCGTTTACCTGCAGCGTCTGGCAGGCAACGGTCCCTATCTGACGTTCTTCGGCGGGATCGGGAAATCGGAGTATTAGGAGCGCTTTGGCGGCGCTCACCACAAAAGGACGACGTATGACGAAAGCAATCGAAGACCTTTCCCGCATGTGTATTCACACCGCCACTACGCGGCCGTGGTCGATTGAAATTGCGGTCGAAGAGTATGCGCGCAGCGGCGTGGCCGGAATCACTGTCTGGCGAGACGCGATCGCCGGAAAAGATGCAGGAGTGGTCGGGCGCAAGGTCCGGGACGCGGGAATGGAGGTGGTGAGTCTGTGCCGCGGCGGCTTCTTCGCGGCTGCAGATATCGAGGAACGACGGCGACGCGTTGCCGACAACCTGCAGGCGGTGCGGGAGGCGTCCGCGCTTGGTGCACCCCACATCGTACTCGTGTGTGGAGCGGATCCGGCCCAGCCTCTCGCGGACTCGCGGGAGCAGATTGTCGATGGAATCGCCGCAGTAGCTGCGGCCGCACGTGAAGCCGGTGTGCGACTTGCCATCGAACCCCTGCACCCGATGTATGCCGACTCACGATCGGCAGTCAACACGCTCGAGCAGGCAAACCAGATGTGCGATCTCATCGACAGTCCCAGCGTCGGAATTGCCGTCGACGTCTACCATCTGTTCTGGGACCCCCACCTGGAACAGGAGATAGCGCGTTGCGGCGCATCGGGAAGGCTCTTTGCATTTCATGTCTGTGACTGGCGCACGCCGACACGGGACCTGCTCAACGACCGCGGCCTCATGGGCGACGGTTGCATTCCCATCCGCGAAATACGCGGATGGGTGGAAAAGGCGTCGTTCACGGGCTTCAACGAGGTCGAAGTATTTTCGACCGAGTACTGGTCCCAGGACCAGTCGCAATATCTTCGTAAGATTATCGAAGCTTACAAAGCACACGTTTGAGACTTCGGTCGCCAGACGGGAGGAGAGGCATCTGTGGAACGGAAGATCGGTGTAATCATGAACGGCGTTACGGGTCGGATGGGCACCAACCAGCACCTGGTGCGTTCGATATTGGCCCTGAGAAATCAGGGGGGTGTACCGCTGTCAGATGGAACTTTTCTCGTTCCCGAGCCGGTGCTGATCGGCAGAGACGAGCAGAAGCTTGCCCGACTCGCACACGTGCACGACGTCCCCCGGTTCACGACCGATCTGGACGCTGCACTCGGCGACCCGGATAACAGGATCTATTTTGACTCACAGGTGACCGAGGCACGCGTGGACTCGGTAGAGCGCGCGATTTCGGCGGGGAAAGCCATCTACTGCGAGAAACCCACCGCAACGAGCACTGAAGCGGCGCTTGGTCTCTACCGGAAGGCGAAAGCGGCCGGCGTGAAGAACGGCGTTGTCCAGGACAAGCTATGGCTGCCCGGACTGCTGAAGCTGCGCTACCTCATTGACGGCGGCTTTTTCGGGAGAATCCTGTCGGTACGCGGGGAGTTCGGTTATTGGGTCTTCGACGGATTCCAGGAACCGACCCAGCGGCCCTCGTGGAACTACCGGAAGGAACGCGGCGGCGGCATAATGATCGACATGTTCTGTCACTGGCGGTACGTGATCGACAATCTGTTTGGTCCGATCAAGGCGCTCTGCGCGACCGGTGCCACCCACATTCCAAAACGTATCGACGAACGGGGGTCGGAGTACGCCTGCACCGCCGACGATGCAGCCTACGGCACCTTCGAGCTGGAGAGCGGAGTCATCTGTCAGTTCAACAGCTCATGGGCGGTGCGGGTGAGACGAGACGATCTTCTCACGCTTCAAGTGGACGGGACCGCCGGGTCCGCAGTCGCGGGACTCCGGGAATGCCGGGTTCAGTCCGACCCGGAGACACCCAAACCGATCTGGAACCCGGACATCGAACAGCCCATCGATTTCTTCGAGAACTGGGCCGCGATGCCGACCCGGAATTCCTACGACAACGCATTCAAGGTCCAGTGGGAGCTCTTTCTGAAACACGTCGCAGAAGATGCCCCGTTCCCCTGGAGCCTGCTCGAGGGTGCCAAGGGCGTACAGCTTGCAGAGTTGGGCCTTGCGAGCTGGAAGCAGCGACGATGGATCGATGTCCCGCCCATGACCGACTGAAACGGTTGGCCGCACGTTATTCCAGGTGAATATGGACAAACAGGGAGTCAGTCGGAAGAGCATTTCTCAATTCCCGCATGAGCCGGGAGTTTACCTCATGAAGGACTCGACCGGCAAAATCATCTACGTCGGTAAGGCGAAAGTACTCATCAACCGGGTTCGCTCCTATTTCTCCGGCGGAAAAGACATAAAAACATCGCTTCTCATGAAGAAGGTCGCGCAGATCGACTATATCATCACGCAGAATCAGTACGAGGCGCTGATTCTCGAGAACAATCTGATAAAGCGATGGAAACCTCGGTATAACATCAATCTCAAGGACGGAAAGACCTATCCGGTGATTCGAATCACCGCCGATGAATACCCGCGCGTCTTCCGTACCCGTCGGATCGTCCAGGACGGTTCGGAGTACTTCGGACCCTATCCGGATGTTCAGAGCATCGACACCTATCTGGAACTCATCGAACGTCTGTTCCCGCTGCGCAAGTGCCGCGGTCCTCTCAAGCACCGGGACCACCCCTGTCTCTACTTTCACATCGGCCGCTGCGCCGCCCCGTGCGCGGATCGAATCGACAGGGAGGGGTATCTCGCCCACGTTGATCAGATCCGCGAACTTCTTTCCGGGCGAACTGAGACGCTCATTGCCGACCTGGAACGACGCATGCGCGAATCGGCGGAGGCCCTCCGGTATGAGAAGGCCGCAGAACTTCGTGACAGCATCGAGGCAATCAGAACACTTGCGGCGAAACAGCAGGTGGTCGATACCGATCTGGACTCGCGCGACTATGCGGCATTCGCGGCGAAGGAAGAACTTGCCACTTTTGTCGTGTTTCAGATGCGAAACGGCAAACTGCTTGGAAGTGACATCTATCGGACACAGAGTTACGCGACCGAGGAAGAAGACCTGCAGCAGTTTTTCACCTTGTATTACGACGCGCGACGCAAGCCCCCGGCAAAGCTATTCGTTCCCATTTCGATGGATACGTCGGCCGTCTCAGCCTATTTCCTTTCGCAGCACAATGAGGAGGTTCTCATCGCGACCCCCGCGGAGGGACGGGATTCGTCAATCATGCGGATGGCCGTGGAGAACGCGCGGCAGGATCTCGAAAAGCGGATTCGGGAGCGCGGGAACCGTCCGGCTCTCGAAGAACTTCAGACCATACTGAAGTTGCCTCGACTCCCGATGCGGATCGAGGGGTTCGACATTGCGCAGCTCTCGGGCAAGCACACGGTCGCGTCAATGGTTTCATTCCTGGAGGGGGTTCCGGACAAGGGGAAATATCGCAGATTTCATATAAAGACACTCGAAGGCGCCATCGACGACTTCGCGTCGATGCGCGAAGTCGTCGCTCGCCGCTACACGCGGGTGGTGAACGAAAAATTGCCGGAGCCGGATCTCATTCTGATCGACGGGGGAAAGGGGCAGATCGGCGCGGCAACAGGCGTTCTCGAGGCTCTCGGTTTGAGCATTCCCGTCATTGGGCTCGCGAAGAAGAACGAGGAGATATTTCTGCCGGGAAAATCTGAACCCATCCTTCTGCCATTTGGTTCAGCGCCGTTGCGCGTGATTCAGAGTGTCCGGGATGAAGCGCACCGGTTCGCGACCGGCTTCAATCAGGGGCTGCGAAAGAAGGATATAACGCTGGGACTCCTCGAACGGGTTCCGGGGATCGGTCCAAAACGCAGCAGAAAACTGCTCGAGGAATTCGAAACGATCACTTCGATGATCGAAGCTTCCCCGGAAAAACTTGCTGCGGTGGCCGGGATTGGGAAAGAACGCGCCGGGGAACTGCAGGAAACTCTGCGAAACAGGATGGCACCCGGTGCTTCCGGCCTCGAAGCGGCAGAATCGCCGCCGGCCGATTCGCAAGCTACTTCAGACTGACCTGGATCACGTTTTCGAGCGATCGTAACTTTTCTACTACTTCCCCGGAGGGCCGTTCATCGAGTCGCAGCGTGCAGGAAGCCGCGACACCGTCGGAATCCTTTGCTATGCCTTCCCCGCCGAAGATCGTGTTCTGCATTTCCTCGATATTTATGCCGGCGTTCTTCAGCTCATCGAGCACCGAAGCCAGAACTCCCACGCGGTTGAAATGTCGTATCACGAGGCTCGTCTGAGCGGCAGATTTTTCGCGCACGTTGACGCTCTGTGGGGGTTTGCCGGTTTCCAGATAGACTCGCACGATCCGAACCACCTCGGATGCGATGGCTTCGGCGGCCTGCTCGGTCGAGGCACCCACGTGTGGTGTGGCCGCTGCAAGCATCGCCGCAAGCTCGGTGTGCGGAAAGGCGGCATCACCTCCCGCGGGCTCGTCAGCAAATACATCCAGCGCCGCCCGGATCTTCTTGTCTGCAATGGCTTTGGAAAGCGCCGCCATGTCGACGATCTCACCGCGCGAAGTGTTGATGAATATTGCACCAGGTTTCATCGCATCGAAGAACTTGCTCGAGATTAGTTGCGCGGTTTCCGGCGCGGCTGCGAGATGCACAGTGACGGCATCTGATTTCGCGGCGACCTCCAGAGGATCGGCCGCGAACTTGATCCCAAGCGCCTCGGCCTGCTCCGGTGTGAGACTTCTCGACCAGGCCATCACCTTCATCCCAAGGCCGTGGGCGCCCGCGGCCACCGCGCGCCCGATTGCCCCAAGGCCGACGATCCCCAGCGTGCGTCCGCGCAGGCCGGCCGCATTCCCGTATTCTTTTTTCCGCCACCGTCCGGCCCGCATGTCCACAGAGGCGTCGATCAGACGCCGATCCGCCGCGAGCAACAACCCCAGGGCAAGCTCGGCAACGGCGTCCGAGTTTTTTCCCGGGCAGTTGCTTACGTGGATGCCGCGACGCGTCGCCGCGGCTACGTCGATTGTGTTCACCCCCGCTCCGGCGCGAATGATGAGTGACAGTGAGCTTGCAGCGTCGATCGTTTTTGCAGTGACCTTGGTGGACCTGACGATCAGAATCTCCGCCCCACCCACTTTATTCGGCAGATCGTCGGCCGATAGATCGGCGTGCATCTCTACCTGGGCACCAAGCTTTTCGAGTGCGGTAACCGCCGTCTGTGAGAGTTTGTCTGCAATCAGAACCCGGACGGATTCTTTGGTGCTCATACGTTCCCCCCTGTCTTCCGGAATGGAGACCATTGTATCACTGTTCTACAGTTCGTATTCCCCGCGCTCATAGCTGCCTGACTCCGGCTCCCGTCCCTTACGAATTACCACCGCGTAAACGAAAAGCTGCAGCAACAGAGGATGCACTGCCGCCCCAACCCGCCGGAAACTCGCGTCGTAACGCCCGGCCAGCGTGAGAATTCGTTCAAGACTCTCCCGGTTGAAGTTCTTTTCCCCGATTTCATAATTCTTCTGGGTGCGTTTACTGCGGATATTCAGTTTTGCGTATGCATCCCGGGCACTGTGCCGTTCGTCAAGCAGAATGCGCAGTCCGAGCAGACGCCGGAACTGCCATGTGAGTCCCGCGATCACCGCTACCGCATTTCCTTCGCTACCCAGCATCATCTTTTGCAGAATTTCAAGCGATGAGTCGAAGTTACCGGCGACCATCTCCTGAAACAGTGTGAAAACATTCTCCTCTTTGCTGTGGTAGATGAAGGTTTCCACATCCTCGAGGTTAATCTCGTGATCGCGACCGAAGTAGAGGGCAAGCCCGTCACACTCCCGCCGCAGCTCCTGCGTGTTGTTTTCGACCATTTCCAGGAGCAGACTTGCCGCATCGGTGGAAATCGAACACCCCTGCTTGCGCAGGTAGGCGGTCACCCATCCGAGCTTCTGGTTGTCGAACATTTCCCAGAAGATCCTGCAGAAGTCGGACGGGACAACGCTCATTATCCGCTTGTCCACGGCAGTCTGTTCGCTCTGCAGGAGCAGCGTTGCTCCCTCTACCGGATGCTGGCAGTAGGCAGCCAGAGCTTCGATTTCGCTCTTTGTCGTTACCTGATCGGCGCTGTCGAGCACAATAAGCCGGTGAGCGGAGAATAACGACCCGTTACGCAACATCGCAACGAGCTCGGACATGCCGGTTTCGAAGGGATAGAATTTCGATTCTTCCGGTTTTTCGCCGGTGCGCTTTTCTATCGCAGCACGAATGGATTGGATGAACTCCGTCTTCTCGCCCTGCTCCGGACCGAGAAGCAGGTAGACCGAGGGCAACTTACTCATAGTTGCGGACAAGATGTGCGAGCCGGCCCAGAATGCGGACATTGCGCGTGTAGATCGGTGGAAACGCAGGATTCTCCGCTTTGAGCCGCACACGATTCTTTTCACGGTAGAACCGTTTCAGAGTCACCGCATCTTCCACCATGGCGATTACAATATCGCCGTTGTCCGCGGTACTCTGCTGCCGGATTACCGCAATGTCCCCGTCCATGATTCCGGCGCCCGTCATGCTGTCGCCTTTCACGTAGACTGCGAAGTGCTTGCCTTTCCGTACAAACTCAAACGGGATGGGAACGACACCGTCGAAGTTCTCCTCCGCGAACAGCGGCTTTCCTGCTGCGACGTTGCCGATGATCGGTACGCGAACAACAAGCTCGTTATCCTCGCCGCTTTTCTCCAGCACCTCGATCGACCTCGACCGATTGTTGTTGCACCTGATGAAGTTCTTCTTTTCGAGCGCCTTGACGTGATCGTACGCGCCCTTCACCGAAATGGTGAATCGCTCGGAAACCTCGCGTATGGTCGGGGGAAATTTGTGTGTAGCGATGAAAGTCTTGATGTACTGAAGGACTTCCCGCTGTCTGGCAGTGATCTCTTTCATTTTTCTATCTGAATCCCGTACTTCCGGATTTTACCGTGAAGGTTACTCGGGTAGATCCCCAGTGCCTGGGCGGTCTTGGTTACGTTGTAACCGTTGACCTTCAGTTTGTGCGCAATGTACTGTTTCTCAAACGAGTCTCGAGCTTCGTTCAACCCCATCTCCTGGAACTCTGCCAGAAGACCCTCTGGCTCACCGTCGTTCTTCTTCTCACCGACGTAATGGGTGACTGTCTCGCCGGATATTTCCTGCTCGTCACTCATAATGTTAATCCGTTCAACGAAGTTTTTCAATTCCCGGACATTGCCGGGCCATGCATATTTGCGAAGAACAACCATGCCGTCCGGAGATATCTTCCGTTCCGGTGTGCCGGGAGCGCCGGCGTACTTCTTCATGAAGTAGTCCACCAGGAGCGGAATGTCCTCCGTCCGTTCGCGAAGGGCGGGGACATGTATTGGAATCACGTTGAGCCGAAAAAAGAGATCTTCTCGGAAACGTCCCTTTTTGATCTCAGCGGCGATATCCTTGTTGGTTGCGGCGATGAGACGCAGGTCGACCGATACCGACTCCTCCCCGCCGACTCTTTCGAACCGCATCTCCTGGATCGCCCGCAGCACCTTGGCTTGCGCGTTCAGGGACATATCGGCGATCTCGTCGAGAAAGAGCGTGCCGCGGTGGGCTAGTTCAAACTTGCCTTTCCGGCGCCCGACGGCGCTGGTAAACGCTCCCTTTTCGTGGCCGAAGAGCTCGCTCTCAATGAGCGTGTCAGGTATTGCGGCACAGTTGAGTTCGATGAACGGGCCGCGGTTTCGCACGCTGCGTCTGTGGATCTCCCGGGCAACGAGCTCCTTGCCCGTTCCGTTTTCACCGGTTATGAGCACCCGCGTATCGGAAGCGGCACTCTGCTGAATGAGCTCGCGAATACGCATGATCGCAGCGCTTCGTCCCGTGATTTCATCCTGAAAAGTCATGACGCTCTTGAGCTGCAGGTTCTCACGGCGGAGAGTCTCGAGCTCGAGGGCATTTCTCGCAATCGTCACCACGCGCTCGAGGCTCAGCGGTTTTTCCAGGAAATCAAAGGCACCAAGCTTGACCGCCTTCACCGCGAGATCGACGTTTCCGTGACCGGAGATGATTACTACGGCCATGTCCGGCCAGTCCTTTTTGATCGCCTTGAGCACGTCGATCCCCCCCATATTGGGCAGCCAGACATCGAGCAGCACAAGGTCGATAACCTCGGTCTTCAGAAGCGAGAGGCCGACTATTCCGTCTTCGGCAGTGTATACTTCGTAGCCTTCGTCCTCGAGAATTGCGGACATCACGTCGCGAATTCCCGATTCGTCGTCGACAATGAGGATGCTGTGCGCGCGCTTACCCTTCGCTGAATCGCTCATGGCCTATCCTGCCGGAAGATCGATGAAGAATGTCGTTCCGAGCCCCTGCTCGGTTTCGAACCAGATCTGTCCGCGATGGTCAAACACGATGCGTTCGACTATCGCAAGTCCAAGCCCGGTACCGTGCTTCTTCGTGGTAAAGTAGGGATTGAAAACCTTGTCGTGGAACTCTGGATCAATCCCGGGACCGGTGTCCTGCACTTGAATTCTACAGTAGAGACTATTCCCCTTCTTGACAAGATCCGCCCGTACAAACACATCACCGTTTCCGTCCATCGCGTCGACCGCGTTCTTGAACAGATTGCCGAGCACCTGTCGCAACTGCGCCGGGTCGGCAACGACGGTTATCTGCGCGTCCAGATGTTCGTAGTGAAAAGTTGTGCTGGATGCCGCCCCGTACGTGGCAACCGCCTCCTGGACGATCGTTGCAACGTTGACCGGCTCAGGTTGCGGTTCGGGCATCCGGGAAAAATCCCGGAACTCACCCAGCATGCTGCTCAGTCCGTCCACTTCAGTCACTATGGAACGGATGGATGATTCAAGAATTCGCCCGAACTCCTCCTGTCCCTGGAGATCGAGTTGCTGATATTTGCGGAGAATACGCTCGGCGGAAAGTTTGATCGGGGTGAGCGGATTCTTGATCTCATGAGCCAGCTGTTGAGCGATCTCCTGCCATGCCGCTACCTTCTCGGTCTGGAGCAGTTTATGGCGCGAACGTTCCAGCTCCGAGACCATCTGGTTGAACGATCTCACCAGCAGACTCAGATCATCGCCGCGTCTGCTGAGTATGCGATAAGAGAAGTCCCCGTCGGCCACGCGCCGGGTGGCCTCTTCGAGCTGCACGATCGGGCGAATGATCTCGTCGCTGAGAAAGAAACTGACCAGAATCGAAAGAAGTAGCAATGGAAGCGAGAAGAAGCCGTAAAACAGAATGACACCCACCAGAAATATCGACTGAAGCTGATCGAGTTGTCGGAATGTCTCCAGGGATTTCGTGATCTCCGAAGCGCCGCGGTCAAATCCCGGAGGCAGCACCTCGCTGAGAACCACCAGATACCGACTGGTCCCGGCCGGAGGCTGCGCTACTATGATTCGCACAAAGCTGAGCGCACCCGTGGAATCTTTCACGACCTCACCGGGCCGGTTACCCTGAATCTGGCTGTAGGTAAGCCGGGTCGCCGGTTGCCCGACAAAATAGAGGTCGTCGCCGGCGGGGTCGAAGACCTGCATGGAATCGATCGAGGGATGAATAGTGCGGATTCCCTCCCACACGCGGCGCGGGTTTCGCGCAACGTCCTGAAAGAGCGTACGCAGGAGCGCGCTGCCGGCAAACTCCTGCAGATTCGTCGTCTTCTCGTGGTAGTACTGCAGGGCGATGCTCTGGGCGCTGCGCAGGGCGGCACCGGTCTGTCCGCTGAACCAGTGATTAGTTGCGCTGCCTATGAAGTTTATCGAAAGGATACCCTGCGGAACCGATGAGAGCAGCACGATGAAGAAGAAGAAAAGCAGCAGTCGAAGCTTGAAACGCACGCCCGGCCGCCCTGTGGTTTTTTCCCGGATCAGCCGGGCGATGTTGAGAATGATGATGACCGTCAGAGCAAGCGGAAAGAGCACGCCCACGAATATGACAAGTACGCTCGAAAAGGAGTGTGAGAAGGTCAGATCCATCAGGATCTGATTCGAAAACACCAACACCAGCCCGATGAGCAGGACGTAGAGGAGGACCAGGCTGATAAGGCTGGTCAAAGATGTACTCGCGCCGCGCCGCATCCTCATTTCAGCGTCCCGCACCAGGTTTCGCCGCTTTCGGGTCACCTTCGGGAATCGGTATTCTCACCCAGGTCGATGAGATCTCCTTTTCGAGCCGCAGAAAGGAAAGAATTGCCAGCGCAGACACCAGCTTCATCGGACGCACCTGCAGGCGCATCATCATGTAGGCAGGCGATTCGGAATCGGTCTGGCCGCTTCGCAGAAACGACCAGGGCAGGAGAAAATTGGTGAGGTGGAAAAAATCGCTGGTAAAATCATCGACGTTTCGCGTTCGAATTTCAGGTCCGACCGAGCTTGATACCACGTACTGCCCGCCGTACGCATCCCAGCGTCCCTCACGGGTGATGCGAATCTCCTGGACCAGACGATCGCCGAGCAGACGAATGATTCCGCCCGGATGCCGGTATATCTGTATGGTAAAGACGACCTCGGCCCGCATGCCGGTCTGGACCGTGCGCAGCACGTCATCGATGGGCGGATCGTCAGCGCGAATGTCGAGGAATACCCCTTGCGACTGCGCCTCGAGGTGCGCGGCAATACTCAGCGCAAAGGCACCTGGGGCGGACGCAAAAAACAGCAGGCCTGCGCAAACAAGCAGCGCCCGGATCGCGGTTCCAACGTCTTTCGAGGAGCTCCGCTTCACTCTTCCTCAAACCGGTTTTCGAATAGCCGGGTCAATGCCTCCACGGCCGCCTGTTCGTCCTCCCCATCGGCCTGGACGGTCAGCTTCGTATTATGTCCGGCACCGAGCGTAATGATTCCCATGATGGACTTGGCATTGACGGTCTCGTTCTCTTTGTGAAAGCTGATCTTGCAGGCGAACTTCGTCGCCGTCTGCACAATCAAGGCGGCCGGGCGCGCATGAATTCCGGCCCGATTCTTGATCGTCAATTCCTTTTCCAGCATCGTGAACCCCGATCATTAGTGTATGGGATATTCGGGCTAGTCGATCTCGACTGTTGAGGCCCCGGGGCCGTCCGCGGGTCCCCCGTTCTGCTGCTCCCGCTCCAGCAGTTCCCTCCGCTTTTCGAAGTATAGGTTACGCGCGTTCTCGCTTTCAAGCCACTTGAGAACACTCTGGTTGAACTCCCGCGCCGAATAGTAACCCATCTTCTTCAGGCGCTCGTTCATCGCCGCCGTCTCGATGATGATCGGTACGTTCCTGCCCGGTTTGACCGGAATCTGGAGATAGGGCACGTGAACGCCCAGAATCTCCCTGGTCCGATCTTCGGCCCCAATCCGGTCGTACACCTTGTTCTGATCCCACAGCTCGAGTTCAACCACCAACTGGACCTGCTTGTTGTCGCGAATGGCCCCGACGCCAAAAATGTGCGTGATGTTGATGATACCCAGACCGCGGATCTCCATGTGATGGCCAAGGGTCTTGTGCGCGCCGGCGCCCACGAGGATATTACCTGAAACGCAACGGATCTCTACCGCGTCGTCGGCCACGAGTCGGTGGCCACGCTCTATGAGCTCCAGAGCCGCCTCGCTTTTTCCGACACCACTGTCCCCGACTATCAGAACGCCGATCCCGAAGACTTCGACGAGCACGCCGTGCGTCACCTCTTGCGGAGCAAAGACGTTGCTGAGCGCTCGAATAACGCGCTCGGCGAATCCACTGGTGCCCAGATCTGTCTGGAGCGTGGCAACCTGCGCCTGTTCCGAGATAGCGATGTAGGCATCCGGCGGGGTCAACATATGCGTGAAGACGCAGCAGGAGATTTCACGCCGGAACAGCTCCTCGAGATTCGCGGTGGCGCCTTCTCGTTCCAGCTTCAGCAGGTAGGCGTGTTCGCCCCGGCCGAACAGCTGAATGCGGTTCGGGCCGAAATTCTCAAAAAAACCGGCGAGGGCCAGTCCGGGGCGATTCAGATCGGAAACAGTAATCTCCCGCGCAAGCCCGGACCTTCCGCCTATGCACCTGAGATTCAGCGCATTGTGCTCCTTGAGATCGAGATCAAGCAGATCCAGAACAGTAAACTTCTTCATACTGTCTTCTTCCGGCCGCGCACGTTATTCCTCTACTCGGTTTCGGCAGGAGCGCCTTTGTGCTCCTGAACCTTGCTTTTTTCCTTTTTGACCTTCAAATCAATCTTATCGAATAGCTTGTCAATACCTTCATGCAGCTCGAAACTGCGAACCTTGATATGACTCGAGACGCCCCAGCGAAAGTTGATGTTCACTTCGCAGACAAAGTCTCGTCTTTCCTTGGTCATCGTCAACAGTAGATCCACGATCATGTCATGGGCGTATTCGATGCGTTCGATCTTTTTGTCGATGAACTCTTTCGTCTCATCTTTGACTTCGAAATGAACGCCTTTCAGCTCGAGGTTCATATGGTACCTCCGTGACGGGATTGAGAGAAGCTCGAGGGAACAGAATTCCGACGGAATCGATCCTCCGAGAAGAAAATGTGCGGACTATCGATCGTAAGACGAGGATATGTCGAGCTCCTTTCGGTATTTGGCAACTGTTCGGCGCGCAATGTTGATGCCCCTTTTTGCGAGTAGCTCCGTTATGCGCTGATCCGAAAGATGCTTCTCCTGCTTCTCTGCCTCCAGGATCTCCTTGATGGTCTGTTTGACTCCCTCTTTCGAAAAGCGGGAACCGGTCGAACCCGAACCGGAGATGGAGTTGGAGAAAAAGTACTTCAGCTCGAAGATGCCCCATTCGGTCTGGACGTATTTTCCGGTCGTGATGCGCGAAACGGTGGCCTCGTGAACACCTACTTCGCCGGCGATATCTTTCAGTGTCAGTGGTTTGAGGTACTTTGGGCCGCGAATGAAGAACTCACGCTGGAACTCGACGATAGCCCGAGCGGTCTTCAACAGCGTCTGGTTCCTCTGATGGATGCTGTGAATGAACCATCGTGCATTTTTCACGCTGGCGCTCACGAACTGGCGGACCTCTTTCTGCCGTTTCACCGGATCGCCCTGCATGTCTCTAAAAAAAGTGTTGATGCCGAGAACCGGGATCTCTTCGTCGTTCATGATGATGACGAACTGACCCTCTTTCATCTTGACCATGAGGTCCGGTATCACATAGGTGGGCTTCTCGGCCGAGAACTCGCGGCCGGGAAAGGGCTCGAGGTTTTTTATGAACTCGAGACACTTCTGTACGCTCTCTTCGTCGGACTTCATTTTCCGCGCAATTTCCGCGTACTTGCTTCGCTCGAGAAGGTCCAGGTATTGGGTCAGAATGGTCACCGTTCCGGCCGGCGTGAGTGGGTTGAGATTTGCCTGAACAATAAGAGATTCGCGGTAGTCCGAGACACAGGTGCCCACCGGCTCAAAGGTCTGGATGACAGGGATAATCCGCTGGGCAACGATTTTCTGTTCCGTTGTGAGCAGAAGATCGAGCGATTCGTGAAAGAATCCGTTGTCGTCGAGATTTCTGATCAGGAGCTCACCAACTGTGAACTCCTCTTCCGTGATCGGCTGCACGCGAAGCTGCCAGATCAGGTGTTCCCGCAGCGATTCCGGCCGGGACAGCGCCCCTTCCATAAACTTGCGTTTTGCATCGCCGGCGGCATCGTCGTATCCGCTCGCAGTGTACCCGGGATCGGACGAATCTTCGAAGTAGTCGTACTCTTCATTCTGTTCGTTCTTCTTCGGCGGCTCCGCCTCGATAGAGACAGTCGACCGGTCTTCCACCACCTCCAGGGCGGGATTTGCTTCAAGTTCCTCCTGGATGCGAAATTTGAGCTCCTGGAGAGGAAGCGCCATGAGTTGGATGCTCTGAAAGAGCTGTGGGTTCATCTTTAGTCGCTGTTCCTGGACTAGAACAGGTTTCTGGATCTGCAAGGTTTCCTCCCACACATTTATATTGAGGCACCCCGGGATGTTTGTCAACGTCGAGTGCGGAAACAGGTGGAATTGGAGTGCGTGAACGGCCCTGCCCGGCTTGATTGCTACATCTGGAAACGTTCGCCGAGGTAGACCTTGCGGGCGATGGCGTTGCCCATGACCTCTTCACGGGTCCCTGCCACAACGATTTCACCGTCCTTAATGATGTAGGAACGGTGGGTGATCTCCAGCGTATCGCGAACATTGTGATCGGTGATCAGGACACCGATGCCGCGGGCAGCGAGGCTTTGGACGATAGTCTTGATTTCGTACACAGCGATTGGATCGATACCGGCGAAAGGTTCGTCCAGAAGCAGAAACTTCGGCTGAATTGCCAGACTTCGTGCGATTTCGGTACGCCGCCGTTCTCCGCCCGAAAGCGTGTAGGCCTTCTGGCGGCGGTTTTCGGCTATGCCGAGCTCGACAAGCAGCTCTTCCAGCCGCTCCTGCCGGGAGACGCGGTCCAGATCGGGCCGGGTTTCAAGGATAGCCATGATATTCTGCTCTACGGTGAGCTTCCGGAAAACCGACGGTTCCTGCGGCAGATATGAGATACCCGACCGCGCGCGCCGGTACATGGCCTCTTCGGTAATATTTCGCCCGTCGAGAAGGATTTGCCCCTCGGTGGGGTGGATGAAGCCAACGATCATGTAGAACACGGTGGTCTTGCCGGCGCCGTTTGGTCCGAGGAAACCTA
>DATKUF010000296.1:0-3883 GCA_035530755.1 Spirochaetia bacterium | reverse complement strand
GCCGGGTCCTGTTCAGCCCAGTTGTTGTTGAAATAGAGCGTTCCGTATTCAGAGGTTACGCTCTTGAGGAGTTTTCCCTCGGAGGTGAAAAGAGTGGCCTTGTTGCCTGAGGTCCCTATGTCATGTGCCAGAAGATATCGTGTGCTCATCGCCGTTTCACCTGTAGGTTATCATTGTTTTTACCGCGCCGCTGCCCGTCGTCGCGGCCATTGCCTCGGCGAAGCGTTCAAGCGGATAGGTTCCGGTCACAAACGGCCGGATATCCAGCTCCCCGGTGCGGAGCCACTCACACAGAGGCTCTTGCGCGGCGGCCTCCGCTTCCCGCGTTGGCCACTGGTGTACGAAAAGGTTGAAGTTGTATGGCGCCCGGCTTTTTTTGAGCTCGATAGTGTCACTCGATACGACGCCGTACACGCAGATCGAGCCTGCCATCCGCACAAGTCCGAGGGCGCGATTGATTATCGATTCATGCCCTACCGCATCGATTACCGCGTCGGCCTTCCCGCCGGCGGCCGCGGTGAATGCGCCTTCAATATCGTCATCAGGCCGGTACACCGCATCCGCGCCAAGCGCACGCGCAAGCTCGCGCTTTTCGGGTAATGGATCAACGCTTGCGATGAAGGGAAAGCGCTTGAGTTTTGCAAACCTGACGAAGCTTAGGCCGACAGGCCCCGCGCCAAAGATTATGATCCGCTCACTGCCGGACAGTCTGAAGTCGGAAAAACCGGCGTACACCTCACGAAAGGTGCACAAAAGACCTGCCGCGGCCGGTTCTATATCGTCAGGTACTGTTCGCATGATCCGGTAGACATCATCGGCTTCCTTGCCATCGGCCACAAGCGCCGCGTGGTCGCGTACCAGCACATACTCGGAGTTCCCGCCCCAGGCGCTTGCGAACTTCGAATCCCCCGGTTCAAGATTCAGCCCACCGATTACCCGATGACCAACCTTGAAGGAGCGAACTTTCTCACCGATCGCTTCAACGATCCCGACACTCTCGTGGCCAAGCAGGACCGGATACCTGTCGGCGTCAATCCCGGGAAAATGCCCTTCGACAATCTTTCGGTCGGTTGCGTTGCAGATGAACGAACATTCGGTCCGCACGAGTGCGTCGAACTGACCGGGCACCGGACGAGGAACTTCGACAATTTCAAGTTTCCCCGGGCTCACCACTGCTACAGATCGCATTGATACCCCCGTTTCGGTCAGTCGATAGTCTTGAGCCACCCACCGTCCACATAATATGTCGAACCCACACAGTAGCTCGCCCGTTCAGAACAGAGAAATACATAGAAATCGGCAAGCTCCTCCGGAGTCCCGAATCGACCGATAGGTGCGTTCTCCTTTGCGATGTTGTCCAGATACCCCTCGACCGTCTGATCGGTACCTTCGGTGAGAAGGCCCGCGGTTTTCTTCCAGTCGGGCGTGAGAATCAAACCGGGGTTGATGGTGTTGACGCGGATGTTGAGCGGAATCAGCTCGTTCGACAGGCACTTTCCGAACATCAGGAGCGCCGCTTTTGTGGTGTTGTAGATCGGCTCGTAACCGAGTGGTTGTTTCGCGCAGATTGAAGCGGTATTCAGGATGACACCGCCGTTTCGCTTCTTCATCAACGGGACTATGCTGCGCGACATCCGTACGGCGGCCATGACGTGCAGGTCCCAGTAGTACTGCCACTTCTCATCGGCAGCGTCCATAATGGTTTCCGAGCTTCCGGTTCCGGCGTTGTTGATAAGGATGTCGGCAAATCCAAATGAGGATTCAACCTCTTTCACGAATCGCGCGATATCGGCCGTCTTCGCGACGTCCACCGCCGAGCCGATAGTCTTGACGCCGAACTCTCGAGCTATCCGTGTCGCCTGCGCCTCAACACGTTCCTTGTCGCGGGCGCAAAGCGCGATATTGACACCTTCGCGGGCGAGCGCCTCGGCAACCGCGAGACCGATCCCAACACTACCGCCGGTGATGACGGCGACCTTTCCTGCTAGCTTCATGTCCATGGGGGACACCTCACTCCAATACAGAATTTCACGGGTATGCTATTCATGATAGCATGCAACGAAATCGTGTCAACAGTTTTTTTATCCACTTTTCTAACTCACTTGTGCATCCATGATGCAGCATACCCGGTTCTGGATCATTCTTCCGGGCCGGATTCGAAGTACCGATAGAGAAGGTGGTTCGCAGCGCCGATGACTCCGCGTTCCGGACCGAATGAGGAGAAAACAATCTCCACGCTGCGATCGATGTGGGGTAGTGACATCTGGTTGATGGTTCGACGCAGTTCCTCGAGGAAGCGTGGCCCGGCGTCGGAATAGATTCCCTGGAGGATGATCTTGTCAGGATCGTAGACCATGATTATGTTGTTCAGTCCAATTGCAAACCACTTCACCACATCCGCGATAATCTCCACCGCGAGCGGGTCCTCCTCGCGATATGCGCGAAAGAGGCTGTCGAGATTGCCATCCTCGGGCGAGAAATCGTCATAGACCATTGAGTCCCCTCGACTGTCGCGAAACTCGGCGATAGTCCTCCGAATCCGTCTGGTGGAAACAAGGGCTTCAAAACAACCTTTCCCCCCACAGATACAGTCCGGACCTCCGTCCGGTTGAAGTACCATGTGTCCGATTTCGCCGGACAGCGATTCGGCGCCATCGTACATTTCACCGCCTACGAGAATGCCCGCTCCAAGCCCTTCACATATTGCGTCAACGATGACAAGGTTCTGCGCGCCGATCCCGCCCCCCTTCGTGTGCTCGGCGAATGCCTGGAGCCGGTTTACGTTTTCCAGAAAGATGGGAATATCGAGCGCGAGCCGTTCCTCGAGCATGCGGCGGAACGGGACTTGCGTGCCCCAATCGGCAAAGTGCGGCGAGAAGATGGAAATCCCGTTTCGGCTGTCGACTATCCCCGGCAGACCGATCTCAATACCGATCACCCTTGTGGCACCACTGCTCACGCGGTCGTACAATTCCCGTATTGTTCCGCAGACGCGGTCCACGACGCGTTCAAGATCCCGATAACTGAAATTGTAATAAAGAGAATGCAAAATTGTTCCGTCAAGATCGGTAATGGCCCCGAAGACGAAGTCCGGGCCCAGATGAACCGCCAGGGCACAGCCGCGGCCACGATTGAATCGGAATATCGTCGGCCTCTTCCCGCCCTCATCGGTGGATTCGCCCTTGCCGACCTCCAGAACTATTCCTTGAGATTGATACAGATCGATGACTTTTTTGATTGTCGGTTTGCTGAGCCGAACCTTGTCTGCAATGTCGGCGACCGAAACATCACCCTGCTTCCTGAGGAAATCGAGGACCTGTTTCCTGTTAGCCTGCCTGACCGAAACTCTCCGCTGCATGAGACGCGCCCCCGGGTGGACCGGATGGGCACATTTTCGTCCAATCGAGACCAGGTGTCAAGGTCTGCGATGTGGTTTCTTTAACCGTTTTCATAACGTGGATCTCCGCGTAAAGCGGTACGAGACTCCTGGCGCGGCGAGCAGATACCGTTCTTCGAATGCCGGAAATCCGTCATGGATCGCCTCCCGCGCCGATGGCAGGTCTATCGTGTTGAAGTCGAACATCCCGAAGTGGTGTCCGATCAGGTAATCCGCGTCAACAGCCTGGGCGAAATGCACCGATTCGAGGAGTGTGAAGTTGCCGGCGATTCCGTGCGAAGTCCGGTATTCATCGCGTCCGTTCACCGGAAGCAGGAGGACGCGCGCGCCCAGGTCACGAACAAGCTGCTCCTGGCCGTCGAAGGGAACGCAGTCGCCGGAGTGGTAGACGACGATTCCATCGAAGTCGATCAGGTAGCCGAGAAACAGGTGATCGCCACTCTCGTTCACCGTTATCATCTCGTGGGCGGCAGGTACCGCGTGGAC
>DATKUF010000295.1:0-2817 GCA_035530755.1 Spirochaetia bacterium | reverse complement strand
CGGCATCGGAGCTGCGGAGGCTCAACAAGGATCTCATAAACCGGTACTTCAGCGAGTACATGGAAGATGGGATCAAGTCGCCCTATCTCGAAAGGTGAGCTGCGGGATGGAACAGATCAGCCCCACCAGAACCGAACTTCTTACACGGCGCGCCCAGATTCGACTAGCCGAGCAGGGGGCAAAACTCCTTCGCGGAAAGCGCGAAGCCCTTGTACGGGAGTTTCTCGAGGAGATCAGGTCCTTTCGTTCGGATCGGGACCAGATGATGCGGAATCTGAAGCAGGCGTCCCAATCCCTCATGCGCTCCATCGCGATAGATAGTCCCGAAGCTGTTCGGTCCGTTGGCCTTGCGACGATGCGCTCGGTTGAAATCGAAATTGAAGAACAGAATATCTGGGGCACTCGCGTCGCAGAAGTCACCAGCCCTTTCACGCTTCGCGATCCGGATGAACGAGAATACGCGTTGACGGCGGTCAGCGCGCGTATCGACGAGACGGTGAACGAATTCGAGAAAACGGTAGAGAGCATCATTCGCGTTGCGCCGAAGTTCCACAAACTCGGTCGTCTCGCCGAGGAGATCCGCAAGACCTCCCGGCGGGTCAACGCGCTCGAACAGCGCCTGCTTCCGGATCTGAAGGAACAGGTGGGCTATATCCGCACGGTTCTCGATCAACGGGAGCGCGAGGACATATTCCGGCTCAAGAGAATCAAGCAGAAGCGATAGGGAGATAAGAGGGTGTTACTATCAGAACTGATTCAGCCGGATCTTATACGACTGAACATGGAAGCGGCAGACAAGTGGGAAGCGATAGAAGAGCTGGTCGACCATCTCATCGGCGCACATGAGTTGCGTTTGACGAATCGTCAGGAGGTGGTCGACTCGTTGTTTGCCAGGGAGCGGTCACTGAGCACCGGGCTCGAACACGGGCTTGCTGTGCCGCACGGCTCGGTGGACTGCGTGAGCGACATTCTCGCGGCCATTGGTCTTTCGCGGCGCGGAATCCCGTTCGAATCTCTGGACGGAAAACCCGCGCGGCTTATCGTGCTCCTTGTGATTCCCAAGGGAGCGTTCCAGCGACACGTGCGCACGCTTGCGGGAATCGCGAGGCTGGCGCTCAATCAGGTTCTGCGCGAGCGGATTCTCGACGCCAAGTCGGAGCAGGAGGTGATGGACGTGATATTCGAGCTCGAGTCCGCTGAGGAATCCACCGACGGCGGCGCCGCATTGAAGTGAAAGCGACCGGTCCGGAACCTTCCGCTCAGCTGTGGTCCCCGCTGCGATGCCGGGATAGCCGCTTCTCGAGCAATCGCACCAGCAGCGAGAGCGTGATCGTCATCATAAGATAGAGAAATGCCACGACGTTGTAGGTTTCGAAGAATTTGAACGTCGACGCCGAATAGACCTTCCCGATCTGAGTAATGTCCTGTACTCCGAGTGCGGACACCAGCGCCGAGTCTTTGATCATCGCCACAAACTCGTTTCCCAGAGGCGGCAGCACGTTGCGGATCGCCTGAGGCAGGATCACGCGCGCCATAGCCTGCGCCCGACTCATGCCCAGCGAAAGCGCGGCCTCCATCTGTCCGCGGTGAATCGACTCTATTCCGGCGCGGAATATTTCGGAGATAAACGCGCTGTACCCGATCGTGAGTGCGAGGATGGCACGCCAGACAAAATCCATCTGTCTGATGCTAAGCGGCCCCATGAGACCGGCCCGGACGAGCGGCCCGATGATCCAGTTGATTCCGGCGACCAGCGCGGGTGCGCCGACAAACGCGATATAGTACAGAACTACGAGCATTGGAAGGCCGCGCACGATTTCCACATAGAAGGAAGCAATCTCACGCAGAATGCGAATCTTCGACGCCCGCATCAGACCAAGAAGCAGACCGAAAAAAAGGGCAAACGAGTATGCGACCACCGATACAAAAACCGTGGTGAGCATTCCCCGGCTTGCCGCTTGAAAGATCACACGGTAATCGGTACTGAGCGTGATCCGCCAGAGGGCGAGCACCCCGAGAAGCACGATTGCGAGAAGCCAGTACGGCATCTTCGATAGTCTGTCGGCCAGCGGGACCAGGTGTGACCTGGATGGTTGGTTGGCGTTGCTCATTCTGATGGGCCGGGCGCCCTGCATCCACCGTCCTGTGCGAATGCGCAATACAGGACGGAATTGCAGTGCAGGACCTCACTTGCCGGCGTTGTACTCAAAGAACCATTTTGTGTTGAGTTTTTCCAGCGTGCCGTCTTTCCGCATCGACTCGATCGCTGCATTGAACGGTCCGACCAGATCGGATTTTGGAGTGAAGATGAAACCGAAATCCTCCGTGCCGAGCGGATCTCCAACTACCTTCAGTTTGTCCGGATTCGCCCCGATGTATCCGCGGCTGGAGGCGGCATCCATCAGTACCATATCGACGTCCCCCGCGATCAAAGCCTGCACGGCGGCGCCAAAGGTGTCAAAAAGTTTAATGCGCGGATTCTGTTCATTGCCGTCGAGCACGTCGTTCACCGCGACATAGAAGTTCGTGGTTCCCGCCTGTGATCCAATGAGAAGCTTTGAATCGTCACCGAACTGTTTCGGTGTCGTGAAGCGGGTTTCGTTCTTACGGACGAGCATGAACTGCTGGGAAACCATGTAGGCATCGGAAAAATCGACCTGCTTCTTCCGTTCGTCCGTTATCGTGATCCCGTCCATTCCGACATCGAACTGGCCGTCGTGGATCGCCGCGATCATAGTGTCCCACGACGTTACGTTCCACTTGACGCTGGCATTGAGCCGTTTTGCAATCTCGTTCACCGCGTCATACTCCCATCCT
>DATKUF010000294.1:0-6143 GCA_035530755.1 Spirochaetia bacterium | reverse complement strand
TAGGCAACCGAGCCGAGCACTGTTGTCATGACCGTGCGCGGTTTTGCGTCCTGCACCCGCTGCTGCAGCGAAAAGACCGAGTTCGGCTGGATCGTGATCTGGTTGACGCCGTTCTGGTCAAGCTGAACTGTGCCGTCGCTGCCGGTAATTATCGTATCGCCATAGTTCACGACTGTGCCGAAATCAACGGGGGTCATGTTCCCGCCGGAATCCTTCAGGTTTGCGGTTCCCTGGTAGTAGGTTACTTCTGTTGATTGCGCGAAAAGCAATGCAGCGGGGGCCGTGAGTGCCGCAAGGAGCAGAATTGCCCGTATCACCGTTTTCATGCCGTTACCCCTTTCCGCCGGCAGTGCCGATGGGGCCGGCAATGCCGTAGATGACCGGTTCGGGAGTCTTCCCGGTCCCCGCTACGAGCAGGAAACGGCCCAGATTCGTCGTGAGGGTGATGATTCGCGCGCGCGCGGGAACGTGTCGGCTGAAGAACCACTTCGTCATCGCGCCATTCGCAAACTGCCGGTAGCTATCGGCGGTAACCGCAGCGTCCGGAATCGCACCCGTACCGACATGCAGTCCGGCCTTCACGAGGCCGTTCCACAGTGCTGCGATGTCCTCGGCGCGGTCGAGCACTTCGCCGTCGAAGGCAAACGAGCTCGCGGACATGCTGACAAGCCGTGCGGCGTCACCACCGTTTATGGCGGCGGTAATTGAGTGAACCGCATCGGACTTTAACGGCTCAGGCGGTGTGGCACAGGAGGCGAGCAGCGCCGCCGCAAGAGTAACCAGAAATGCCGCCCGAATGACCGGAGCGACAAACGGCTGCCGGTGCAGCCGCAGGTCGATTGTTTGCGTTTCCATCACCCGGATAGTATAGCGCGACGTCGGTGGAACAGCAACGTTACTTTTCCAGGCGACGAATCAGGTGGCGATCCGGTCAAGGAAGCTCCAGTCGAGCTTTACGAGGTCTCCTGACTGCGCCGACTGATAGATCGCGTCGAGGATCGTGCTGTTGACGAGTCCCGAGACGCCGTCGGATATCGGCTTCATGCCGGTTTTGACGCACTCTGCGAAGTGGCGGGAGAGCAGCACCCGGGGATTCTCCGCGCTTTCCGGCGCCGCAACTGGCACATCGAATGCGCGGTCAAACTTCTGTCCGGTAAGCACCATCCGCTTCGGGTAGAGCGATACACCGCCTTCGTTCCCCATAATATGGATATAGTGGCCGGAATCCGAATCGGTGTTCACCGCCCAGCTTACCTCCAGGTGCAGTGTTGCACCATTGTCGAACTTGATGAGAGCGGTTGCAAGGTCTTCGACGTCGAACCTGCCGTCCCATTGTGGCGTGCCCCAGGTGCCCAGACCCTTGCGTTGCGGTCCGAACTGCGCGTAGGTGGAACCGAACACCGAGACCGGGCGCGGATTTCCCATGATCCAGAGTGTCAGGTCAAGGACGTGCACGCCGATGTCGATGAGCGGACCGCCGCCTGACTCACTCTTGCGCGTAAACCAGCTACCCCAGCCGGGAATGCCTTTGCGCCGCATCATGCCCGACTTTGCGTTGTAGATTGTGCCAAGCTCCTTCGAGGCGGCTATGGTGTGCGCCTGCATGCTCAGCTGTTCCCACCTCATCTGGTGGGCAATCATGAGGGTTTTCTTGCTGCCGTTTGCGGCTTCAACGATGGCGCGAGCGTCGGCGCCGGTTATCGCCATAGGCTTTTCGAGCAGGACGTTCTTACCGTGGTTGAGCGCGCGGACCGCGAGCGGCCGGTGAAACGCGTTCGGCACGCCGACAATGATTGCGTCAACTTCGTCGCCGTCGATCATCTGCTCGGCGGTGTCGAATACGCGTGGAATACCGAACTGAACCGCTGCCCGATCGGCGAGCGGACGGGACGCATCGGTAATGCCGACGATCTGCGCGTCCTGAACTTTGGAAAATGATTCGGCATGAACGCGGCCAATGAAGCCTGCTCCAATAATCCCGATTCGGACCTTATCCATTGCTTTCTCCTGTTGATGCACTCTGTCTGTGCGGCTACGATGATGTCCTGTAGCGGATCTATCCTACAATTGAGCTGGATTTGCGTCTATCACCGATGGGAGCGAAGGGATGTATCGAATAGTTCAGATAACTGATCTGCACATCGGCTCGGAGGGCGAGTGCCCGGCCGACGTTGACGTCAGAGGCAATCTTGTTGCGGTCCTCGAGGCGGTGCGCGGCGAGAATCCCGACCTTCTGGTCGTTTCAGGTGATCTGAGCTATCGCGATGGGGATGAGGATGCCTACCGCTTCGTGCGCGGAAAGCTCGACTCGTTTGCGGGCCGACGGGCGGATGCGGTTCCCTATCACCTGATCGCAGGCAACCACGACCTGAGTCGGAACCTCGCAGCCGCCTTTGGCCTCGGCGCAGATCTCCACGCCGAGGAGCTCTACTATGCAATCGATGCGACCAAACCGGACGGTCCTGTCGTGGAGGCCGGCGCGCCCGCTCGGCTTCCGCGACTCCTGTTCCTGGACAGTGCGCGTGGGACGGTATCGGATGCTCAGCTCGCCTGGCTCGAGCGTGAGGTTGCCGAGCTGAACGGAAGCTCGCGTTCAGCCATCGTGTTCATCCATCATCCACCCATACTCTGCAATTGCCTCTTCATGGATACCCACTATCCATTCCGTCGTGGCGATGATCTTGTGCCGCTCCTCGCCTCTCTGTCAGGACTCAAGGCAATCTTCTGCGGACACTATCACGCGGACGCGGTTGCAGCGCTTCCCGGCCGGCCGGAGGTCAACGTCCATGTAACGCCCGCGCTCTGGTTTCAGATCGATCGGAGTGCATCGGAACTTGTCATTTCAGATCGCCGGCCGGGCTATCGGGTAATCGACACAGACGGCGGCTCGGTTACGTCGGTGGTTCGGTATGTGCAGGTAACACCGAAGTAGCTGCCCCGCGGTGGGTCGCTTTTCATCTCCATAATGATTTGTTACTATGCTTGGGGGTAAAACGACAAATGCGCGTGCGCAACCGACTGCAAAACCTTTGCGTCCGGGGGCTTTCTCAGGCGATGGACGTGTACACCATGTCTCACCTTATTCGGCGCATGTTCCCAAACTACGACCTCAATGAACGCACCGGTTTCCCGGATAGTATTCCAATTCCGCGAAAAGACGCCGCTGCGCAGATCGTTGAGGACTGTGTCAACGCCGGGCGCATGCTTGAGTTTGTTGCTATGCTCATCGATGTGGATCGCGATGGGATCATGGGGCGCGTCTACCGGGTCGCACTGCTTCGCAAGATTGTCGAGGAAATAGTAGACGAAGGATACCTGTACGATGCGGAGAAGCGCCGATTTGTCGAAGACTCGGTTCAGCAGCGGACAAAGAACTGGGGACTCCTGCATGAAGGGGAGGAGTACCTGTTTACCTTTCTCAGGCTCGACATCGTCGGTAACTCAACCCTTGTCCGATCCTATTCAGCCGAGGCAATCGCGCAGACCTACAGCGATCTGCGCTCAATTGTCCAGTCGATCATCGAGAAGCGCGATGGTCGCGTTTGGAGCTGGGAGGGCGATGGAGGCGTCTGCGCGTTCCACGGACCCGGGGCATCGAATCCCGCTTCCCTTTGCGCAATGGAGATCCTTCACGAGCTCTATTTGTACAACACATTGCACTGTCAGCTGAGTGAACCGCTGCGCGTGCGAATTGCAGTTCACAACGGAAACTGCGAGTTCCACGATGCGTTCGAAGACATCAAGAGCGAGGTGATCAAGAAACTTGTCGATATCGAATCCCGATTCACCGATCCCTATAGCGTGACCGTTTCGAAAACCGCACATTCAACGCTGGATGCCGCAATTTCCGGGTATCTTTCGGACTTTCAGCCGGACTCGCGCAACTCTCTCTACCGATATTCACTCAAGTTCGAGGGATAGGCATGGAAGTTCACGTCTTTTCGAACAGCAAGCGGTCGGCAGAATGGTTCGATGCGATCAAGCGCAGCAAAAAGCACGTCCTTGAGCTTCACGGCTACGAGGAGCTTAAGGCGTGGACCAGGCAATATGCCGGCTCGGCGCTTATCTATGTCGATGTTCTTGGGCTGGACGAGAAAGAAGTCGGAAAACTGATGCGATACCTTTCATCGCTTGGGCCGATTTCACGGAAACCGAACGGAAATCTCCTGTTCGGGATTCTTGATCCGAAAGGAGCGCTCAAAGACAGCGCAGAACTCTTTCATTTCGGTGCAATCGACTACATAGGTAAGCAGTTGTTCGCATCAAGCCTTGATACCAAGCGGCTGGACCGTGCGGCAGGCTTTGCCCAGAATGTGCTGACGAGGGCGGTCTCCTCAAACGGCAACGGCGCGAATCACGCTGAACTCTCGGAGACGGAGACAGGCGAGCCGCCGAAGCAGAGTGTCGGTGGTATCGATTTTCCGCAAGCGGTGGGTATGTTCGACATCCGCTCGGTTCCAGCGGCAGATTCGGCCTCCTACCGGTATTCGGGCAGCGACTGGTCGGTCATTGAGCCGGACACCGAATACACGTTCTGGTTTGCCTTCGTGAGCCTGAATGCAAGCCGAGAGCTTGCCGGTCAGCAGAGCACCGGGCAATCGGCTCGCCTCGTCGGCGCCTTCCAGGAGGCGCTTGACCGGTACTTTGGCCCCTCCGGGGGAAAGATCTGGATGTGGAAGGACTTTTCGGGGCTAATGCTGTTTCCGTTCGATGGAACCGCCTGGGCGCCGGTACTTGCAGCATATCGGTTTATCATGAATCAGAATCTCGTGAACGCCGAGGATCTTGGCCTTTCGGTTCCTATCTCGTTCCAGGTTGCTCTTGATATCGGAAACACTACGTACCGTGAGGCCGGAAAGACGGGCACTATCATTTCCGACTCAGTGAACTACATCTTTCACCTCGGTCAGAAGTTCGCCCCCCATGGATCGCTCACCATCACCAGCCAGATAATACCGTTCCTGCCCGAACGAATGACCCCACTTATAGTACCGATGGGCAAGTTCGAGGGTCGCTTCGTTTACCGGCTTCGGGTTCCGACCCCCGCTTAGGTCGTTTCGGCTTCGGTCCGGTTTGTCGCCCGTCTCTTGAACAACCACGCCGGAATAAAGAACACGATAGTCGCGACGATCCAGACAGAAAGCTGCGCCACAATCGCCCATGGCGATCTGAAACTTGAAATGAGCAGCGCGCTCAATCCCATGATGAAGCAATAGGAATAGACGATTGCGAGGATGGTCCGTGGCGCGAGCCCGAGGTCCAGCAGCTTGTGATGCAGATGTTCCCGGTCCGGAGAGTAGAATGGACGGCCTTCGCGATAGCGGCGGATGATCGCATAGAGCGTATCGAGAATCGGGATGAGCAGAAGCGAAATCGGTACGATGAACGGCATTGTTCGGATCCCGTCCGAGCCGGGAATCAAAGGCAGCACGGCGAGGACAAATCCCAGGAAGAGGCTGCCTGAGTCTCCCATGAAGATACGGGCAGGCGGGAAGTTGAATGCCAGGAAGCCAAGTATGGATCCGAGCAGAATGAAGGAGAGCACAGCCTGAGTCTGGTTACCCGTCATGAGCGCAACGACGCCATAGATCAGGGCGGCGTTTGCCGCGATGCCGCCTGCGTAACCGTCGATTCCATCAACGAGATTTACTGCATTTGAAAGTGCAATGATCCATATCACCGTGACCGGATAGGCAATGATTCCCAGCTCGATCCCTCCGGGTACTCCGGGGAGGCCGAGGCGGTGAATCGTGAGGCCACCAACCGCCGCTATCGTTGCGGCAAGAATCTGCCCGACAAGTTTTATCAGCGCACGAATACTCGTGAAATCGTCAATGAGTCCGACGACATGGATCAGGATCACGCCAGCGGCCAATCCAATCAGGCTGCCGACCGTTAGCGGATTGTCCTGCAGGGTGTCGACGCTGTTTGCTACAAACATCGCGATTACGCCGATGACGAAAAAGCTTGCAAACATGCCCACGCCGCCAAGCCTCGGAGTCTCGGTTACGTGTATCTTGCGGTCGTCGATCTTATCGTACCAGCCTTTCCGGTGTGCAAGCGCGAGGATACCCGGTATCAGCAGCAGCGAGACCACACATGCGGAAATAAACGCAACGAAGTAAAACACAATTTCATCCATA
>DATKUF010000293.1:0-8216 GCA_035530755.1 Spirochaetia bacterium | reverse complement strand
CCTTCCGAAGGCGGCATGGCTGCGCGCGCACCGTCCCGCCGATTTTGAGCGTGTTCGAACCTTCATATCCTGTCCCGAATACATTGCCTTCGTGCTGACGGGCGAAGCTGCGACTGTTTCTCCATCGGATGAGTTCGCGCCCTACATGTGGACTTCGGACTCGATCGATGCCTACCGGCTGGACGCGGAGCTTTTCCCGCCATTCATCCGGCCGGGTGACACAGTCGGTTCAACCGGCACAGGATCGCGGAACACGTTTGGCCTGCCGGCGGGAATTCCGGTCTACGTCGGTGGGCCGGATTTTCTCATGAGTCTGCTCGGCACGGCGACGGTTCGCGACGGGCGTACATGTGATAGGGCAGGCACGTCGGAAGGGATAAATGCGTGCTCTGCGGGCGCTGTAGATGATCCGCGCGTGCGATGCCTCCCGCACGTGATACCCGGACTGTACAACAACGCGGGAATTCTCTCCTCGACCGGGCGAATGTTCGAATGGTTTCGTGATATTTCGGGTCAAACTCAGGAATCCTACGATCTTATGCTGCGAAACATTTCACGCCTCGATCGCGCACGCGATGTACCCTGGTTCTTCCCCTCGCTTCATCAGGGGGCGTCGTGGGAGTTCAGTCGGGGTATGTTCATCGGGCTCGGTGCCATGCACGGCCGGGTTGAAATGGGCCGAGCCGTCGTGGAATCGATCGGTTTCTCCGTACGCGAGGCAGTCGAAATTCTCGAGGAAAACGATCTGACCGTTGACGAGATTCGCGCATGTGGAGGTCAGGCCAAAAATCATACGTGGAACCAGATGAAAGCCGATATTACCGGGAAGCCGCTTCTGGTACCGCAGGTCGAAGACGCCGAGCTTGTCGGCAATGCCGCAGTGGGTTTTTTCGGGCTCGGCCTGTTCGAAACGCTGTCGGACGCAGCCGAACGCCTCGTCCGTTTCAAAGCCGAGTACAGCCCGCATCCTGATGAGCACGCAAGGTTCACCGAGCGTTACCAGCGCTACCGGGAGGTGTACGACCGCCTGCGCAAGGCGCTGCGCGACGTGGAGTGAGTCCTCAGCCACGTCGCAGGTCGGGATTGTGGCAAATGGACTGCGCGCGAGGCTTGCCTTTCCATTTCGTCGGATTGGGAGTATACTGTTTATTGCAGATTCGTTGAGGAGCGTATGATTTTCTTCTCTGGATTTCCCTTCTTTTTCTTTCTCCCATTGATATTCGTTGCGTTCGGAATTCGACTGCTTTCGCGCTTTCTGCGTAGCGGAGGCAAGCAGGATTACCGCCAGCTATCACCGCGCGAAGAGTTCCTCCAACGGTACATACCGAACATATTTGACCCGCGGGTCGGAACAAATCCGGAACAGAGTCCGGAAGCCACCATCTTCAAGCTCGCCTATAAACTCAAAGGAAGGGTCACGGTGTCCGACCTTGTTATCGAGACCGGGTTGCCGGTGGATGACGCGGAGAAACTGATCCAGCAGATGATCGACGGCTCGCGTGTCAAAATGGAAGTTGATGACAGAGGGATGATTTCCTACGAATTTCCCGAGATAATGGCCCGTTTTGACCGAGCCGACGGATCGGAGACCTAACCCCGTCAGTCTGGCGAGTGAATGATAGACTCGTACATCTCGTGTGCCCGATCGAACGTCCGGGCAAGTCTCTCGAAAAACGCCGTCACGATCTCATCGCTGTCACGTGAAGCAGGTTGAGTCGGTCCGCCGGAACAACGAAGAGCCAGGGCCCGACGGGCATCATCGGAAGTGGGAAGCGTGTGTACCTGGCGGTCTTCGTACAACTGGAGAAAGTGCTCCACCCGTCGGAGGAAGATGTAGTCTTCCTGCAATACCCGTGCCTGCTCGTCTGTCAGCAGATTCCGCGACTTCAGTCGCTCGATTCCAGTCATCGTGCTGGCGGTAAGAACGTTCGGATTCGTGCGGCTGTGAAGCAACTGCAGTCCCTGGACCGTGAACTCGATATCCCTGATACCCCCGCGCCCCGATTTTACGTCGTAGCCGGTGAGTCTGCTTGCTTCCCGATCCGAAATCTTCCGCAGCGTGCTTCCGCGCATCCTGCTGATTGTTGAGAGGATCCGCTCGTGATCCCAGGCGGCGAGAAAGAACGGCTTCACCATTTCGAGGAATTGCCATCCCAGGCTCTGGTCTCCCGCGAGTGGTGTCAGCTTCAGGAGGGCCTGAAACTCCCAGGTGGAAGCCGACTCCTGGTAGTACCGAACAATGGCAGGCAGCGAATATACCAGGCGGCCGGACGCGCCGTAGGGGCGTAGACGTAAATCCACGCGATACGCGTAACCCTCGGCGTTGTGATCGGAAAGATCGGCGCGCAGTTGCTCCATGACGCGGGAAAACAGGGCGTTTTCGGTCTCCGATTCAGTCTCGCCCTCGCGTCGATAGACGCCAAGGAGATCGATGTCCGACGAGTAGTTCAGCTCACGCCCGCCGAGTTTTCCGAAAGCCAGCACGCAGAAGTCCGAATAGCGATGCTGCTGTTGCGGATCCTGCACGGACCAGATGAAATCGAGGTCGGCCCCGACAATGGCCGCCGCCAGGATAGACAGCTCCGACACGACGCTTGTGATTTCTGCACCGAGGCAAATATCACGCGTGCCTATTCGCAGTATCTCGCGCTTTCGAAATCGCCGAATCGCCCTCAGCCACTGTTCCCGGGAATCGGGCAACTGCGCCAGGGATATCCGCAGATCACGCAAGTCCGAATCCAATGCCTCTGATGTTCGGGGCGAATTGATGATTCGCGGGGTCGTCACCCAGGTGAAGAAATCCGGATTGAGAATCAGTGTATCGGCCAGAAACTGACTCCCCGCAAATATCTGGAGGAGAAGTTCGAGGCGCTTGGGCTGCGAGAGCAGGCTCGCGAAATGTTCGCCCGGGTCTTCTACGGTGCGCACAAACTGGTCCCAGTTGTTCAGAGCCATATCGGGATCCGGCGTCGACAGAAGCATGTCCCATGCGAGCACGGCAAGGCCGGCGAATTTTTCACGACTGTTCAGCGATTCGACCGCGGTAGGTGCCTGTTCCTGACCAGCGTTTTGCCTCGATGCGGCGTCCGCGAGCGATCGCAGATTTCGATAGCCTCTGGTTGCATTCCGGAATCCGGCTCGGGTGAGAGCTTCCGTTACCGCGTCGGAGTTCAGGGATTCCGCAAGCACCATGTCGGCTATCCCGACGACACGAGGCCCAGGAAGGGCTTCGCGGCCGAGGTGCGTCTCGACGAAGGCCCGAATTGCAGCGGTACGCGTCTCGAATTCGATATGGAGCTCTTCGGCCGGCGTCAGATCCTCGCGGCCCTCGTAACTCATCCGCCGCGCGAGGTGGGTGTATTCAGGCGAGTCGACGGTAGGAAGAAAGAGATCTTTTGCATTCCCGCGGAGCATTCGAAGCCCGTTTATGAGAGTGCGGAGGAATCGGTATGCCTGGGTTATCCGGGAAGCCTCTTCCGCCTGGATTGCACCTGCTTCTGAGAGCGCCTCCAGAGCCTTGTGGATGCGTGGAGTCCGCAGCGCCGCATTCGTCTTGCCGTGGATTACCTGAAGGATTTGAACGCTGTATTCAAGATCCACAAGCGCACCGGGGCTGAATTTCGCGTTGAGGCGGTCACTTTCGGTCTTCTCTGCGAGCTGCAACGCGCGAAGCTCACGGATCTGTCCGAGGTCGATGCTCTGGCCGGTATACACAAGCTCATCGCGGATGCGCTCGATCTGGCTGCCAAGCTCCGGATCCCCCCCGATGCGCCTGAGACGAACAAGGGCAAGCCTCTCGTAACTATGGGCTTCACCCCCAGGCGAATAGTAACGAACGAAGTTTTCGAGGCTGCAGGCCACAGGGCCCGCGTTGCCGTGGGGACGCAGCCGAAGGTCGACCTGGAAGATGCCCTCGCGTTTGGTTTCGATTGTCTGAACTGATTCGCGGAAGAGGCGCTCGAAAAATTCCGCATTGGTAATCCGTTGCTCTCCGTCGGTGTATCCGTTGTCGCTGTATACGAAGAGCACCTCGATGTCGGACGCGTATCCGAGAGCGGCGCCGCCGAGCTTTCCCAGCCCCAGGATTGCGTACCGGGCGGGAAGTCCCGCAACCGTACGGGGCGTCCCGAGAGTGGCAAAAAGCTCCTCCGCCGTAAGGGAAACTGAGGTTTCCAGAACGAGCTCGGCGATGGCGGTCAGCCGACGGCTCAGGAAGAAGAAGTCGAGCTGCGGATCGAGAATATGGTCGACATCCACCAGGTAGGATTCACGGTCCTTGAACGCGTTGAGGACTTCGCGCCGATCTTCGATGGAAAGCGGGGAACTGTTTTTCTGCTGCGCCTCTGCGAAACGGCTTTCGAGCAACGCCCGAAGATCCTTGCGGGAAACGCTCAACGTGGTTCGCCTGTTCGTATCGTTGAGCAGGGGAAGAATTGACTCGTACTGGAGCCGCAGAAAATCTTCCCACAGAAAGTCGCTTGCGCCCAGAAGGCGCGCCAGGCCCTGCAAGAGCTGCGGATTGGTGAGAATTTCCTCGATTCGGTTGTCTTTCGAGACAAGGAAAGCATCTTCGGTCAGGTTTTCAAACCGCAAGAGGGCTCGATAGGGATCCGGAGCCCTGTTGAGAAAATAGGTGAACTGTTTGGTGAGCAGTACCGAAAGTCTAACTCTGTTCAGGACGGTCTGGTCCCGAATCGGCCGTCCCTGTCTGTCGACAAAATAAAATTCGTCTTCCACCTGCGTGTCGTTTGTCCGGATCTGGACGCGTCGAATGGAAATTTCCTGGATTGAAAGGGCATTGCTCAGTGCGAACAAAAAAAAGGGAGTGTCTTCAGATATTACGCGCATCTGGGTAACCGAAGGATCGTCTGTGGCCACCTCGATCTGAACCGGGTAGAGCTTCCGCGAGAATCGATCGTCAAGGTTGCGGAGCGATCCGGCCACTTCTTCATTGATTTGGCGCTTCACGTCACTTCGCGCCTCATCAGTGTTTGAAAACAACAGCACGAGAAATCGGCCGAGTTTGGGCCGAATAGTCGATGCCCACTGCTCGATGTTGTCAGAACCGGTCAGCCGTCCCCGGAACCGGTCTACGATTCGGGTCGAAGGCTTGACCGCTTCAGGACGAGGACCGAACGGCGAGAAGTATCTGCGTGATGCCGCACGCCGATTGGCCGAGGGCTCAGCCGAAGAAAGCTCGAAAGTGAACGCGGCACCCGACAGGATGTCAAAACCGGCGGAACCGAGAATGCCGGTGAGCACGGCGAACTCGGCGGGAAAGTCGTATGCGATCACCGTGACGTCGATCAGCGCATCGGGGAACGGGGTGATCGCAATGTGAAACGGTGTTGCTTCGGTGAGATTCTCAAGCCCGGAAATGTGGGATGAGATTTCTTCCGGCTCGAATTCGAGAAGATATCCCGCCGGCGCGGAGAGCAGAAACGATTCGATCTTTTTCCGGCCAAGTTCCGGAGCAAGCCGCAAAACGGCGTTGACGACGTGCAGCATATCGTGTTGTGCCTGGGAACCGGCGGAACTCATCCCACCCATCTTGCCCGAGGTACCCACAATAGTCCATAGGCGGCAAAAAAGCCGAGACATGGCAACAAGCCGAGACATGGCAACAAGCCGAGGGGCCGTATAACGGCCCCTCTTTCTTACCTGTGTTCAGGAGTAAGGTGGTGAGAATCGGACCCACCGATTCAAACCACAATGGTTTGGCGGATGGCCGGATTTGCCGGCCCTCTGTGTTACCCGATTGCCTCCTTCCCGGTTTCACCGCTCCGGATGCGTATGCACTCTTCCAACGGCGTCACGAATATCTTTCCGTCGCCGATCTCACCGGTTCGCGCACCACGGATGATCGCATCAATGGTGGGTTGAACGAAGTCTTCGTTTACCGCGATTTCCAGGCGTGTTTTCTTGAGAAGATTGACTTCTATATCCACGCCGCGGTAGGACTCGGTGTAACCTTTCTGCTGCCCGCAACCGAGTGAATTCGTTACCGACATTTTGTAAACAGCAGCCTTGTACAATTCCTCTTTGACATCATTGAGCTTGTGGGGCTGGATGTACGCAGTTATCAGTTTCATCCTTTGCTCCTCCCTACATCGTCGTGAAGATCTGGAAGCCGCTATATGCCTCCATGCCGTGCTCGCCGACGTCCAGACCGCGCTGTTCCTCAACCGGGCCGACTCGCAGGCCGATTGTCACCTTGAGGATGACGAACAGGAGGAGACCGGTTGCCATGACCCAGCCAAACGCCGTGACCACGCCAAGCGCCTGGATTCCGAGCTGATGAAAGCCGCCGCCGTAGAAGAGCCCCTTAACCGAGTCGATGTTTGCCGGGTTTGCGAAAAGGCCGACGGCCAGCGTTCCCCAGGCACCGTTCACCGCATGGACCGAGACGGCACCGACCGGATCGTCGATGTGAAGAACCTTGTCGATAAACTCAACCGAAAGCACAACCAGGATTCCCGCGACTGTACCAATGATGATCGCGCCGAGGGGGTCGGAGACCGCGCAGGGTGCGGTAATGGCTACCAGCCCTGCAAGCGCACCGTTCAGTGCCATGCTGGGGTCAGGCTTTTTGAACCAGATCCAGGAGGTGAACATTGCGAACACCGCTCCCGCAGAGGCAGCAAGTGTCGTTGTCGCCGCAACGTGGGCGATCGACAGGTCGGTACCCGAGAGAGTGCTTCCGGCGTTGAACCCGTACCAGCCGAACCACAGAATGAATACGCCCAGAGCGGCGAGCGGTATATTGTGACCCGGAATCGCCTTTGCTACGGTTTTCCCATTTATCTTGACGTATTTTCCCTTGCGTGGGCCAAGGAGCATGGCTCCGGCAAGCGCTGCCCATCCGCCGACGGAGTGGACCACGGTCGATCCGGCGAAGTCGTGGAATCCAAGCTGACCAAGCCATCCGCCGCCCCACGCCCAATGGCCGAAAAACGGATAGATGATCGCCGAAACAACGACGCTGTAGACAAGGTAAGCGCTGAATTTGGTCCGTTCTGCCATGGCTCCGGATACGATTGTCGCTGCGGTGGCCGCAAAGACAACCTGAAACATCCAGTCGCGGTAGGTAGATGGATCGGCACCTACGAGGAAGAAACGGCTGACACCGATTATTCCACCTGAATCGTTGCCGAACATGATGCCAAAACCAATCGCCCAATAGACAATGGAGCCCGCCGCAAAATCCATCAGGTTCTTCATGATGATATTGCCGGCATTCTTGGCCCGCGTAAGACCGGTTTCGACCATCGCAAACCCGGCCTGCATGAAGAACACCAGCGCCGCCGCCATGACCATCCAGATCATGTCGAATGCTTGCTTATACAACTTGATAGAATCGGTCGTGGATGCCGCGTCCTGCGCGAACAGGGTGCCCCCTCCGAACAGCAACCCCACCACAACGAGCGCGAGAGATAGACGCTTCTTCATCAAACACTCCTTCCGTAGATTTGTTCGTATCTCACTCGTCCAAAGCAAGAAGAGTGCCAACCCGGCGGACTTCCCGCCTCAACCTGATATATAACGGCCTCAGAACAATTTAACGAAATTGTCATTCAGGGCGGTAGAATGCACCATTGCGTATCATGTGTGGAGAGATAGTACAAAAATGTAGGCAATTGGGCATATGCATACCGAAATGTTGCCATATGTAACGATGAGGAATATCGAGGCCGGGAAACGTCGGGTGCCCTTAGAATCGATATTGACGGGAATCGAGGCCGTGTTTGTGAACGCGCAGCCCCATGATTCGCTCGGTCACTCCGAGTAGCCTTGCAGCCTTTGCCATGTTGCCCTTCGTCGATTTGAGGGAGTCGAGAATGAGCTCGCGTTCGAGGTTGTCCAGCGCTTCTGAGAGCGTGCCCGTGAGACGAGTGTTGGTCGATTCCGCGCTCTGGAGGGTCGGTGGCAGGTGATGACTGTGAATTACCTCGTCCATCGATAGAAGCACGGCCCTTTCGATGCAGTTTTCGAGCTCTCGCACGTTTCCGGGCCAGTGGTAGTTGACCAGCAAGTCGATCGCCGGCGTCGAGATGCGGCGAATGGAGACGTGGTTCTGTTGTGAGTACTTCTCGATGAAAAAATCCGCGAGGAGAAGGATGTCGCTCTTTCTCTCCCGCAGCGGCGGGATGTGGATCGGAAAGACGTTCATCCGATAGTACAGGTCCTCGCGGAAAGCGTTCTGCTCCATGAGCTTT
>DATKUF010000292.1:0-10316 GCA_035530755.1 Spirochaetia bacterium | reverse complement strand
CGGTTTGCTATCTGATAGTAGCATTGAGCTCATTGCCCCTCGCCGTGGTAGTCGTCACATCGTTTCGCAAGACCCGCGGCCCGGTGTTTCATCCCGGTTTTGATCTCGGAAGCTACGCTCACGTGCTGCACGACGTCCCACGAGCGATATTCAATTCGCTTTCGTTTTCGGTAGTTGCCGTTATCGCCATAGTTGTTGTGGGAACGCTTCTGGGATTCGTTCTTGCTCGCCGGACGAACTTCGCAAGCAAGCTCCTGGATCCGCTTCTCATGATTCCCTACATCGTTCCCGGAACTGTCCTTGGAATTGGGTTCGTAGTTGCCTTCAACCGTAAGCCGTTCTACCTCGTCGGGACGGCCGGGATTATCATCCTCTCCTATTTCATCCGCAGGCTTCCCTATTCGGTGCGTTCGAGTGCTTCAATATTGAAACAGATCGATCCGAGCATTGAAGAGGCGGCGGTGAACCTCGGTGCAAAACCGGCTCGATCGTTCCGGCTGGTGACTCTACCGCTCATGGGGCCGGGAGTTCTGTCGGGCGCGGTCATGAGCTGGGTCACTGCGGTGAATGAGCTCTCCTCGTCGATCGTGCTCTACGTGGGTGCAACCGCAACCATGACAGTGCGCATCTATCTTGCCGTGCTCGACGGCTATTTCGGCACCGCTTCTGCACTCGCGACTATGCTCCTGTTCGCCACGGGCATCGCATTGTACGTGGTAAACAAGTTTTTCGGCGTGAAGAGCGACGCTTTTGTGAGCTGAACCCCAGGCGGTCGCTTCACGTCTAACGGTCCGGCGTCTATCCGGTTGGCACTCGGTCCATTCAGAACTATAATCGGGCTCTTCAGGGGACAGCACATGGAAGGTTTCGCGCTTGGCATCGACGCTGGCTCGGTCTCCGTGTCCCTCGTTCGCATTGGCAGGGATGGGGAGCCGCTCGACTACCGCTACGCAACGCATCACGGCCGCGTTCGGGAGACGCTTCACGAGCTACTCTCGGATATCGGTTCGAAGGGTTTCGAACGGGTTGCCGCCACCTCCACTGCGGCGTCGTTCGTTCAGGGATGCCCGATCGTGGACATCCTGGTAGCCTCCATCCACACTGCGAAGCGGCGACATCCGCAAGCTGCATCTTTCCTGCTCGTCGGCGGGGAGCGCTTCGCTCGTGTTCTGTTCGCGAAATCCGGCGAGTACCGCAAGATGTGGCGCAACTCATCGTGCGCGGCGGGCACCGGGAGTTTTCTCGACCAGCAGGCTCGCCGCCTCGGCCTTTCCGGCAGCGAAGAGCTGAGCCGCCTTGCCCTCTCCAACGGCGGTACAATTCCCGTGATCGCTTCGCGCTGCTCGGTTTTCGCCAAGACTGACATCATCCACGCTCAGCAGGAGGGGTACAGCATCAGCGAGATTTGCGACGGGCTCTGTCTCGGCCTTGCGCGCAATCTGCTGGATGCCCTGGATGCAGCCACGGATCTCCCCTCGCCGGTGGTCGTCGCCGGCGGAGTCGGACGAAACCCGGCAGTTCTTCGCCATATCGCGTCAATCACCGGGAAGACCCCGGTCCCCGATGAGCTTGCGCACGTCTACGGGGCGTACGGAGCGGCGCTCATGGCCGCCGCCGACGAATCAATTCAACCGGCGCTATGGACGGTCGACCGGCTGCTCGCGAAAGCTCCGGAGAATCTCCAATACCACTATCCACCGCTCGAAACATCCGCCTCTGAGGAAGCGCAGACTCACCCAAGGGCTCAATACCTTTACGCGGCCGCACGCCTCGGGCCGGCGAACCCAATCGAGGTCGAGGTTTTCGCAGACGGAGCATCGTGGAACGGCTTTCTGGGTATCGACATAGGTTCGACGAGCACAAAGGCCGTTCTTGTCGATCGTTCCGGGGCGCCTCTTGCGGGATTCTACACTCGCACCGCCGGCCAGCCGCTCGCGGCCGTTCAGGGTCTGTTCGACGCTATTGAGGATTGCGCACGCCGGAATTGCGTTGAACCTGAAATCTCCGGAGTCGCAACCACGGGATCCGGCCGCAGATTCGCCGGTTCGGTGGTCGGCGCAGACCTCGTCATCGATGAAATCACTGCTCACGCGCGGGCGGCATGCCAGCTCGATCCGGAGGTCGATACGATCATCGAGATCGGTGGACAGGACGCAAAGTTCACGACGATTCGCGACGGGGTAGTCACCTTCTCACACATGAACACCGTTTGTGCCGCCGGGACCGGAAGCTTCATCGAGGAACAGGCGGCCCGTCTTTCGGTTCCACTTGCAGCGTACGAGCAACTTGCGTCCGGGGCTCCCTCGCCGCTCGCGAGCGATCGATGCACGGTTTTCATGGAGCGCGATCTCAACCACCTTCTGCAGTCGGGCTATACAATTCCCGAACTTCTTGCGGCCTCGCTTCATTCGGTAAGGGAAAACTACCTTTCGAAAGTTGCCGCGGGTGCTGCAATCGGATCTCACATTTGTTTCCAGGGTGCTACGGGCCGGAACCGGGCCCTCGTGGCCGCATTCGAGCAGAAGCTCGGGAGGCCGATCGCCGTGTCACCGTTCTGTCACCTGGCAGGCGCTCTCGGGGCGGCGCTTGCCCTTGCGGCAAGCCCGCCGTCTGCTACCGCTTTCCGCGGGCTCGGCGTGCACCGGGTGGAAATCCCGGTTCGGAGTGAACGGTGTGAACTGTGCGCCAACCGCTGCAGGCTCCGGATCGCAACCGTCGCGGGAGAGGAGGTTGCCTTTGGATTCCTGTGCGGCCGCGACTACCACACCGATCACTACGTGGACCGGAATTTATCCGGATTTGACCTTCTGCGCGAACGCAGGAAACTTCTCGGGACTTCCGTCGCGCCCGGCGAGATACAGGTGGATCGGTCGGATCCCGTCGAGCGGTCCCCGCTTCCTTCCATCGGCGTTCCATCGTCCCTTCATCTCTTTTCCGAAGCGCCATTCTGGATCCGACTATTCAAACAGCTCGGCTTCCCGGTCGTATCCGGGGAGCGAGCCACCGACACGGTTCGTCGCGGAAGAGAAATCTCCTCCGCGGAGTTCTGTGCTCCGATGCGGGATCTCTTCGGACAAGTGGCGTGGCTCCTCGAGCGCGCAGATCTGGTCTTCCTTCCGGCATCCTTTCGCAGCCCGTCGAGTGGAAAAAACTACTGTTACTACACTCAGTATGCGGCCGCGTTGACGGCCAGCTCCCCGGACATCCGCGACAGGATCATATCGCCCTTGATCGTGCCCGGCCGCGACGCGCCCTCCCGTTTCGCCCAGGAGCTTTCGACGCTCCTCTCGGAAGCTGCACGACGGCCAGTTTCCAGGAGAACGATCCTCTCCGCGCTCGAAACGTTGCGCGTCGAGCATGGCGAGTGGCGCGCTGCGCTTCGCCTTCTGTATCGCAACCGATCACTGTCGACCGCCGAACGTCAGGCGGGTCATGTTTCGGTGGTGCTGATCGGAAGGCCCTACACGGTTCTCTCATCCGGGATGAACAAACGAATTCCGGAGATCTTCGGCGGGCTCGGGGTTCGAGTGTTCTTCCAGGACATGATACCCCCTGCTTTCGGTCGACTCGACGGCGGCGGGGAGGATTCGGCATTCGGATCCTGGTTTCCCTGGCACCACGCCGGCGAGGCGCTCGACGCCGCGCGCTACTGCGCAGATGCCCCGGGTGTCTATCCGGTCTACGTCACTTCCTTCAAATGCTCGCCCGACTCTTTCGCGGTCGAATACTTCAAGCAGATTCTGGACTCGCGGGAAAAACCCTACCTGATTCTACAGCTCGACGAACACGACTCGAGCGTGGGGTACGAAACCCGAATTGAGGCGGCGGTAGCGGCTTTTCAAAATCACGCACGTAAAACCGCAGTCAGGGGGGAACCGATCGAGTTGCCGCAACCCGATCCGGCTGCCGCCAACTCGCCGAATCGCGGTGTAAAAGGTGCGGTGCTGAATGCGTTTCACGGAATCTCGCGTCGTGCGGTGCGTTCGACGACTCTTGCGGGAAAGACTCTCCTGATTCCCACGTGGAATACCTACGCGAGTCCGCTGGTTGCCGCTGCTATCCGCGGCCACGGGATCGACGCGCGCTCTCTGCCCGAGACTCCCGAACTCATCGGAAGAAGCATGGCGCGAAACAGCGGGCAGTGCCTTCCGGTGCACGTAATCGCACAGGAGACGGTGGAGTATGTGCGCAAGGCCGGGCTGGAGCCTGCACGCACGCTTTTGTGGATGATGCAGAGCGACATTTCATGCAACATCTGTCTCTACCCGCAGTTTCTGCAGACTCTCTTAAGGTCTTTCGGCGAAGACCTATCGGAAATCGGCGTCCACAGGGGGGCCATCACTTTCCAGGATATCGCGCCGACACTGTCGGTCGATATCTATCTCGCCTTTCTGTTCGGCGGAATACTTGCTAATCTGGAGACGCGCATACGGCCCTATGAACTTGTCGCCGGCGAAACTGATCGCGCCACGCAGGAGGCCTCTTCGATCCTTATCGCCTGCCTGGAACGCAGAATCACCCGCAGTACGGCCGCGAAACAGGTGGCCGGACTCTACGGTTCAGTCAGATTCGATCGCTCGGCGCGACGGCCGCAAGTCGCGATCTTCGGCGATCTCTACGTTCGAGACAACCTGGTCTTCAATCAGGACCTTCCCCGCGCTATCGAAAATGCAGGCGGTGAGGCGATTGTCACATCCTACGTCGACTACGTGAAAATCGTGGCGCCGTCGATATTTCAGCGTTGGAAGAGCGACGGCAAGCCTCTTGCGGCGGCCGCAAATCGCGTGCTGTTGACTCTCCTTGAATCGCTCGAACGGCTTTATATCCGGGACTTCATTCCAATTGTTGGCGCGCCCGTCTCGTCGAACCATGGCAATCCCGAAGAGGAGCTCCGCCGTTTCGGGCTTCGACTCGAGCACGAAGGTGAATCGGCGGATAACGTGTTGAAGATTCTTCACCTTCTCCGCCGCTATCCGGACATCTCACTCTTCGTCGAGGCGAGTCCGGCCTTCTGCTGCCCGGCACTTGTGACGGAGGCGATGTCGAAAACGATCGAACAGATTTCCGGCGTACCGGTTGTTTCCATTACTTACGACGGGACCGCTCAGGGGAAGAACGATATTATCGCGCCCTATCTCGCTTTCCGGCGCCGGGATCCGACAACGCGGGCTGAATCTCCTCACGACGCATTTTTTTATTGACTATTGTCTGCGCTCAGGCGAGAATTGTTGAGAAAGAGTTCGGGACTTTCAGCGCCGAGCGGTGAATTCCAACTCGGGGGAGGGTCCGTTGGACCGCACGGGCCATGAAGACAAGGCGTCTCGCTACCAGAAACTCATCGATACGATGCCCGACGGATACTATCGCAGTACTCATTCGGGTAGATTTCTCGAGGTGAACCGGGCGTTCGCCGCCATGCTTGGGTACTCGGTTAGTGAGCTATTGAACGTAGAAATTCCGAAGGAGCTGTATTTCTCTGATAGGGAACGGCAAAGCGGTGATCGCAATACCTCGTTCGGTTCTGCGACCGAGATATATCGACTGCGCAAGAGGGACGGCAGTGAGGTTTGGGTCGAGGATTTCGCACGCTACGAACGTGAGCCCGACGGCGGCATACGTTTTCACGAAGGCATTTGCCGGGATATCACGCTGCGCCGACGTTCCGAGGAGGCGGAACGCCGCGAGGCGGTCCGGTCGCAGATAATCGCCGAATTGACTACTGCGCTTCTCGATGCGCGGCTCGATCCCCAGCGCGTGCTCGATCTCTCGGTAAGACGATGTGTGGAGCTGATTGGCGATGGGGCGAGCATTTTTCTCTATTCGCCCGGCGAGACCTATCTCACGCTCGCCGCCGTCTTCAACAAAGATCCTTCGGCTATAGATCTCTTTCGGTCTCACTACGCGACGCACCCGATCCGGTTTGACCAGGGTTCACATGGCCGGGTAATTTCCACCAATCAGTCGCTGCTCGTGCCTTCGGTAGACATGACCCGGTTCGTTGCCGGCGTCGACGAGAGTTTCCGCGAATACTATACCCGGCTGCCGATATACGGCGCCATGTTTGCACCTCTGCGGTCGGAGGGTCGCTGCATAGGAGTTCTCGGCATCGGGCGTCACGATGCGGCCCGCCCCACCTACACACCGGATGATCTTGCCCTGTTTCAGGAGGTTGCCGATCAGGCGGCAGTGGCGTTGTCCGCGGCGCGACTCTACGATGCACTGGAGCGCGAACTCGAAGAGAAGCGGCGCGTGGAGGAAGAGCTTCGAGAGAGTGAGGAGCGCTACCGCCAACTGGTCGACATGTCACCCGACGGAATCGTCGTGGAGGTGGAGGATCGTATCGCCTATCTCAATCCTTCGGCGATCGGTCTCATCGGGGCCGAATCGGCAGAGCGCGTTCTTGGAAAGCCCATAATGGACTTTCTCCACGCCGAGTCGCTCGAGGATGTGGATGAGCGCCAGAGCGAGCTCGAATCGGCCACGGAACCGATATCGCTGGGAGAACGCACGATAATCCGGCTTGACGGACGGGCGCTGGTTGTCGAGGCCGAAGGAGTCAACGTGCCGTTCCGCGGCAAACGGGCATTTCAGGTGGTGTTTCGGGACATCACGGCTCGCAAGGAATCGGAGAGGCAGCTCAGACTACAGGGCGCCGCTTTGAACACCGCCGACAACGGGATCATCATCACCGACAAGGTTGGCACTATAGTCTGGGCGAATCCTGCTTTCGCCAGGCTGACGGGTTACAGCGTGGACGAGGCGATAGGAAAGGACCCGCGGACGCTCATACGGTCCGGAACGCACACGCAAGAGTTCTACAACGCGATTATCGAATCCATGAAGCGCGGTGAAGTCTGGCACGGCGAAATCGTCAACCGACGGAAGGACGGAACCCTCTATATCGAAGAGATGACCATCAGCCCGGTTCGTGACGACAGCGGGGAGATCTCCCACTTCGTCCAGATCAAACAGGAAATCACCGAACGCAGGCGGGCCGAGGAACAGCTGAAAAGTTCGCTTCTCGAAAAGGATGTCCTGCTCAGAGAGGTTCATCATCGAGTCAAAAACAACCTCCAGGTGATATCCAGTCTCATGAGCCTCCAGGCCGACAGGGTGGAAGACGTACGATTCAAACCGGTGTTCACCGAATCCCGTCATCGGATTCGCGCAATGGCCCTTGTGCACGAAAAACTCTATCGCTCGGACAATCTCGCACGGGTCAACTTCGGCGAGTACCTCATGTCGGTCGCGGGCGAGCTTTTTCTTTCGTATGCCGCAACGCGCATCGCGAAGCAGTTCGAGCTCGAGCCGATTCCCCTCGACGTCGATATTGCCATACCGGCAGGGCTGATTGCGAACGAGCTCATAACCAATGCGCTCAGGCACGGATTCCCTGACGGTCGCACCGGGACCATAACGGTAGGTTTGAAAAATGCCGATCCCGACATCGCGGAGCTCTACGTCCAGGACGACGGAGTCGGATTTCCACCCGACAGGGATTTCCGGGCGATGACCTCAATGGGAATGATTCTGGTGCTTTCTCTGACAAAACAGATTAAAGGATCTATTTCTCTCGACCCGTCCAACGGCGCACGCTTCACCGTTCGGATTCCGATCGTCCGATAGCCGCCACCTCCCAGAAGGCGCGAACAACGGCAGAATCCAGGCGTCTGCGATGTACGCACACGCCGACGCGGTAGGGCTCGAGCGCCGGCACAACGTCGAGTACTCTCACCTCGCCGCGGAGCGGACTCTGATCGAGGACAAGCTTCGGTACGACGCCCACCCCGCATCCGAGCCGAACCATCGCAATGATCGCTTCGTGACCTGCGACCTCGGCGTATACATTCGGGCGTACGCGCTTCTCTCGAAACCAGTCGTCGCTTCTACGGCGCGAAAGCGCGCGGTCGGCGAGAATCATCGGCACGCTGTCCCAGCGGATGGGGATCTGCGACACCTGCTCGGTCACGCTGCAGGAAATGCGCGGTGCGATGAACAGCAGCGGGGTCGTTGCAAGCGGTTCGAAGAGTACCGGGTCAGGCAGATTATCGGGACGGGCGGCAACGGCAAGGTCCGCGGAGCCGTCGAGAATTCGATCGATTGCGTATGCCGAATCGCCAGTTTCCAGCCGGATGTGCACGGCCGGGTGTTGTTCGCGATAGGTTTCGAAAATCGGCGACAGCACAGTCTGCGCCGCGGTTACCGAACAGTAGAGGATGATTTCTCCTCTGAGCACGTCGCTTTCCGACACGAGCTTCTCCTTCACCTCGGTCCACCGCTCCAGGGATTCCCTGGCATAGTCGCGCAGTCGCTTACCGGCCTCCGTAAGGCTGACAGATCGTCTGTCACGGACAAACAGCCTGACACCCACCTCCTCTTCAATCCGCTGAATCGTCCGGCTGAGAGCCGAGGGGCTTATGTTGCACGCTTCGCTTGTCCGTGCAAAATGGAGTGAGGTAGTCAGGTGGAGAAACAGATTGAGCGAGTGATCGTCGATAATACGCTCCCTTGTATTGCGTTTGCAGCAACACGTTATGATGAAAATAACACTTCAATCAATAGCGAATTGTGTCTATTATGATGTACGCACACAGGAATTGGCGAATCGCCTGGAGGACTATCAATGGCAACTATGAAATTTGGCGGGGTCGAAGAGACAGTGGTGACCCGGGAAGAGTTTCCGCTCGAAAAGGCACGAGAGGTGCTGAAAGACGAGACTATAGCCGTGCTGGGATACGGTGTCCAAGGGCCGGCCCAGGCGCTGAACATGCGGGACAACGGTTTTCGCGTGATTATCGGCCAGCGAAAAGACGGCAAGAGCTGGGAAAAGGCTGTGAAGGACGGCTGGGTGCCCGGTGAAACGCTTTTTGATGTTGAAGAGGCGGCGCGCCGGGGAACTATCATCCAGTACCTTGTATCGGACGCCGGGCAAACGGCAATGTGGCCCAGGATCCAGAAGTGCCTGAACGAAGGGGATGCTCTGTACTTCTCACACGGATTTTCGATTGTCTTCAAAGAGCAGACCGGCGTAGTACCACCTGCCAACGTCGACGTGATACTGGTCGCACCCAAAGGATCAGGCACGAGTGTGCGGGCAAATTTCCTCGACGGCAGCGGCATTAATTCGAGTTTTGCCGTATTCCAGGATGCGACCGGACGAGCCAAAGAACGGACAATTGCAACCGGCATTGCGATCGGTTCGGGTTACCTGTTCCCGACAACTTTCGCAAATGAAGTGCACAGCGACCTTACCGGCGAACGCGGGGTCCTGATGGGTGCGCTCGCCGGCATCATGGAAGCTCAATATCAGGTTCTCCGCGAAAACGGTCATACGCCCAGTGAAGCGTTCAACGAGACGGTTGAAGAACTCACCCAGAGCCTGATTCGGCTTGTCGGGCAGAACGGGATGGATTGGATGTACGCTAACTGCAGCACAACGGCTCAACGCGGCGCGCTGGATTGGAAACCGCGCTTCAAGGCGGCGACGTTGCCCGTATTTCAGGACCTGTACAAATCTGTGGTTTCCGGCAAAGAAACCGAGATCGTTCTTCGGGTAAACAGTGCGCCCGACTATCGGGAGAAACTGGACGCGGAGCTGCGCCAGCTTGGTGGGTCCGAAATGTGGCAGGCGGGAAAGACTGTCCGCTCGCTGCGCCCCGAGAACTGGAAGCGATAGGTCGTGCGGGGAAACAGCGAGGCAGAATTCGTCGTTTCCCTGAATAACGTCACGCTGCGCGTTCGAGAACGAAAGCTCATGCCCGGTACGAACTGGACCATCAGGCCCGGTGAGCAGTGGGCTGTGCTCGGACCGAACGGCAGCGGAAAATCCACGCTTGCCAGAACCATAGCCGGAGACCTTCCCAGTGCCTCAGGCTACGTACGAATCGGCGAGGGCAACAGAATCGCCCTCGTTTCGTTCGAACGACAGCAGGCGCTCTACTCAAGCGAAACCGAGATGGATCTCGCCCGTGGTTTCTCCGGAAGTTTTGACAATCAGCTTACTACCAGGCATCTTATCGGCGATGCCCCGGAGGCCGGTTATCCGGCGATGCTGCGGGAGGCAATACGCTATTTCGATTTTACTGCGCTCATAGACCGTCCGTTCCGCCATCTTTCGGCCGGCGAGATGCGAAAGGCCCTCGTGCTGCAGGCTCTCGCCGGGTCGCCGACCCTGCTGTTACTGGACGAACCCTTCGACGGACTCGACGAATCCTCCCGGGCCGCTCTCGCCGGCCATTTCCGGCTGCTCATGCACTCGGGCGTGCACCTGGTTCTGGTCACTCACCGGGCCGACGAACTAATCGAAGGAATAACGC
>DATKUF010000291.1:0-7158 GCA_035530755.1 Spirochaetia bacterium | reverse complement strand
TCAACGCGACGTCGCCGTTGTGGCGCTTTTTGGCGGTCGGACTTCGGCCGAAAAAACAAAACCGTCTTTTCCTACGGTGATTGTCACCGTCTGGCCGTCCTTGACCTCTCCGGCGAGAAGTTTCCTTGCAAGCGGATTCTGGATCAGGTTCTGGATGGTCCGTTTCAGAGGTCGCGCACCGAAAGCCGGATCAAAACCGATTTCCGCAAGCTTCGCCTTGGCGTCCGGGTGAACGGCCAGGGAAATTTTCCGTTCGGCCAGCCGCTTTGCCACCCGGCCGAGTTCGATATCGACGATCTTGAGGATCTGATCCTTTCCGAGCCGGTGGAAGGTGATGATCTCATCGAGCCGGTTCAGGAACTCCGGTTTGAATGTTGCCTTGAGCAGAAGATCGAGCTCCGGCTTGATTGTTTCGATATTCTCGGCCTTCAAAATGAGGTCGCTTCCGATGTTACTCGTCATGATAACGATCACATTTCGGAAATCGACTAACCGCCCCTGACTGTCGGTCAGCCGTCCCTCGTCCAGGAGCTGGAGAAGGATGTTGAACACATCCGGATGTGCCTTCTCGATTTCGTCGAAAAGGACCACCGAGTAGGGACGCCGCCGCACCGCCTCTGTGAGTTGCCCGCCCTGGTCGTAACCGACATATCCGGGCGGAGCGCCTATGAGGCGCGATACGGAGAACTTCTCCATGTACTCGCTCATATCGATGCGAGTCAGCGCTTTCTCGTCGCTGAAGAGAAAATCGGCGAGCGTTTTTGCGAGCTCGGTCTTACCCACGCCGGTCGGGCCGATAAACATGAATGTGCCGAGCGGTCGATTCACGTCGCCGATACCGCTTTTGTTGCGTCGGATTGCGTCGGCAACCGCGATGATTGCCCGTTCCTGGCCAACTACGCGCCGGGAAAGGATGGATTCGAGTTGCAGCAGTTTCTGCATTTCGGAGGCCATCATTTTACTCACCGGAATACCCGTCCACACGGAGACCACGCGCGCAATGTCTTCCTCGGAGACCTCTTCGCGCAGGAGCCGTGTGCGTCCTTCGAATTCCTCGACCGACGTTGTCTTCTGCTCGAGCAGGCTCTTTGTCTGCGGCAAAGCGCCGTGCTTTATCTCCGCGGCCTTTGCCAGGTTCCCGTCACGCTCATAGCGCAACTCTTCGGCCGTAAGCTCTTCTATCTTCTGCTTCAGGGAACGGATCTCCTCGATTACCGACTTTTCGTTCTGCCACTGCAGCTGCATCGAGTCCCGCTTGCCTTTGAGCTCCGCCAACTCCTTTTCGAGCTTTGCGAGTCGTTCCGCCGAAGCTGCGTCGGTCTCTTTTGAGAGCGCCTGTTTCTCAATATCGAGCTGCAGAATTCGTCGCTGCAGCTGATCAAGCTCGGTAGGCTGGCTCTCGATTTCCATCTTCAATCGGCTGGCAGCTTCATCCACCAGATCGATTGCCTTATCCGGCAGGAATCGCGCGGTGATGTAGCGGTCTGAAAGCGTGGCCGCGGCGATAAGGGCCTCGTCCTTGATCCGGACGCCGTGATGTACCTCGTAACGTTCCTTCAAACCGCGAAGGATCGCGATGGTGTCCTCCACCGAAGGTTCGGAGGTGAATACCGGCTGAAACCGGCGCTCGAGCGCCGCGTCCTTCTCGATGTGTTTGCGGTACTCGTCAAGCGTGGTCGCCCCTATCGCACGAAGCTCACCCCTCGCAAGTGCCGGCTTCAGGAGATTGCTCGCGTCCATGGAACCTTCGGCGGCCCCGGCGCCAACAAGTGTATGCAGCTCGTCTATGAAGAGAATGATCTGCCCTTCGGATTGAGCGATTTCGTGAATGACGGCCTTCAGACGCTCCTCAAACTCCCCGCGAAATTTCGTGCCGGCCAGAAGGGATCCAAGATCGAGCGCGAGCAACCGTTTGTCTTTCAGGGAATCCGGGACGTCGCCGGATACGATTCTCCGTGCGAGCCCTTCGGCGATCGCGGTCTTCCCGACCCCCGGCTCACCGATCAGGACCGGGTTGTTCTTTGTCCGCCGCGACAGCACCTGCATGACCCGGCGGATCTCCTCGTCACGGCCGATCACCGGATCGAGCTTTTCTCGCCGCGCAAGCGCGGTTAGATCCTTGCAATACTTCTCCAGCACCTGATAACGGTTCTCGGGGCTCTGATCGGTCACGCGTTGGTTTCCACGGACGCTCTTCAGTGCTTCCAGAATCCCCTTGCGGGTAACCCCCGCGCGAGCGAGAATGTCGGAAGCGTTGGTCTTCTCGGCGAGTATTGCCAGGAGAATGTGTTCAGTGCTGACATACTCGTCTTTGAGGTCCGCAGCCTCCTTTTCGGCCTTCGATAGAATACGACCGGTCTGTTGGCCGAGCTGCATCTGTGCATTATCGCCGTACACTTTTGGCTTCGCCTTGAGTTGATCTTCCAGTTGCAGTGACAACTCCGCGGTCGACGCACCCAGGCGGGAGAGGAGCGGCGGCACTACCCCGTCCTGCTGTTGAAGCAGAGCGAGAAGGAGGTGCTCTGGTTCGAGAAGCTGATGGTCAAGTCTGTTGGCGATGGAGGTCGCCGACTGAACGGCCTCCTGAGCCTTTATCGTCATTTTGTCGTAGTTCATTGTTCACCTCGATAGTCCGGCCGAAACCATGTACGCCCTGTCCGGGCGGTCACATGTGTACGAAACATATTCTTTCAGAATCGAGCAGTTATGCAGGGTCCCACAACGGTGCCCTCTGTTGGCCGGGATAATGATAATATAGTCATAACACTTGATTGCATCAAATTTTTTCCATACTGTAGAATCCAGACTGCCGTTTCCAGGGGAAGAGTATGGCCGAAAGACCAAAAGAGCTCGACAACAGGGTCATCATAATGAATGGGTTCACCCATGAAGAAATATCCAGAATAATGAAGGCGGTGAAGGCGCTATTCGACAAGCCTTCGGATCTGATATTCGCCATGACAACCGAACGTTCTCTGCAAACGCCGGTTAAGGATCTCATCATCGACATGTCCCAGGACCACGAGTACCTGAAGAAGAACCCACCGCACCGCAAAACGTCCCCGTAAGGGAAGGTGAAGCGCGCAGCTTCACGAGACACCGATTCTGCCGGGTTGACCGCTCGATCGGCACCGAATACATTGTTTCTAAGCATAAAGAGGTCCCAATGAAAGTGCGACCGTCGGTTGCCTCCATGCAACCGTACGTGCCGGGAGAGCTGAAGCCCGGCGCAGTGAAGCTTGCGTCAAACGAAAACCCGTTCGGCCCCTCTCCGGAGGCGATTGCGACGATTCGGCGCGATGCCGCGTCGGTGCATCTGTATCCGGACCAGCACGCGCATCGACTCCGTCAGAAACTCGCCCAGAAATACTCGGTCAACGAAAACCAGCTACTCATCGGAAATGGCTCCGACGAGATCATGACCATGATCGCAGGCACCTATCTTCAGCACGGATCTACAGCGCTCACTTCGGCGGGAACCTTTTCAACCTATGCATTCGCCGCGCTTCTATTTGGCGGCCACATGAAAACTGTTCCTCCTTCGGAGGGCCGCTTCGACCTGGTGAGAATAGCGGCGGCTGTCGACGACAGCACCGATCTGATCTTCGTCTGTAATCCGAACAACCCGACAGGGACTTACGTGAGCCACGACGAGCTTGCTCAGTTTCTCGGACGGATCCCGGAGCACGTTCTGGTGGTCATTGACGAAGCGTACGCGGAGTTCGTCACCGCGGGGGACTTCCCCCGATCCGTCGAACTGCTCGCGGAATTTGAAAACCTGGTGATTCTCCGCACGTTTTCGAAAATATACGGCCTTGCCGGACTTCGCGTGGGATATGCCATAGGCCGTGAACAGGTGATAAGCGATCTGGGAAGGGTCAAGCTGCCCTTCAACGTAAGCCTTATCGCGCAGGCGGCGGCGGCCTCGGCCATCGATGATCGTGAGTTCGTAAGGGCTTCGATTTCCAATAATGACACGGGCCGCGACTACCTGTATGCCGAGCTCGACCGCCTCGGACTCCCCTACTACCATACACAGGCGAACTTCATCTGTTTCGATAGCGGATTCGATGCGGCGAGGATTTTCCACCGGATTATGGAACTTGGGGTGACGATCCGTCCTCTCACCTCTTTCGGGATGCCGACTTCGATTCGCGTGACCATCGGAACGCCGGAACAGAACCGGCTCTTTGTGAAATGCCTCGAGACGGCGCTCGACGAGTTAAGGACCGGCAGCTGACATGGCGCCCATCCTGCTGAATGTTTTTCTGGCGGGAATTCCGACGGTCCTCATCCTTTTCTTCTTTCTTCGCAGGGATAACAGGAAGAAGGAGTCTCCAGTCTATATCTGGCGGGCTTTTGTCCTTGGATTTCTCGCGCTTATTCCTGCAGCGATTGTCGAGCTGATCCTAACCCTGCTGCCGGTCGAAATTCACGGTATCCTGCGAAAATTGTCGGAAGCCTTTGTCGTGTCCGGTTTCGTCGAAGAAGGAACGAAGCTTCTGGTTGTTCTTTTGTTCATCTACCGGGAGCCCTACTTTGACGAAGAGAGTGACGGCGTCATCTACGCGGTCACCGCGAGCATGGGCCTCGCCTTTTTCGAAAATATACTCTACAGCTTTGGACCCATTCACGAACTTGTATTGCGCGGGCTCACCGCGGTTCCGCTTCATGCGATCGCCTCCGGTACAATGGGGTATTTCATCGGAAAGAGCCGATTTGGCGACCGAAATTACTTCGGCACCGGGCTGTTCGCCGCGGTCGCAATACATGGAACGTACAACTTCCTCCTTTTCCTCGGTGGATGGTTCACGTTGCTCGTTCTTCCTCTGCTTGCGACTGCAGGATACGCTCTGCTCCGCCTCTACAAGACGGCGATCCAGGACGACGTCGAAGCTGAACGCATCTAATGACGCTTGCGAACACGCCTACCCCTTGACGTTTCGCGGGCGAATCGTTAAATTGGACGCACACGACGCAGGGTAGAGCAGTTGGCAGCTCGTCGGGCTCATAACCCGGAGGTCGCAGGTTCGAGTCCTGCCCCTGCTATACGGATTGTCCGTGACGGAGAATCCGTTCCAAAAAGCCGGTTGGTTTAAAGCCACCGGCTTTTTTCTTGCTACGGCAACAACGAATGATTCGGAGCGGAAGTTCGCGAAAAATTCGGCAGGCGTAAGATTCGCTGCGCAGGATCTATAGGCTCGTCAGGGAGTCGCGCTCTACGAAGCGAGCAGGAAGAAGTGTCTTCTTGTGAAATGACGAACCGGATCCATCCATCGATTTCAGGAGCGAGAATAGTTCGCGAATGAGGTAGGTCATGTCCCAATTGAAGGTGGAGAGATACGGCTTGACCTCTCGGGAAAGGTGAATGTCATCGCATCCGATCACCGACACGTCGTCGGGCACGCGCACTCCACCTTCCCTGAGCCGCTGCATGAGTCCAAGAGCCATCCAATCGTTGACAGCGAAAACCGCCGTCACCGGCTGCTGCCCACGCGCTTGCCGAATAACTCTCTCACCAAGCCGATGACCGCTTTCCCAATTCATCTTGCCTTCGACGACCTCGACCCTCCCACCGAAGGAACTCGTACGGTCGACAAATCCCTGGCGTCGGTATTGCGCCGAAGGATATATTTGGGGACCGGAAAGATGAATAATGCGTCGATGCCCCCGTTCATGAAGAATCGATGCTGCTTCGGAACCAATGCGGTAGTCGTCAAAACAGATCTGCGAGATCTCTATCGCGTCCGGATAGCTCTGAGTCGCGATCACACGCGAATGGGTTGCCCGAAGTTCCCTCATGAGCTCACTGTCCACCAGCCCCACCACGATGAGGGGGTTCGACGTTGCGGCCGGTGGCAACTGGTCAGGGTGAAGCATTCTCAGGTGGAGTGAATGCTCCGCAAGGTAGCGTGAAAACTCGGAAAGGAATTCGCTATAGAAGGGATCCTGGGGCTTTATGTCGGGCGCGGCGATCAAGTCGACCATCTGCGGGCTGGGAATAGGAACGATGTACGTACCACTGCCGCGTCTCCTGAGCAGCAGCCCTTCGTCAACGAGGGTTTGGACGGCCGCACGCAAACTGAGTCGACTGACGTTGAGGCGTTCCGCGAGGTCGCGCTCGGCCTCGATCCGCACAGGTCGGTCTCCGCGCTCGAGGCTTATGAAGCTTCGAAGACTATCAGTGATTTTGTCGCGCAACAGCGGTTTAGTCGTGAAATCTATCTTGGAGTTCATCTGAAGCCGTCTGTCCCAACGTGTACCTACCCTGCCGTATCACCAGCGGACACCCGAATACCACGATTCTATTCAACCCGACAAACCGATCACCACAACCGACATCGGCGGAAGCTCGACGTCATACCCGACCTCGGTCTGCGCTATTGCATTGAAGGCCGCCGGGTGCACGCGATCGGGCGTATCGAATGTATTGTGCGCATCTATTCCGCTTCCTTTCAAGACGCTTCCCTGCGCGTGAGGGAAAGGCCCGCCCTTGAGCACGCACGAGAGGGAAACAGTATCGTGCGGGTTGGTATTGCAGAGGCTTACGTTTACCGTGCCGTCTGAGCTCTTTGAAACCGAGCTCGAAACAGCAGGAATCGCGTCACCGGCGTATTCATACTTCCCGCAGGTCAGCGTCGAGTCAAGAAGGCGTGCTCCCTGATGCACGGCGTACATGGCGAAGACGTGGTAGCTCGGGGTCAAAACCATTCGCGCCCCGTCGGTGAGGATCATAGCCTGGAGTACGTTCACCGTTTGGGCAATATTGGCCATTCGTACCCGGTCTGCGTGACTGTTGAAAATATTGAGGCTCATCCCCGCCACCAGGGCGTCTCTCATCGTGTTCTGTTGGAAGAGGAAATTGGGGTCCGTGCCCGTCTCAACGTCGAACCATGTTCCCCATTCATCCACGATCAGCGCAACGCGTTTTTCCTCATCGTAACGGTCCATGATCGCAGCGTGCTTCTGAACAAGCTCTTCGGTGAACCCCGCTTTTTTCAGAGCGAGAAACCACTCGTCTTCCTGGAAATCGGTAGCCGAACCTCGGTGCTCGGTTTTATTCTCTCCGCTCGAGAAAAATCGGGTGTAATAATGGAGCGCGAGCCCGTCCATGTAGCTGCCCGCTTCCCGCATCAGAACCTCGGTCCATTGATAGTC
>DATKUF010000290.1:0-4330 GCA_035530755.1 Spirochaetia bacterium | reverse complement strand
ATCCCGCACACTCGCCAGCGGTGACACTATTCGTCGCCGCAGGGAATGCACGGAATGCAGTTACCGATTCACCTCATACGAACGTATCGAAGAAAAGCAGCTCATGGTCGTCAAACGCAGCGGTGACCGCCGCGAGCCATTCAGCCGGGAAAAACTCGAACGCGGGATACAGCGCGCGCTCGAAAAACGTCCCGTCAGCCAGGTCCAGATCGAAAACATGATCAACCAGCTCGAAGACGAGGCGGTGATGAAAGGCCGCAGCAGCCACGAGATCGGATCCCAGGATATTGGCGAGATGGTGCTCAAGCTTCTGTATCGGACGGATAAGGTTGCCTATATCCGATTTGCGTCGGTCTATCGCAATTTCGAAGGTGTCGGCGAGTTTGTCAGAGAAATCGAAACGCTCAGCCCGGTTGCCGATAACGAAACGGAACTGGAGGAGTGAGCTCACCGTAGGGTCTGTATGGCGTCGGTTGCAACGGGAGGGAAAAGGCAGGAGCCGTCAGGTGTTAGGGTCGGGTCACGTACCATCGGACCAACTGCTTGTCGGCACATTACAGCATCGGCTCCCGCACAACGGGAGCCGATGCCACTTGAGTCGAGGTATCATTTTGTTCCGGATTGTGACACCTGATAGCGGCGAAGGGACTTGAACCCCTGACCGAGCGGATATGAGCCGCTTGCTCTACCACCTGAGCTACGCCGCCTTATCGCAATGGTGCGTACTATACCAACGTCGCTTGTTTCTGTCAACACAATGGCCGGTTCAGGACTGCTCCGTGCGCGGCCGTCCGCCCCGAAGCGAGAACACAACCCCTGCGACGCACAGGAATGCAGATACCAGGAACGCAAGTCGGACGCTTTCTACGATTGCTCCGGATGCGACGCCGGACAAAAGCTGATGCCCGATCTTCACGCTGAATATCAGAAGGGAAATCCCCATGCTGAGCATCTGTCCAAGTACGCGCATGGTCCCAAGCGTCGCCGACGCGACCCCGTAGGCGCTTTTGTCCACATCCCGCAAAGCGCCGTTCGTATTTGGCGATGAGAAAAATGCAAATCCTACGCCAAGCAGGGCGAGCCAGATGATGATCCCCGAAAAAGGCGTTGCGGCGTCGATGAACGACAGGCCGAGGAGTCCGGCAACCGTCAGAAGCATCCCGAATGAAGCAACGATTCTCGGCTGGGCACGGTCGGACATTCTTCCGGCAAACGGCGACAGAATCGCCTGAACGATCGGTTGCGATACGAGTATGAGACCGGCTTCACCTGCGGGCAGGCCTCGCACGTACTGCAGATAGAGGCTGAGCAGAAAAGTGACCGCGAAGGTCGCCATGTAGTTCAGAAGAGCGGCGGCATTTGCCGACCCAAAACCCGGATTCTTCACAAAAAGCGAGACATCCAGAAGCGGGTACGCGATTCGTCTTTGGCGCTCAAGAAAAAGAACCGCGCCAAGAAGTCCGGCGCCAAGATAGAGGAACCCGGGCAGGGAGGGAAGAATTGAGACTCCGTACATTGCCGCGACCAGAAGCCCGACGTAAATTATCGATCCCGCCACGTCGAGTTTCTTTCGCACTTCCGATTTCCACTCTCCCTTGAGCCGCCACACCACAAGCACGATTACCAGTAGTGCGACGGGAATCTGCACAAAAAAGATGCCTCGCCATCCCACGTACTGGACGAGTGCCCCTCCGGCAACCGGCCCGAAAGAGAGTCCAAGATAGGTGGCTGCCACGTTGATTCCGAGCGCCTTCCCTCGCTCGTGCGGCTCAAAGACAGATGTTACGATCGCGACGCTGGTACCGAAAAGCATGGCGCTCGCTGCACCCTGAACCACGCGGATCACCAGCAGAAACGTAATGCTGGGAGCTATGGCACAGAGGAAGGTTGTCACAGAATAGAGTGCCATTCCGATGAGGAAGATGCGCTTGCGCCCGATCATATCGGCCAGGCGTCCGAAGGGCAAAAGCAGAGCACCTGCCGCAAGAAGGTAGACAGTGGCAATCCAATTCAACGTAACGGCGTCGACGTGGAACTCCGCCGCGATTGCCGGCAGAGCCACGTTGATTGCAGAGGACATGAAAGGGGAAAGCAGCGCTGCAATAGTCGCGACAAGCAGAGTTATCCGTTTCAGAAATTCCCCCTCGATTCGGTGTCAGAGAAGGTTGTGCGCGATCGCTTCGGAAAAAAGAACACCGTTCCACCGGCTGTGTCGCTGGTAGGAAATCTTGTCATCGTATCGGTCGATCCTCGTAAGACGCTGTTGCATATTCTTCACGGCTTTTCCAAGAACTGTAAGACGGTCCTCAAACGCCGGGTCACGGCCCGCTTCTCGCGCGTCGGGAAGTATCAACGCGTAAAGCAGGTAGTACAGGTGATTGTACGGATCGAGTTTTGATACCCCGTCTTCCCTGGTGAGTCTGTGCATTTCCGCAATTCCTTCGACGCGATGTCCGACTCGAGCAAGTGCGTATCCATGAAACGCTTTCAGGAGATGCCCCCAAACGAGGCCCGAACCGGTGCGCCCGACGGTCAGGTCCTCGAGATCCGAAAAACCACTTTGCCACGCCAGCGATTCAGCCGTGAAATGTTCATTCTCAGGAGAAATCCCGGCGGCCCGATCAAGCGCGGCAAGCGCCTCAACGAAGTTCTCGTCGAAAATGTGCGCTTCCGCGATGAACAACTCCGTCTCGCGTGTGACCCGCATTCCTGTCAGCATCTCGATCGCACGACCGGTCACCCCTGCGTACGCCAGCGATCGGGCCAGCCACGCGTAGAACACGGTATGCGCCGGAATGTGCTGGCACAGCTGTGCTTCCGTCAAAGAGCACTGGAAGTGTCGCTGCGCTTCTTCATATCTTCCAAGCTCGAACAGGACGCGACCGCGAACCAGCATGAGATAGAGTCCCCATTCCCGCATACCGGCCTGAACCGCAAGATCGGAGAGTTGTTCAATCCGCTCGACCACGCGCGTGTAGCTGCCATAGACAAAATGACTCGCGGTTTCGAGAGCGTGGCTTCGAACGTACTCATATACGGAAACTTCCGGCTCGACGTATTTTCCCGCTATAACGAAGTATTCGCGCGCATCGACCAGCTGTTCCTGCGCGAGCATGAGAAGACCGAACTCCGAATGCGCCGCAGCCAGACCGCGAGCATCCGCGACGTCCTGATACAATATAATCGCCTGCTTGATGAAATTGAGCGCCGGTCCATGTTCACCCCGGTAGAAAAGGAATCGCGCTCTCTGGAGCAGCAGATCCGCTTTCGGGGCACCCGGCTCCAGCTCGATTTCGGCGCTGCCGGTCCGTTCGAACGCGGTTTCGGCGGCCCGGCGGTCGTTGGCCAGCAGTGCCAGACGCAGACGCAGGCCGAGCACGATGGCGCGTTCGATCGGGTCAGTATCGGGTGAGGGCGTGTCGATTTGGTAGGGACAATCACCGTGGAGGAGACGGAACGCCGCAGCAAGCTCCCGCTGGTCAAGAAGATCGGCGATAAGCTCCCCAAAGAGCCGTCTCTCCTCCATCGGATCAACGGCACCACGCGAGACCTCAAAAAGCACTTCCGAAACGGGAATGAGGCGCTTCCGCCGAAGGTCGAGCGCTCGGGCCACTATGATACGGCGTGCTTCGCTCGCGGTGTCGCCCAGCAAAACGGCGAGCGGCTTTTCCAGCTCCGGAACCGAAGGTGTCAGTAAGGTTTCGCAGTCAACCAGGTTGAGGTCTGCAAGAAGCTTGGTGATTTCCGGAATGCGAGCCTGCGGGATATCGAGTTCGGAGAGTATTTCAATAGTGCGCAACCCGGGGAGAAGCTCCCAGCAAAGCATCGCGGCATAGAGAACTGTCTGCTCGGCACTGCCGAGTCCGCAGATCGCACTCCACACGGTGCGGAGCTCCGGAGGAACATCCGTCGCATCGGTTTCCTTCAAATCCGGACGGGTCTGAACGTGAAAAAGATAGAACATCGAAACGATATTTCCCCCTGTCCGTTCCCGGATCCATTCCGCCGGTCTCGCCCCCCCCGGGCTTTCGTTCAGAAAGCGGCGTGAAAGTTCATCGATGACCGCATCGTCGATCGCCGGGATTCGCAACTTTCGGTAGGGGAAATCGCGAAGCTCGGGCGGGAGATAGGGCTTCTGAGAAACGAGTACCGGAAGGAACATCTGCGACGGCAGGAACCGCTCGAACAGGGAACCGAGAATCTGGATCGTATCTGTTTCATAGGCTTGCACGTCATAACAGACGAGCACCGCAGGAACGAGCAGCGCCTCCATTCGCCGCACGAAGGACTGGACAAAAAGTCCGTAGGCGAGCAGGAAATCCCGCTGGAG
>DATKUF010000289.1:0-17673 GCA_035530755.1 Spirochaetia bacterium | reverse complement strand
TCGCGGGCTGGGTCTTCGAGATTCCCTTTTCCGCGACATAGCTGCATATCTCGAATGCGGCTACCACCGTTGCCTCATTTTTGCGGGCGATCTCCAGTGTGTCGCCGAAGTGGTCCTGATGAGCGTGGCTGAGAGCGATATACTGGCAGGCGATGTCGTCCGGTTTATGTTTCGCGACCGGGTTCCCTGTGAGAAACGGGTCAACTGCAAGCTGATTCCTACCGTCATCGAAAAGAAATCCGGCGTGTCCGAGAAAAGTAATCTTCAGTGACATCGAAGCCTCCGTTGCACAAGATTTTGTATCCGTGACAAAGATCGCGCTTCGCGGAGGCCGGTGTCAATCCTGACAATAAAACTATGGTTTAAGCCTGCCGGGTTCGCTTTGCGGCGTTCGATTCGGCAACAAACGCGAGCCGCGCAGCTTCCACAGTCCCCCGGATCTCCTGCTCACCGTGCGCCGCGGAGACGAACCCGGCCTCGAAGGGAGAGGGTGCGAGATAGACTCCGGCCTCGAGCATTGCGTGAAAATAGCGGCGGAAAACTTCGGTGTCGCACGCCTTCACCTCGTCCCAGTCGCGCACATCGCGATCTGTGAAGAAGACGCTGAACATGGTCCCGACATGGGGAACCCGAACAGCCACCCCAGCTTCGGCGGCTGCGGCCGTTATCCCCCGCGCGAGCTCGTCGCAGCGTCTTGCCGCGCGGTCCCACGCCGGTTCGGCCTTCAGAACCTCGAGTGTCGCAATCCCGGCGGCCATGGCAAGCGGATTCCCCGAAAGCGTTCCCGCCTGGTACACCGGTCCTTCCGGCGCGATCAGCCCCATGATGTCCCGCCGACCGCCGTAGGCTCCGACAGGCAACCCGCCACCGATCACCTTCCCAAGGGTCGTGAGATCCGGAGCAATACCATACAGTGTCTGAGCTCCGCCCGGATGCACGCGGAAACCGGACATCACCTCATCAAAAATGAGCAGCGCACCGCGTTTCTGAGTCAGTTTCCGCAGCCCGAGGAGGAACTCCCGATCGGCGGACACTACTCCCATGTTTCCGGCTACCGGCTCGAGGATAACCGCGGCGATTTCGTCCGGATGTTCGGCAAACAGCCGTTCGACCGATCCGAGATCATTGTACCGCGCTACCAGAGTGTCGGCGACCGCCCCGGGCGGCACGCCGGGAGAGTCGGGGAGACCCAGAGTCGCTATTCCTGACCCGGCACGCACGAGCAGGGCGTCGGAGTGACCGTGATAGTTGCCTTCGAATTTGATGATCCGGTTCCGGCGTACATGGGCCCGGGCGAGGCGGATGGCGCTCATCACCGCTTCGGTGCCGGAATTGACAAATCGCAGTTTCTCGATTCCCGGCATGAACTCTCTGATGAGCTGCGCGAGCCGGATTTCGCTCGCATGGGGCGCTCCGAAGCTTGTCCCCAGGGCAGCGGCTTTCGCTATCGCGGCCACGACCGAAGGATGCGCATGGCCGAGAATCAGCGGCCCCCACGAAAGTACGTAGTCGATGAAGCGGTTTCCGTCGACGTCGAACAGGTAGGGACCTTCCCCGCGGTCGATGAAGAGCGGAGTACCGCCGACCGCCTTGAAGGCACGAACGGGAGAATCGACACCGCCGGGTAGAAGCACGCGCGCCGTGTCAAAGAGCGTTTCTGAATTAGTTGTCTTCACCATGAATACTCCTCCGAGACCGGGTACCTGAATTGCACTCACCCGCCGAGGTTGTGGGAAATTTTCCCGACGGCCTCGCGGGCGGAGCCAATGCAGTCCGGAATTCCCACTCCGTCGAATGCGGCGCCTGCGAAATAGATCCCCGGGATTTGCCGCTCGCAGGCTCGCAGAAGGCTTACCCGGTCGAGGTGACCGAGATTGTACTGCGGAATCGCACGGTCCCACCGGTAGACGCGGGAGAGTTCGGGCGTCGCGACGACGCCTGTCGCGCGCTCGAGCTCTTCGCACGCGCGAGCGACGAGCTCGTCGTCGGTGAGTTCGAGCGGCCCGACGCTCCCGAAACGGCCGGCGTAGAACCGTACCAGGGCATACCCTGCGGGCGCACGACCGGGCCATTTGCTCGACGTCCACGTAGCCGCGGTAAAAAGTCCGTGGTCGATAGAGGGAACGACGTATCCGTGACCGTCGAGTGTCTCATCAGCCGCCGGGGATCGGAACGCGATGTGTACGATCGCCGTGGAAGCATAGGGAATTCCTGCGAGAATCCGAGTGGCGGTCGGGGAGAGCCGGGAAAGGAGGGTTTCGGATTCAAAGGCGGGCGTCGCGAGCAGTACCGCATCGGCGTCGATGCCGGTTTGTCCGTCTGTTTCTACCCGGTAGCGAAGGCCCGCCGAATCTTTCATACGTTCGATCGAGAGCGCCCCGAGCCTCATCCGGACCTCGCTCCGGCGGAGCCCGGCGCGAATCTGTTCGACAAGCGTCGACATTCCGTCCGGAAAGGTCACGAAAGGGGGGAGGACGCCCGCTGCCGGCGGAGCGCCGGGCTGCGACGGGGCGGCAGGCCCCGCACCCAACGATCCATGGATGCGTTCGCGCTCGCGCAGATTCGGAAATGTTGCATCCATGCTGAGAAGCGCGGTGTTGCCGGCAAAGATTCCCCCCGCGAGCGGGTCGATCAGAAGCTCGAACGCCTCTTCCCCGTACCTCCGCTTCATGAATGCGGCAATGGATTCATCGCTGTTGGTATCGTGCGGTGGGATATTCGGTTCGTCGCAGAATCTCGCTTTCCCCGCGGGCGAAAGAAGGTCGCTTTCGAGGACCGCCTGTGGATTGCCGGGCACCAGGCCGGTGAATCCGGACGGAAGCGGATAGAGTCGCCCGCTATGGAATACGAAAGAGCCATGCCTACGGAGGGTTGCCCCGATAAGGCGCTCCTCGATTCCCAGCTCCCGGCACAGCACTATTGCGGCGGTTTTTCGGGAGAGCATGCTCTCCGCTCCGGCCTCAAGAACGAAAGATCGGTCATTCCCGCCGCCGGCACCCGGTACAGGCGGTGAGTCGATCGCCGCCCGCTCGGTCCGGATCTTCCCGCCGACGCGGGAATCGCGCTCGACAAGCACCACGTCGCAGGGAAGGTTCTGCCGCTCGGCATACCACGCCGCTGCGAGGCCGGTGATGCCACCTCCGATGATGACGATTCGCCTCACTTCGCCACCGCGGCGCGGATGGTATCTGCGAGACTCGCCAGAAAGGCGCTGTCGTCGTTGACCGCAGGCGGTCGTTCGAGTCGGACCCCGGACTCGCGCGCCGCCCGTTGAGCCTCGATATCTATGTCATAGAGTATTTCGACATGATCGGAAATGAACCCCACCGGGACGCACAGAACATTTCGAATACCGCGTCGCGCGAGTTCCGGCACGTAGTCTTCGAGCTGCGGTCCGAGCCAGGGTTCCGGGCTTTTGCCGGCCGACTGGTAACTCCACGACCAGCGTTCCCGCGGTAGCCCGGCTTTTTCGGCGACCAGTTCAGCGGTACGCCACAGCTGCCTCTGGTAGGGATCGCCCTCTTTCAGGATTCTTTCGGGCAGGCTGTGCGCCGAAAAGACAACATGGACACTGTTCCTTTCGGACCCGGGCCACCGACCGAGGCCGGCAGCAACGCTTCGCGCAAGCGCGTCGATGAGGCCCGGCGCCTCGTGGTAACTGTCCACGTGGAAGAAATCGATCGAAGCATGAAACATCTGAAGCGCATCGCTGACGCGTTCCCGGTAGCGCTCGACGCTCATGCGGCTGTAGTGCGGTGCGAGAACGATCCCGACCGCCTGCGTGATGCCGTCGTCGATCATTTGCGCGACCGCATCCTCGATCCAGGGTGACCAGTGCCGCATGCCCATGTAACACCGAAAGCGCTCGGCGCCAAGAAGGCGGGCAGTGCCCTCCACCTGACGCCTCGTTATGGTCAGAAGCGGAGAGGAATCAGCATATTCCGGACCGTAGCCTGCGGCCTCCAGGCCGATCTTCCGGTAGTGATCAGCGATCTCTTCGACGATGTGTGAGGGCGTCGGTCTGCCGCCGCGTATGTCGGCAAGGTAGCCGGGAATTTCCGCCGGCGTGTTCGGGCTGCCGTACGCCATGAAAAGGACGCCAACCGGTTTGCTGCTCATAGGCTACTTCGTTTCCGATAGCCGGCGGCCGCGTGAGCTCTCTTCCCTCACGCACTCGAGAAGCCGTTGGACGTTCTCGACCGGGGTTTCGGGAAGAATCCCGTGACCAAGATTGAAGACATGCCCATTCTGGTTCTTCGCTTGTGACAGGACCTCGCGGATCTGATATTGCAACTCCCGCCAGGGCGCGGTGAGAGCTACCGGGTCGAGATTTCCCTGGACGGGCCGATCGGGTCCGAGGCGGGAACGAATCTCGCCAAGCGGCAGGCGCCAGTCGACCCCGATGACGTCTCCGCCGCACGCAGCAACATCTTCAATGTACGCCGACGTGCCGGTGCTGAAGTTGATCACCGGTACCCCGGTGCGGCGCAGGCTCTCAAAGAGCCTGCTGTTATAGGGTCGCACGAATCGATTGTAGTCCGGCCGTCCGAGCGCAATCCCGGCCCAGGAATCAAAAAGCTGCAGCGCGTCGGCACCCGCCTCTGCCTGCGCCGCGAGGTAGTCGGTCTGGACGGTTACCAGCTTCGTCATCAGCCGCTTCCACGCCGCGGGCTCACGGTACATGAGCGCTTTTGTTCTGGTGAAGTTGCGCGATGTCCCACCTTCGATCGCGTAGCTCGCAAGCGTAAAAGGCGCACCGGCAAATCCGATCAGGGGCGTCCCCTTCGACGAAAGCTCACGTTTGACGCGGCGGATCGCTTCCAGCGTGAACGGCATCGATTCTGCGGCGGGCGGTGCGGCAAGAAGGTCGATATCCCGAACGGTCCGAACCGGGTTCGAGATTACCGGCCCCTCTCCGGCGGCAAACTCGAGATCGAGTCCCATTGCGCGAAGCGGCGGAAGGATGTCGGCAAAGATGATCGCTGCATCGAGGGAGAACTTCCTTACCGGCTGAAGCGTGACCTCCGCGGCAAGGTCGGGCTCTTCGATAATCTCGAGAATTGAATAGCGCTCCCGCAGAGTCCGGTACTCGGCCATGTAGCGTCCCGCCTGGCGCATGAGCCAGACAGGCGTTCGTTCGACCGGCTCGCCGCGCATCGCACGGATCAGAAGCGAGGTCATGGCACGTCTGCCCGTTCGGAAGCCTCACTCGCGGCGGGCGCAGCGACTACAGACGTCCGGTTCACGGTCTGCGTCGAGGCGGAAGCGGCCCGCCAGACAACCCGCCCGGTGAAGAAGGGTCCGAGCCGGGCTATGTAGTGTGCAGTCTGCCGGGTCTTTCGCATTGTCTGTACGATGATCGAAAGCGGATGCAACTGCGGGCCGAGCACTCCGATCACGAAGTCGTTGTCGTCCTTGTTGAGACCATGACAGGCAAGTCTCACGTCGTGACCGACACCCGCGGTTCCGAAGGCGTGGCCTATCTTGCCGTGCTCGCCGAGAATCGCGCGCTGATCCTCGGGAGAAAGCTCCTCGAACGCTCCGGTTCGGCGTAACGGGTACCACACAGCCCAGGGAAGCGTCTCGTCCTGCAGGTTGCGTTTGGGACGGTCGATGATCGCCTCCTGGAGGTCCGATTCGTATCCACGGGCGTAGGTTCGGCCGAACATCGTGTATTCCTGCTTGAACGCGAGTGTTCTCAAGGATGAGCGGACTATGTAGTCGCGAACCTCGTCCAGGAAGTAGTCCGGCTCCTCGCTGTAGGTAATCAGACCAATCCCGAACGGATCGTTCAGATCCTCGTAGAGCACCGCCTGCAGCCCTGAGGATCGCAATTCCGCCTCGACTTTCTCGATTCGCCGACACGCCCCGAATGCGAGAAACTGAACGAAAAGCCGTCTGTCGATTGCGTGAATTCCGTTCACCGTAGTCCGGCCCTTTTCGCGGACGTCCACCGCGGAAGCAATCGCGTCATCGTTCATGCAGGATCTCCCCTAGTTTTTTTCGGCAAGCCATCGCGCGGCGTCCTTCGCGTGATAGCTGATGATGAGGTCTGCCCCGGCCCGACGGATGGAGGTAAGCAGCTCCAGGACAGCCTGCCGTTCGTCGATCCACCCGTTCGCCGCAGCGGCCTTGAGCATCGCATATTCCCCGCTCACATTGTAGGCGGCGAGCGGCTGCTCCGGGAAGGCAAGTCGCAATCGCTGCACGATGTCGAGGTAGGGCAGTGCCGGCTTCACCATGAGAAAATCCGCGCCCTCTTCTACATCGAGACGAGCTTCGCGAAGCGCTTCGCGCGCGTTCGCCGGATCCATCTGGTGTGTCCTCCGATCTCCGAACTTCGGCGCACCTTCGGCGGCTTCCCGGAACGGTCCGTAGAGGGCGGAGGCGTACTTCACCGAGTAGGACATCACCGGCACGTTCTGATAGCCTGACGCGTCGAGCCGTTTCCGGACCGCACGGACCATACCGTCTATCATGCCGCTCGGCGCAACCACGTCGGCTCCGGCACGGGCGTGCGAGAGGGCAATGCGGCCGATCGCGTCGAGAGTCGGGTCATTCAGGAGGTACCCTTCGGGCAAGTGGGGATTTGAATCCGCATTCCCCGGATGATTGAGAATTCCACAGTGGCCGTGGTCGGTGTATTCGCACATACAGACGTCGGTGATGACCAGAAGCCCGGGAACCTCTTTCTTCAGTTCACCAATGGCGCGTTGAATGACTCCATCTTCGGCGTAGCTGCCGCTTCCGCCAGGATCTTTGTGTGCTGGAATCCCGAACAGCAGTACGGCCGGAATCCCGAGCGCATGCAACTGCGCCGCTTCACGCGGCAGTTCATCCACCGAAAGCTGGTAAACGCCAGGCATCGAGCTCACGGCCTTTCGCGGTTGACTGCCTTCGGTGACAAAGAGCGGGTATATCAACTGATCCACCGAGAGCCGCGTTTCGCGCACCATTGCACGAAGCGCCGCCCCGGATCGGAGTCTCCGGGGGCGAATTGCGCCCGGTCCGTCTCGTTCCGCTGCCATCTCATCCTTCATGATTCTGTGCTCCATAATACTCTGCAAGCGACGCAACCAGCCCCGCCGCCGTGTGGGTCGCCGCCTCGACATGTACCGGAAAGCCTGCCTCGCGCGCCGCGACGGCAGTGGACGGGCCGATACAGCCAATGCAAACCTTCCCGCCGGTGATCCGTGAAAGAAGGTCAGGTTCGGCGCCGAGCTCTGAAGATAACGCGCGAACCGCAGACCCGCTTGCGAAAAGAAGCGCATCGACTCCGTCGGATAGATCCCGCCGTGCTTCTTCACTGATGGGCAGGGACCCGGTGCGGTACAGCTCTATGCGATCAACTTCCAGGCCGCGTGCGATGAGTTCCCGTTCCATATCACCGGTACCGCCCTGTGCTGCAACAGCAAGCAGGCGATCACCCTTGCGACAGGGAAGCTCACGCCCGAGTGTTTGAGCGGTGAAATCCGATGGGACAAACGAGGGGCTGATTCCGCGCTCCTCGAGCGCGGCAGCGGTCGATGTCCCCACCGCTGCAGCCGGGGGGAGGTTGACCGGGTCATCGGCTCCCCGGAGATCTACTATATGGTCGAAAAAGATGCGCACCGCATTGCCGCTTGTAAAGAGTACCCAATCGTAGTCTGGAAGCTCACCTGCCACGCGGTCGAACTCGCGCATATCCGAAACAGGAACGGTCCGAATGACGGGAATTACTATCGGAATGGCGCCCTGGGCAGCGAGCAGCGCTGCGAGTTCACCAGCCTGGTCGGCGGAACGGGTCACGACCACCCGGCGTCCGGACAGTGGCAGTTCCGTTATTTGCGCGGCGACGAGTGCGGCGGCGCCCCCCGCCAATGCGTCCCGGGCGAGACGATTGCCAAGCTCATCCGGATCGGAGCCGGTTCCCTCAACTTCGACCGACCGGCTGCCGTCGATGGAGAGGACCCGTCCCCGAAGGTGTACTTCCGAGCCTCCGGCCCGGGTCTCGGGGTTTGCCAGCGCGGCCACCGGCGACGAACAGCCTGCGCCGAGCGCGGCGAGAAAACGGCGTTCGGCGTTGACACACCTGCGGAGCTCGGCGTCCTCGACGGCTGCAAGGAGGGCGAGCGTTCTTTCGTCGATTGCCCGGCATTGAACGGCGAGCGCCCCCTGACCCGGGGCCGGCAACATGATGCGGTAATCAAGCTGTTCAGCGTGCAGCTCGCGCAGGCCAAGCCGCGCGAGACCGGCGGCCGCGAGGACAACAGCCTGGTATTCTCCGTCTGTCACCTTCCGCACGCGAGTTTCCACGTTTCCGCGGATGGATCTCGGCACGATATCGGGACGGGCGGCGAGCAGTTGAGCCTGCCGCCTGAGAGAGCTTGTTCCCACGACTGCACCGGCGGGAAGCTCCGTAAGGGCAGTCCCGTCGCGCGTTACAAGAACGTCGGCGGGATCGGTCCGACCGAGGATCGCGCCGATGACGAGTCCGTCCGACTCCTCTACCGGGAGGTCCTTCAGAGAGTGTACGGCAAAATCGATCTCAGTATCGCGAAGCGCCTGTTCGAGCCGCTCGGTGAACAAGCCCTTTCCCCCGATCTGCGGGAGGGGAGTCTGGATGTCGCGGTCTCCACGTGTCGAGTACAGACGGATGTCGAAACGAACCGACGGAAACGCTTTTTCCAACAGCGAAACTACGTAGCCCGTCTGGCTGCGAGCGAGTTGGGAGGTTCTGCTTCCGACGACCAGGGTCACGCCCTCAGTCCCCCCGAGGTTTCTTCTCGATTCGCCGGATCGCCGTCCGACAGGTCGTCGTCCGCGTACCGGCAGCGCGTATATCTCCCCGAGTCCGGCAGGACATCGAAAAGGTAACCGATAGTCTCGGCGTGTCTCTGCGCAACAGCCTTTCCGGCTTCGTCACGCAATCGGCGGGCCGGGGTCTGAAGCAGTCGTTTGACAAGCGATCGTGCGAGTCGATCCAGCCTGTCCCACTCGTGGGGCTGCAGTTCGGGGAGTTCCTTCCGTGCCCGGTCCATGACCTCTTCGCGAATTGACTCTGCGCGCTTCCAGAACCCGGCGAGCACCGGCCGCATGAGGAGTTCACCCAGTCTCTCCCGAAAAGAGCCGATCTCCTCGGTTATTATCTTTTCAACATGCGGCACCTGCTCGTTTCGGCCGTGCTGGTTCCGCGCGTGTGTTGCTTTGATCCGGTCAAGGTTGAAAAGGTGAACGTTCGGGATGCCCCCGACTTCGTCTCCCACATTTCTTGGCACCGCAATGTCGATGATCACCAGCGGGTGCGAACCGGCCCGCCCCCGCATCGCCTCGTCCACCGTGGAGCTTTCGAGGAGCGGCTCCGGCGCGGAGACCGCAGTAATCAGAATATCGGTTGCCGGAAGAAGGCTGGTAAGAGCATCGAGCGGATACGCTTTACCGCCCCAGCGAGCGGAGATCGCTTTTGCACGATCTTCGGAGCGATTTACTACCGCAATATTTCTGACACCGCGATGGACAAGCGCCTGCAACGCTAATTCGCCGGTCTCCCCCGCGCCTACCACGGTGACGCGCGACCCGGCGAGGTTCTCGACAACCTCCGAGGCGAGCTGCACTGCAACCGAACCGATGCTTGAAGCGCTCTTTCCGATACCGGTTTCCGCCCGGCTGCGTTTTCCCGCCCGCAGCGCAGACTGGAACAACTCGGTAAGAAAGGGTCCGGCAGTACCGGCCGACTGCGCTGATGCGAGGGCCGCGGTGCTCTGCCCCTGAATCTCGTGTTCGCCCAGCACAACTGAATCGAGGCCGCAGGTAACCCGAAACAGATGATCAAAGACATCCTCGTCGGAATACAGGTAAAACGGCTCGACTGTCGGTTCGTGCCCATCGGTATTCACTGCAACGCTCAGCCGGGCGACCTCCTCGGCCAGGTCGCCAACCTGTTGAGATATGGTGCGGCATCCCCGAGTGGCGGTCTTGGCCCAGTATATCTCAAAGCGGTTGCAGGTCGATAGAACCACCTCTTCGAACAGACAGTCGGCGCAGCCGCCGCCAAGAGCATTTCTCAGTCCGCGTGTGAGAGTTTCGGCGGAAAGAGAGAGCCGCTCGAGCAGTTCGACTGGAGCTGTTCGATGATTCAGGCCGAAGCAGAAGAAATTCACGGCCGGTACGTAGGGGGTTTCGCCGATTCTCGTCGCCATTTTTCGCTGGATGCCTCGCAAGGATGAGTCGGGGTCGGCAGGCAATGCGTGTTGAAACACTCCACCGTTTCCCGCGATCGGTGCTGTATCAGAAGAAAGCTAATATCGGGCACGCCACGCGTCAAGTTTGTGAACATCTCGTGGGTGCCGGGGCGATTCGCCTCCGGACGGACGTGGTATCAGTGGGCAAACAGTGTTGAGGCGATTTTCACTGCCTCGGTGGCGTCGCGTGCGTATCCGTCGGCCTTGAGTCGAATCCACAGATCGGGCTCCTGATTCAATGCCCTTCCCCCGATCAGTATCCTCGTATGCCGCACGGCCGGAGTTTCCCGGATTGCCTGGATGAGGTCGGCCGCCTGATTACGGTTGTAGTCCATGGTGACCGAGATCGCCACGAGGTCGATCGGTGAGTCGGCGAGCGCGTTCATGAGGCTTGGCGTCGGCAGATTCGTACCGAGGAATCGAGTGTGCCATCCGGCGAGTCCGAGGAAGTCGAGCACCATGCGCGCCCCGATCTGGTGCATCTCACCGCCGGAGGCGATTCCGATGGCGGTCCGGTGGAGAGATGGGCTCGGAAAACGTTCGGACAGCATTGCCATAAAGGTTTCGGTCATTGTCGAGATGAAATGCTCCTGAAATACGTCGATCCGTCCTGTCGCCCACAGGCGGCCGACCTCGTGGAGCGCCGCCTCGAAGATGGTGCGGTATATCTCCTGGATCGGCACGTTCTTCCGAAGGGAATCCAGCACCACTATCCGCGCCGCATCCTGGTTCCCCTGTATAAGCGATTCCAGGTACTTCCCGGCGCTCGTTCCGAGTCTCACGGGCTCTCGAGGCAATTCTTCGCCCCCGGTTTTCGCCGACCGACGGACACTTCGGCCCATCAGAAAATCCAGGCTGACCCCGAAAAAATCGGCAACGCGCGACAATGTCGGCTCGTCGGGAAACCGCGTGCCCTGTTCGTAGTTGGCGATCGTAGTCTGGGCGAGTCCCAACGCGTCTGCGAGGTCCTTCTGCCTCAGATGTTTGTCTTTACGAATCTCTTTCAGCCGGGACGAAAAACCTGCCATCTGCGTTACACCCCGTGGGATCTCAATTGGGGGGAATATAACACAAAATGGGTTCTGGAGCTACTCGATCTGTGTGTGCACCTGTTGGTTTACAGCCGTTCACGACGAGAGCGAACTGCAATGTTCAGGAGGAAAATGATGACGATAAGGACGAGGGATGCGCCCCAGGCCATCTTCAGCCACGATTCGTAGGGACTCTTCGCATAGTTGTATATCATGAGCGGAATGGCATCGACCGGCTTGAGCACATTCACGTTGAGGTAGGGGTTTCCGAACGCAGTAAATAGAAGCGGTGCTGTTTCCCCGGCGATGCGGGCAATTGCGAGCATGACGCCGCTTAAGATTCCACCGAGACTGCTCGGCAGTATCATCCGGAGAATGGTCGTGTGATAGGGAACGCCAAGCGCGAGTGCTCCCTCTTTCAATCCGGACGGAACCAGGTTGAGCACCTCCTCGGAAGATTTTATTACTATCGGGAGCATCATCACCGCCAGCGCGATTCCACCGGCCAGCGCGGTAAATGATCGGATCGGGACGACAATCCAGCTGTACATCACGATGCCTATAACGATGGAAGGAATGCTCTGGAGGACGTTCACCATGAGTCTTGTCGCCGAGCTCAGCGTCCCCCGCTTGTTTTCGGAAAGATAGACCCCCGCAAGAATTCCGAAGGGCACCGAGAGAAGCACCGAAAGTGCAATGATCAGCAGAGTTCCGATGATGGAGTTGACCATTCCGCCGCCGGATTCACCCACCGGCCTGGGTAACTGCGTAAGAAAGGCCCAGTTGATTGCGCCGGCGCCGTTCACGACGACGTGGTACATGATAATGAAAAAGGGCGCAACAGCGAGCAGACCCAGAACGAGGACGAGACCGCGGAAGAATGCGTTGCCTGCCTTTCTGCCCGCCGTTCGCGGCCGGTACATCGTTTCGGTGGAGGGTACGATTTCGGTTGCGCTCATGCCGGCGCCTCGCCGCCTATGCGGATAATGATCTGGTGGGAGATTGCATTGATGATTGTCGTGATAACGAACAGAACGAGAGCCAGTTCAATCATTGCGGCAAGGTGGAGTGACCCGCTCGCCTCGGTGAACTGACTCGCAATGACACTCGCGAGCGTGTTACCGGGACTGAATATGGTCTTGGGCAGCTGCATGACGTTCCCGATGACAAGTGTCACTGCCATCGTCTCCCCGAGAGCACGGCCGAGCGAAAGAAGAACACCAGCGAAAATTCCGGACCGTGCGAAAGGAAATACCACATTCAATATCATCTCGCGCCGAGTAGCGCCCACCGCAAATCCGGCCGAACGCAGATCATCGGGTACCAGCTTGATCACTTCGATCGCAATCGACGCACTGTAGGGAAGAATCATTATCGCCAGAATTATCGCAGCGGTGAACATCCCTACACCGTAGGGAGTGACGCCTATGTGCGATTCGATTCCCCGGACAGCCGGCACAAGCACCGCAATTCCCCACAGACCGTATACCACCGAAGGTACCGAGGCGAGAAGATCCACAAAGATGCGTACAATCCGGGAGAACAGGCCGAAACGGTAGTATTCTCCGAGCATCAGCGCAATGGCGAGCGAGAACGGAACCGAGATGACCAGGGCAAGGAAAGAGGTCATGAGCGTACCGACGATAAAGGTGGCAGCGCCGAAATTGCCCTTGACCGGGTCCCATACGGTATTGAAGAGAAAATTCAGTTTGAACTCAGCAATCGACGGCCAGGCGCCAACCACAAGAGTCACAAAGAGCCCGGCGACAAGGAGCATTACAACATAGGAAGTTCCGCTCAAGGTTCGGCGGAATATTTTCTCGGCTCTCATGCGCCCATTTTCTCCGATTGGTTCTGGATTGTCCACATGCACGGTAAAAGCAACCGGGTTCCGAACCACACAGAGGAACCGGAACCCGGCGTAATCAGCACACTACCGGCGAATCGGCTTTCCGTTGAAGGTGATTGACTTGAGAATGGTCTCGACATCTTTCACCGCGGCCGCCGGAAGCGGGGCGTAGTCGAGGCTCTCGGCGTACTGCTGACCCTCGTGCGTCACCCACCAGAGCAGCTTTACCAGCTCACCGGCACGCGCGGCGCTGCGACCACCGTAATTCTGTTCCTTATAGACCACCAGCCAGGTCATCGTGGAAATGGGGTAGCCGTTGGTCGCTTCGGTGTTTGCGAGGATAACGCGGGTGTCGGCAGGAAGCTGCATGTCACCGGCGAGTGAGGTTGATTTCAACGAGGGCACAATCCAGTTTCCCGCCTTGTTCTGCACGGTTGCATAAGGCAGGTCGTTCTGGATGGCGTAGGCGAGCTCGACGTATCCGACCGCGCCGGGCGTCGACTTGACGATCCCGGCAACGCCTGTGTTCTGCGCGCCGCCGAGGCCCACCGGCCAGTTCACCGAGTTCGCGGTGCCGATCTTGTCCTTCCATTCAGTGCTCACGCGAGCAAGATATGCCGTGAAGTTGTTCGTCGTGCCGCTTCCGTCCGAACGGTGCGCAACTATGATGTCGGTTGCCGGAAGGCTGACGCCCGAGTTGATGCCGGTGATAGCCGGATCATTCCACTTTGTGATTTTTCCCATGAAAATGTCGGCGATGACAGTCCCGGTGAGTTTCAACGTGGGGTTTCCCGGCAGATTGTAGGTTACCACGATCGAACCGAGCACGGTCGGGATGTGGACGATCGGTGCGTCGAACTGCTTCATTGCTTCGTCGTTCAGGAATGCGTCGGAGGCACCGAAATCTACCACCTTGTCCTTGATGTTCTTGACACCTCCGGAAGATCCGATCGACTGATAGTTGACCTTCACACCGGTTGCCTTGTTGTATTCGTCAAACATCTTCGAATAAATCGGATAAGGGAACGATGCGCCCGCTCCCATAAGCTCGGTTCCCGCCGCGCTCGAAGTCGCCGCTGCCGGCCTGGCTGCGTCGGTGGCGTTCATCTGCGACGGCATCGGCTGCTCGTTCTGCCCGCCCGCTGTTGCCAGGCCCGGCGCAATCAGACCCGCGACAAGCACGAGTTCCACGAATAACGAGATTCTATTCATCTGGCTCTCCTCCTGAGTTCTTTCGTACTCCAATGGAAGCGCCGGTCGGTTAGCGTCGCGTGAGCGTTGGATGAAATTACCGTCAGAAATGCCGCCGGTCTGACAAGCTCCGGTTACATTCTTGTCTGAGAAATTCGATAAGGTTGAAACCGATATTTTTTGACAGATTCATGTATCTATGATAAGATATCGATATAAAGTTACATATTCGTCCGGTTTCCGGGTGATCGGAGTTCATTCCAGCGTTCATTCGATGGACGCGTGCAGGAGATATCGGCACACGCATTTTTGCGGGTGCATCATTATAGATACTACTCCAAGGAGGCGCTCATGCCCGCAGAAGCGAAACAAGGTGTAAATGGTACACTCCAACCCGCAGAGAGTCCGACCAATGGGCCGGAGAATGATCCTGAGCTGTGGGATCTGCTGAAAAAGGCGCTCGATAGCTGGAGCTCCGTGCCGGGAGCACTTATTCCGGTTCTTCAGACCGCCCAGGATCTGTTCGGGTACCTGCCGGAAAAGGTCATCAAATACGTGGCCGAACGCCTGGATCTTCCCTACAGCGAGGTCACCGGCGTCGTGACGTTCTACTCCTACTTCTCCACAGTCCCTCGCGGCAAACATGTAGTCCGGGTCTGCCTGGGCACCGCGTGCTATGTCCGTGGAGGCAAAGAGGTGCTTGAGTCAATGCAGAAAACCCTGGGAATCGGAGTCGGCGAAACCACACCGGATCGCCAGTTCTCCCTGCAGATAGGCCGATGCTTCGGAGCGTGCGGACTTGCACCGGTCGTCCTCGTCGATGACGATGTCCATCAACGGGTCAAACCGGCGAGAGTCCGTGACGTTATCGAGCCCTACCTCGAAGACACAAAGAAAGGAGACGGCCATGACGCATGAACTTCTTACCTCGGCGGCCGAGCTTCGCGAGCTGCGCGCGAAGCTGACAAAGAAAGTTCGACCGGCAAAGGGGTCTTCGGATAGAAAGATTCTGCTCTGCGCCGGCGCCGGCTGCATAGCCTCAGGGAGTCTCGAGGTCAAAAAGGCTCTTGTAGCACATATGAGCGAAGAGGGGCTATCGATACCGGTCGTTGAGACCGGATGCCTTGGTCCGTGCGCGCAGGGACCCGTCATGCGGATCGAACCCGACGGAATCCTGTACGAGAGTGTCGCGCCGACCGACGCGGCGGAGATAGTGCATGAGCACCTGGTGAGAAACAACCCTGTCGAACGGCTCGCCCACCGAAACGTCCACGACGGCAAACCCGTATTGAAGCTTGAAGAGAACGATTTCTTCCGCAGCCAACGGAAGATCGTCCTGCGCAACTGCGGTCTGATTGACCCCCTGAACATCGAGGAATATATCGCCCGCGATGGGTACGCCGCGCTGGATAAGGTGCTCACCTCGATGAGCTCGGATCAGATCATCAACGAGATGAAGGCATCCGGTCTGCGGGGACGCGGTGGGGCAGGGTTCCCAACCTGGTTGAAGTGGTCGCTCACGGCGAAGGCGCCGGGAGACGAAAAGTTCGCACTCTGCAACGCCGATGAGGGTGACCCCGGCGCCTTTATGGACCGGAGCGTTCTCGAAGGCGATCCGCACAGCGTCATCGAAGGGATGATCATAGCTGCACGCGCGATCGGCGCGGGCAAGGGATTTGTATATGTTCGGGCCGAATACCCGCTTGCGGTGGCCAGGCTTTCGAAGGCGATCGAGCAGGCGCGCGAGCGCGGGCTTCTTGGCTCCAACATCCTGGGAAGCGGATTCTCGTTTGATCTGGAGATCCGGATGGGGTCCGGAGCCTTCGTGTGCGGAGAAGAGACCGCCTTGATGAACTCCATAGAGGGAAAGCGAGGGGAGCCTCGACCGCGACCGCCGTTTCCGGCGCAGAAGGGCTTGTGGGGAAAACCGAGCCTTCTGAACAACGTCGAGACTTACGCCAACGTTGCGGCGATCATTCAGAACGGCGCGGCCTGGTATGCATCGGTCGGCACGGATCAGAGTAAAGGAACCAAGGTCTTTGCCCTCGCCGGCGCGGTCAATAACACCGGCCTCGTGGAAGTGCCGATCGGGACCCCGCTCGGCGAGCTCATCTACGATGTTGGTGGAGGCATCAAGAACAACAAACGTTACAAGGCTGCTCAGATCGGCGGCCCGTCGGGTGGCTGCATTCCCCGCGAATACCTGAATGTAGCCCTCGATTACGCCACGCTGCAGGAACTCGGCGCGATCATGGGCTCCGGCGGCCTCATTGTCATGGACGAGGAGAGCTGCATGGTGGACGTGGCTCGCTTCTTCCTCGAGTTCGTCCAGGAAGAGTCGTGCGGAAAATGCGTCCCCTGTAGAGTGGGAACCAAACGCATGCTCGAGATTCTGGAGCGGATCTGCGCCGGCAACGGAGAGCTGTCGGACATCGACGCTCTGATCGAGCTCGGGACCCAGATCAAAGACACTGCTCTCTGCGGTCTGGGACAGACTGCACCCAACCCGGTGCTGTCGACGATTCGTCACTTTCGCCATGAGTACATCGAGCACATCGAGCAGAAACACTGCGACGCCGGCGTCTGCGCCGCGCTCGTTCGGGCTCCCTGTCAGAGTGCCTGCCCGGCCGGAGTCGACGTCCCCGGATTCGTCTCCCTGGTCGGCGATCAGCGATACGCGGACGCGCTCATGCTGCATCGGGAGCGAAATCCATTTGCGGCGGTATGCGCGCGGGTCTGCTTTCACACCTGTGAAGACCGGTGCCGCCGCGCGGGCCTTGACGAGTCGGTTGCGATACGCAGCATCAAACGGTTCATGGTAGATCAGGAGGTCACCATCCAGCATCCGGAGGTGCGTGCAAACGCGGCGAATGCCGCGCGAAAGATAGCGATTGTCGGCGGCGGACCTGCAGGGCTCTCGTGTGCATATTTCCTCGCGCGTCTGGGATATCAGCCGCGCATTTTCGAAGCTGAGGCGCGCCCGGGAGGAATGCTCGTACAGACGATTCCGGCCTACCGCCTGCCGCGTGAAACGCTTGCGCGCGAAATCCGCATGATCGAAGGTCTCGGTGTGGATATCCAAACCGAAAAGCGCCTGGGCAGAGACTTCAGCCTCAAGGATCTCCGGGACGAAGGGTACGAAGCAGTTTTTCTTGGCATCGGGGCTCCGGAATCCGTCGACATGGGAATTCCCGGTGAAGATACCCGCGGCGTCGTGCACGCAACGAATTTCCTTCGACAATACAACATCCGTGGTTCGGTCCCGGTCGGGAAGCGGGTGGTCATCGTCGGCGGCGGAAACGCAGCGATCGATGCGGCTCGCACGACTCTCAGGCTCGGTGCAGAGGAAGTAACGATAGTCAATCGCCGGACACAGGAACAA
>DATKUF010000288.1:0-9701 GCA_035530755.1 Spirochaetia bacterium | reverse complement strand
TGTTCGTCATCGGTGGGGACGGGACTCAAAAAGGGGCGTTGAGAATCGCCGACGAAATTGCCCGTCGTAACCTGAAGATTGCAGTTATCGGAATTCCGAAGACCATCGACAACGACCTTGCCTTCATTCAAAAATCTTTCGGGTTTGAGACGGCTGTGGCGCAGGCCGCCCACGCGGTGAGCGGTGCGCACACCGAAGCGCACTCGGCGATCAATGGCATTGGGCTGGTCAAGCTCATGGGACGTGACTCCGGATTCATATCGGCCCACACCGCGCTCGCGTCACACGAGGCGAATTTCGTGCTTATTCCGGAGGTGGCGTTCGACCTCGATGGGCCGAATGGACTGCTTTCTCATCTGGAGGCGCGGCTTCGACAGAGCAACCATGCGGTCATCATAGTATCGGAAGGCGCGGGACAGGAGTCGTTTGACACCGTCCTGGGGGTGGATCAATCCGGCAACCGCCGATACGGGGACATCGGGCTTCTTCTGCGGGACCGAATAACCGAGCACTTCAAAGCAAAGGGCGTGCCCGTCAACCTCAAGTACATCGACCCCAGCTATATCATCAGGAGCGCCGTCGCGGTGCCCACCGATTCGGTCTATTGTTCCCGCCTGGGAACCAACGCTGTGCATGCGGCGATGGCGGGCAAGACCCGAATTCTCATCAGCCTGGTGAACAATACCTTCGTCCACGTCCCGATCGACATTTGTGTGGCAAGACGTGCCCGGGTCGATCCGGAAAGCAGCCTTTGGCGCGACGTGATCGAAGCTACGTCCCAACCCACGCTGATGCGGAACGCGTCGCCTGCATAGAGACATGCTGCCACAACGGATCGTCGCCGTCGGCGACATACACGGGAACTTCGATGCGTTCCGTCAAATTTTCACTGCGCTTGAACTTGTCGATGACAAGCTGCAGTGGGCCGCGGAAGACACCACCCTCGTTCAGATCGGCGACGTGTGTGACCGCGGGAACGAGTCCCGGCGAGTGTATGAGCTTCTGATGAACTGGCAGGAAACCGCGCCCCTTTGCGCGTCGCAGGTAATTGTCCTTCTGGGAAACCACGAAGTAATGGAGATGTTCGGTTTTGACCGCGACGCGAGCCTGGAAGAAATTCAAGGCTACGCCGATCAGCCGGATTCGCCAGGGTACCTGGAGCACCGCAAGGCTTTCATGTCCAGCGGATGGCTTCACGAGTGGCTGCTTGGTCAGGCCGGAATAGTCCAGTTTGGACCCGTCATTTTTGGTCACGGCGATCTTCCGGTTTCGTTCCAGGATCGCACAGTCGATGAGATTAACCAGGAGATAATCCGGGATATCCGCGCCCACGCTTCCAGACCTGCCGATTCGACCATCAACCTTCCGGCTAGTCTCTTTTCGGAAGACGAGAGCCTCGTCTGGTGCCGACAGTCGCGCAATACAGAAACGTACGTTCGGGCGCTCGAGTCGTTTCTTCGTCGGAATCATGGAGCAATCTACGTCTGCGGGCACACACCATCGGTCGATGGGCGCTTTGCCGTGAAAGGCGGTGGCCGTTATCTTTGCATAGACACTGCGATGGGATTCGAAAACCGGGGAATCGGTCGCCGAACCGCCCTCGTCATCGAAGACGGGCGAGCTTGGCAGTGGACGTTTTCCGGCAAGAATGTCGGCCGACGCAAGGTTCCGGTCCGCCTCGATTCCCTGTAGGTCCGGAAAGGATAGTCGTCTATTGTGAGTCACGAGCACGCGCACCATCCTCATCACCATCACGGCGGGGCCGACTCCCCGACCGGCGGAAGCGCACGCAACTTCGCCATAGCGTTGGCTCTGAATGTCGCCTTCACGGCGGTAGAGATTGTAGGCGGGCTGTACACGAACAGCCTGGCGATCCTCTCTGACGCCCTGCATGATCTTGGCGACAGCATTGCGCTCAGCGCCGCCCTGGTGCTCGAACGGCTTTCAGGCCGGCGAAGAACCCCCCGGTATTCATACGGGTATCGGCGCTATTCTCTACTGTCCGCGCTGCTGAACTCAATCGTGCTTCTTGCCGGCGCAGGCATCATCATCTCGCACGCGGTACCGAGGATCATTCATCCCGAGCACGTCCGTCAATCCGGAATGCTGATACTGGCGATTGTCGGAATAGTCGTCAATGGCATCGCGATGCTTCGGCTGCGGGGCGGCCGAAAGATGAATGAACGGACCGTCATGCTGCACTTCCTGGAGGATACGCTCGGCTGGACGGCGGTGCTCGTCGGCAGCATCATCATGATGATAGTCGATCTGCCGATCATAGATCCGATACTTTCGGTTGCGATTACGCTCTACGCCGCTTTTCGGGCTCTTTCCAATCTTGTGCGGACAATGCGCATCTTTCTGCAGAGCGTTCCGCCGGATGTCGACATCGACGGCCTCGTGAATCACATCACAAAAATGGAACCTGTTGTCGATGTGCATGACGTACACGCCTGGACGCTCGACGGCGAATACAATGTCCTTACCCTGCATGTCGTCGTTCCGGATAGCTTCCCGCCGGAGAATGCGGCGGATCTTCGTAAACAGATACGGGAGTATTTGAACAGCAACGGAATACAGCATGCGACGATAGAAGTGGGGCGGGAAAGCGAAGACTGCGGGCTTGCGGGCTGCTGAAAAGAAAGCCGGCACTCACTGCCGGCTTTGTCGATCCTACCTGCCCTAACCACCCTTTCGCCGCGCGGCGAGAGAGGAGGTCGACGGCAGCATGGATCTCACCTTTTCGCATGTGTGCGGTATTGCGCGGCACACTGCATTAGAAACTCCATCTGAAGGAGTGTATGTGCCGGGAAAACCGGCACCCGCCGACCGGCGGCTCTTCTGATCCTCTCTGTACCATAAAGCTCTCCATTGAGCCTCTTGTAGATAATGCCGTTTGAACCGCCGCGTACCCAGTGTACATCTGCTGTTCAAGCCTCAATTTCAATCTATCCCCGTATTCGCGAATTGTCAAATTTTTCGCGGCTGCGCGTGTAGCAACTGAATTGCGAAGCTGGTACGCTGACCGGATGAGGGAACCCAGGAGCGGGAGCGGCTTTCCCACCGTCGGCATTCTCGGCGGCGGACAATTGGGAAGGATGCTGATCTACCGTGCAAAGAAGCTCGGTATGTCGGTGGCCGTGCTGGACGAGTCACGGGATGCTCCCGCGGCACAGCTTGCGGACCGGTTCGTTCAAGGCAGTCTCTACGATGCCGCGGCGATTCGGAAGCTGGCCGCAGGTTGTGACGTAGTCACTTGCGAAATCGAGCACCTCGATGCTGCCGTTCTCGGCGAACTCGAACGGACCGGCGTCGTGGTGCACCCCTCTTCTCTGGTGCTGTCGACAATTCAGGACAAGTACAGGCAGAAGCGACTTCTTTCGGACGCCGGCGTCCCGGTGCCGCGTTACGTTTCGCTCACCGAATCCGCTGAGGCAGATTCGCAGGGCATGATGTCCCGCGTTCGCGAGTTCGGTTTCCCCTGCGTTCAGAAGCGGCGGACCGGCGGATACGACGGCCGGGGCGTACAGGTAATCCGGGGAAAGGAAGACCTTCCATCTCTTCTCACCGGCAGCACGATGCTCGAGGAGTACGTGGAGCTCGAAGCCGAGATCGCGGTGATTGTAGCTCGCGGAAATGATGGTTCGGTTGCCACCTATCCGGTCGTCGGAATGCGTTTCCTCGCGGGAGCGAATATTCTCGAATGGCTCGAGGCACCCGCGGAAATTGACACGCAATGCGAACCCCGCGCGATCGCAATCGCGAAGCGCGCCGTCGAAGCCCTCGGAGGCGCCGGCGTCTTTGCCGTTGAAATGTTCGTGACTCCCGCGGGCGGAATATTCGTCAACGAGATAGCACCCCGGCCGCACAACTCAGGCCACTTTACCATCGAGGCCTGTCTCACCGACCAGTTCGAACAGCACCTTCGGGCAATCTGCGGGCTGCCGCTTGGAGCGACCCGGCAACTCGCTCCTGCGGTAATGCTGAACCTTCTCGGCGAAACAGGCTACTGCGGTGTACCGATTCTCGAAGGACTCGAGGAAGCGCTCGCGCTTCCCGGAGTTTCGTTTCACTGGTACGGGAAGGCCGAGACCCGGTCTCATCGCAAGATGGGCCACGTTACCGTAGTTGCGGCGACACTCGAGCAGGCGCGACGGACGGCGGCCCGTGTGAAGGAACTGGTCCGGGTAAGAGGGGAGGACAGAGATGGGGAACCGAGGCGCGACTGAGAACGCGACTCCGCTTGTAGGAATCATAATGGGGTCCGATTCCGATCTGCCGGTCATGGCGAATGCAGCGGACCTTCTCTCGGAGTTTGAGGTCGCGTTCGAGGTGACGATCGTTTCGGCCCATCGCACGCCCGACCGAATGTACCGCTACGCGTCAGCCGCGGCCGATAGGGGTATCGAGGTCATAATTGCAGGCGCCGGTGGGGCTGCGCACCTTCCGGGGATGGTAGCCTCAATGACCGTCCTCCCGGTTATCGGAGTTCCCATGCATACCGCGGCGCTCGGCGGCCTGGACTCGCTGCTGTCGATAGTCCAGATGCCGACCGGCATTCCCGTGGCCACGGTCGCCATAGGCAATGCGGCAAATGCCGCGCTCATCGCGGCACGCATTCTCGGAATCAAACACCCGGAGATCCGAAGCGCGGTCTCCAGCTACGCAGCACGGCAACGTGAGGAAGTCGAGAAGAAGGCCGTTGAAATGGAACGGGGTGGATTCAGGCACTATCAGGGCAGAAAGGAATCGTCGCCCTGACGGGGACTGCGGTCTCCGTGGCTACACGCTGCCGATAAGCTCGAGGTAGCGATCGATCCTCTCGACCAGCAGCTCCATCGAGAAGTAGCGCGCTTCCCGAATTGTCTCTTTGGCTTCGATAAACAGGAGCAGTGTCGGAGCCACGAAGACTTCGAATCGGCCTGCGGCGGCGGGGAGTCTTCCGATGCCTATTTCGTAGGCGGCGATCTGTGGACGATCGGCGAGCATCTGCTCAACCTTGGGACGAACTGCTTCACACACCCCGCAATCGGGAAGGGAGAAGTAGAGCAGGACGATCCGATCCTGTTTCAAACGTATTTCCGCGTCCTCGAGTGTTTCCAAATCAATCATTTTGCTGCCTTCTTGTGTCCGGCGAGTATCCTGTCTACAATGGGTCGATCATGACACTCAACTGCGGGATCGTCGGACTGCCTAATGTCGGCAAGTCCACCATTTTTTCAGCACTCACCGCCGTCAGCGCGGACATCGCAAACTACCCGTTCTGCACTATCGATCCGAATGTCGGTGTGGTAAACGTGCCGGATCCGCGCCTCGCGCAGATTGCCGCGATCATTCCGCCTGAACGCATTGTACCTGCGGTGGTCGAGTTCGTCGACATTGCCGGACTGGTGCGCGGGGCCTCAAAGGGTGAAGGTCGGGGCAACCAGTTTCTCGCGAACATCCGGAACACCGGCGTAATCATCCATGTCGTGCGCTGCTTCGAAAACGATGATATCGTGCATGTCGAGGGGAAAGTGAACCCCGCTTCCGACATCGAAACGATCAACATCGAGCTCGCACTCGCCGATCTGGAAACCGTCGAAAAGAGGCTCTCAAAGCTCGACCGGGAGATTCGGTCGAACGACCGGGAAGTGGCGAAGAGAGCAATACAGCTTCAGCCGCTGCTCGAGCAGGCCCAGAAGCTTTTGGCGGACGGTCGTCCCGCGCGCCTTCTCGATTTCACGCCGGAGCAGGAGAAGCTCATCTCCGATCTTCACCTCATTACTCGGAAGAAACAACTCTACGTCTGCAACGTCGACGAGCGGTCGATTTCGACCGAAAGCCCCCTCGTGGCTGAGGTCCAAACCGTGGCCGCCGCCGAGGGTGCCGGTGTGGTCGCTATCTGCGGCCAGCTCGAAGCGGAAATCTCACGCCTCGATACCGATGCCGAGAAACAGGCGTTTCTCGAAGAAGCCGGACTCGCAGAGTCGGGGCTGTCGCGGTTGATCCACGAAAGCTACCGGTTGCTTGGTCTGCGGACTTACTTCACCGCCGGGCCGAAAGAGGTGCGCGCCTGGACGATCGTCGCCGGAGACAAGGCGCCGCAGGCGGCGGGTGTGATTCACAGCGATTTCGAGCGCGGTTTCATCCGCGCGGAAACATATCATTGCGAAGATCTGTTTTCCGCCGGGAGTGAGCAGAAGGTGCGGGAGGCGGGGAAGTTGCGCCAGGAAGGAAAGGAGTACGTGGTGCAGGACGGCGACATCATGCACTTCAAGTTCAATGTCTAACGGTACCGACCAGATCCTCGAACCATTTACCCTCCCGCAGACTCTCCTTCTGGGAACAGCGACGGCGGCCACTCAGATCGAGGGCGGGAATATTGACCACAGCTGGGCTCGCTGGGCCCGAGCGGGCCGCACCGTCGACGGGTCGCAAACCAGTCCCGCCGACGACCACTGGAACCGTGTGGACGAGGATGCCGCAATTCTGGTGGAGCTCGGCTGCCGGATCTACCGGATGAGCGTGGAGTGGGCCCGCATCGAGCCTGAGCCGGGGGTCTTCGACGGCGAAGTGCTCGCTCACTACCGACGGGAGATCGAAACTTTGAAAGCCGCCGGTATCGAGCCGCTTCTTACGCTGCATCATTTCACCAATCCGCTCTGGTTCGAGGATTCCGGCGGCTGGCTGCGAAAGGACGCTCCGGCGATTTTCGAGCGGTTCGCGCGGCATGTTGTCGAGGCCCTGGCGGACATCGTATCCGATTGGGTCGTGATCAACGAACCGAACGTTTTTGCTCTCAACGGGTATCTCCTCGCAGAGTGGCCACCGGGGCACAGTAAACTGGGCGAGTACCTGAAATGCGCGCGCAACATGATTCGCGCCCACAAGCGCTGCTATCTGATGATACATCGCATCCGAAACGGGCTCGGTTTTTCGGGCACCATGGTCGGATCGGCGATCCACTTCCGGGTATTCGACCCTGCAGGGAAGGGACTTCTCGATCTATTTGCCTCTTCGGCGTTTGCCTATCTGTTTCATCACGCTTTTGTCGAAGGAATCGTGCGCGGCCGTTTTACCCTGCCGCTCAAGCGGCCGCATCGCCGGGAATTTCCGCGGATGCCGGGGAAGTTGTGGAGCGACTTTGTCGGGGTGAACTACTATTCACGGGAGCTCATCCGCTTCGGTCTTGGCGGGGAGCTTCTGGTCGGTAAACGGGTGCTTGTCCCGGGGGTTCCGCGGAACGATCTGGGATGGGAAATCTACCCCGAAGGCCTCGAGAGGGTGGCAGGTTCGGTATACAGGAAGTACAACCTGCCGGTATACGTGACCGAAAACGGAACATGCGATCGCGAAGACCGTTTCCGGACCCGGTACCTGTACGAGCACCTTGCCGCGGTGAAGCGAATTATCGAAGCGGGCGTCGACCTGCGTCGTTACTACCACTGGACGCTTCTCGACAATTTCGAGTGGTCCGAGGGTGTTTCAGCCAGGTTCGGTCTGGTGGAGGTCGACTTTGCCACCCAGGAACGGCGAATCCGACCCAGCGGGCGCTTCTTTGCCCGTGTGGCGAACGATCGGGGGGTGACCGCGGATTGCCTTTCCGAATTTCGTTCGCAACTGCATCACCGCGGCGTGCATGACGCGACCACTACCGACTGATCGGGTTCGTGCCGCGGCGATCTACATCTGCAGAAGTAGTTCTTCTACATCCTCTGGTCGAAAACCAAAAAATCCGGCAATATGCCAATCATGCAGATTCCGTCCGACCTGCGTGAGCATACCCAGCTGGTATTCATCTATGGAACACGGAGAGAACGCTGGAGCGTATTCAGCGAGTTCCTCCTTGACGGGATCGAACAAGGTTCTGCCGCGGTTTCCGTGCTCGACGGGCGGACGGCCGGAGAACTCGAACCGATTTTGCGGCACGCCGGTCCGGCTCATGCGCCGCCGGTACTATTTCTGGCCGCAGAGGCGTTCGCCCGGGACCCAGCATTCCTTCCATCCCTTCTGATTAAGTCAATTGAAAGCGCGATTGAGAAACTTACCCCGTCGTTCGGGGGACGGATTCGCCTTCTCATAGACATGACGGTTTTTGTCCCCCTTTTCCATCGCACACAGATGCTGAACGAGCTTCACCTCCTTTTTCGGGAGTTGGTGGAGGCCGTACCGGCCGTCCTCCTCCAGGGCTATTTTTCGGAATACCTGCCGGCGGAGCTTTCGGCGGGGCATTTTTCCTCCGGCGCGCTGTTTCTGCTTTCAGACTCGATTCGACATGCAGCGTACGGCGCCGGCGACAGCGATGATCACCAGGATCAGGCGTGGCAACTCGACCTCGCGCTCGAACAGTTGATTCTCAGAGGTCGCAACAACCTGCGAGCCGCCGTTGCCCGCAGAAGAGTCGTGGCCGGAGGGACGACCAATCCGGCGGACGGTGTTTCTCCGCGTTTCCTCCGCCATGCAGTCGAAGGATATCTCGTGATGGATCCGGTTCTTACCGTGATCTACGCGAGCCCGATAGCGAGGGCGATACTCGGAGATTCGCCCACCGATTTCCGGGGCGTAAGCGCCATCGACCTGCTGCCGGCGGAAGCTGTTCACATGCTGGGTGCAGAAGTTTCGGTCCTCGTGCTGCGCAGCAGGTCGGGACAGGTGAACCGACCGGATTCAGTGCCGAGTGCCCGGTTCGAGCTCTCGCTTCAGGACGGCAGCGGCCGGACGCGCATGTACGATTGGACCGTGAAGGTGATCGGAGCCCCGCCTGAGACCTACGGAATTCTCTGCCACATCCGGGAAATCGATCCTTCCACCTTCGGCCGCCCGACGGCCGGCGCGTTCACGGCCGGCGCGAGGCATGGCACTGAAACGATGCGGTCTCGACAGCCGGTTCACCGGGAGCTATCCATATCTGCGGGAAACGGGGTCACCCAGCGCGAGTATCAGATCATCGGGTTACTGATGGACGGAATGCAGAACAAACAGATTGCCGAGGAGCTTGGCGTCGCTCAGGTTACCGTGAAGAAACACCTGAGCAACATCTACCAGAAACTGAACATCAAGAATCGATTTGAACTTCTTCGGATGACCCATTGGACCTAAGCATGCGCGTACTGGTTGTCGAAGACGAAGTCATCATAGGCGAACATCTTTGCTCGCAGCTGCAGGACGTGGGATACCAGGCGAGCGGCCCGCTGATCGACGGTGCGGAGGCGATCGAATATTGTCGCTCCGAACGTCCGGACATCGTGCTGATGGACATAAGGCTTGGGGGAGAAATCGACGGGATCGCGGCAGCACAGTCCATCTCCGAAGATCTGCAGATTCCGGTCGTTTATCTCACCGCCTACAGCGACGAGGAAACTCTCGATCGGGCGAAAGCGACACACCCGTACGGATATCTTCTGAAACCCTGCTCCGAAAGCCACCTCCGGGTGACTCTCGAAATTGCGCACAGCAGTTACCTCGTTGAGCGCGGCATCCGCGACAGCGAGGCCCGGTATCGGGTCGCGGTCGAAGGCCTGCGGGACGGGGTGTGGGTTATCGACGAGCGCGGGAAAATCGTGTTCGTGAATGACGCGCTGGGACAACTTCTCGGCTGCCCGCCCGGGAACCTTACAGGTATCCCTCTCGAAGAGCTGCTCGCGCCCTCGAGCCGTCCGGTTTTTCGGGAACGGTTCGAGCAGGGCCTGGACGGGGACGCGTTCGAGCTCACCATGAGC
>DATKUF010000287.1:0-3273 GCA_035530755.1 Spirochaetia bacterium | reverse complement strand
GAAGCTCCGGGAGTATCCCCGGTTCCCGGGCAAATCCCGCGCCGTTAGGCGCGACGACGACATCGTGAGAATTGCCCGCCGCGTTGCCGGTTGTCCGAATCAGAGTCACCGGGTCGATGTTGAAGGTCCGGATCACCGACGGGTAGAGGCTCTTGAAATCAAAAACCATCACCCAGTTGAACAGCCCGGGCACCGGAGTCAGGATTGCCCCGCCGGGCGCCGATTCCATCCCCAGGGCATCAACGCCGAGAGTGGGCGCCACCAGGCCGCGCCGGTGCATGGCCTCCACGTAGATGAAGTCAAACGAACGGATACTCATCCAGGCGCGCGACAGCGAGACTCCGATGAGAAGACAGCGGGCGATGGTCAATTTAAGCAGTCCGGTTCGTTCGAGAATCCGGTTTACGAGGACGGCGTCCTGCAGACAGTAGCGACAGAGGGCTTCCGGATCCTCTTGTCGCAACCGCTCGATTTCTGCGACCTTTTCCTCACCGGTTTCGGCGACGACGGTCTTCCCCATACCGAGTACCGCATTCGCGACAAAGTCGAGCGATTGCGCCGCGAAGTTTTCCGGACCGTACCGCAGCAGTCGAATGCCGTCGATCACCTGCCGTCCCGGTATGAACATCGTTGCGGTTGTGAACGGGCCGCTTTCGTTGGGAGCATTCTCTTCGCCCGTACGGGTCGAACCTCGCGAAGCGGGCCCGGACGCGCGACGGTCAGCCGGAAGAAAAAGCGCCGGCTCATCCGAGCGGCCTGCCATACAACGAACGCCCAGGACCGCGGACCGCTGCGTCAGTTTCTGCCAGTCGAAGTCGATGACGTTCCAACCGGTGATGATGTCCGGATCGAGTTCCGAGAAACGCGAGAAGAAGGCGGTGAGAAGCTCCCGCTCGGAGGCCAATCGGCAGGCAGTAAAAGGGTACCCCCCTTCCGCAACCCCGGTGCTGCCGAAATCCGCCATTCCGGTGTAGAGGACCTCCCGTGTTGCGGCCTGCCGCCACGGTGCTTCAAAGCAGAGCCCGATCGCAAACACCTCTCCCTCGCTGCCGGTTTCAATATCGAGAGACAGAATCGAAAGTTCCGGCTGCCATGTGGCTGACGAAAGTGTCGGATCGAGAAATACCAGATCTACGTGCCTTCCCGGCTGCGGAACGCCCGTGATCGTGAGACTGCCGTGGATCGCGTGGTCCATGAGCAGCGCGTCAGTTGTGTCGATGTCGGCCTCATACGTGCGCACGCCGGCGCGCCTGAGCTGAGCGGAACTTCCCTGAGAATCCCGGTCGGTGGCAAAACGCAGTCTTGCACACGGCTCACCGTCAATGGTACGCACCTGGGCGTCGGGTCCGATTTCCGCCGCATGTGCGACCTCGCGGGCGCGGGGGAGGTCACTTTTCCGGACGAAGAATCCCGGCCGCACATTCGTCAGCAGAACTGCGAATGTGCGGTGGTCGTCGCATCTGCCGACAAGACATATCGTCGATACTCCCCGTATGGATCGGGTGAAGGAGTGGACGATGAATCCGGTTACGCAGGTGGTCGAGGCCGAGCTCACCCGCCAATTTTAGCACTCGGCGACCCCGGCGGCAACTTGCGGTTTTCTCCTTGTGCGATGCGGCGCTCAAGTGTATTCTCGAAAGATGGACGACAACCTCAAGGAACAGGTGGACCTCATTCGCCAGGTTTTCGCCTACGCGAACCGTTTTAAGGGTCGGATCTTTGTTTTCAAGATCGATTACCGTGTTATCGAGCACCCGCTCTTTCCCGTGCTGGTGAAGGATCTTGTTCTGCTGCAACGGATGGGAATACAGGTTGTCGTCATTCCCGGCGCCAAGGAACGTATCGACGAAATTCTCGCGCGTTACGGAGTCACCTGTGACGTATTGAATGACGTCCGCATCTCGACTGCCGAGGCAATGCCGTTTATCAAGATGGCTGCTTTCGACGCCGCGAACCGCGTCATGACGCTGCTTTCCGGAAGCAACGTAAGTGCGGTTATCGGGAACTGGGTCGGAGCGCGGAGCATGGGAGTGCTCACGGGCGTGGACTTCCACGATGCGGGCGTGGTCGACAGGATAAACCTCGAAATGGTTCGAAAGGCACTCGCGGACGGCCTCATACCCATTTTCCCCTGCATCGGATGGAACTCCGTGGGCAGATCCTACAACATTTCCTCCGACGAGCTCGCGACGGTTCTGAGCAGGGAGCTCAAAGCAGAGAAGCTGTTTTTCGTGACCTGTTATGACGCGGTCACCGCCGGCAGGTACGAATTGCCCGACAATCCCTCGGTTGCCGAAGACGGACATCTCTCCCGCCTGACGCTGAGCGAGGCCGCGGTCTTTCTGCTGCTCAATGGTGAACGCCCGAAAGACCCGCTTCTGGAGGTGATTCGATTCGCTCACCGGGCCTGCGCGGGCGGAGTTGAGCGAGTTCACATTCTCGACGGGCGCATCGAAGGTGCGGTACTGAAGGAAGTTTTCTCGAACCTCGGGTCGGGTACGATGATCTATTCGAATCAGTATGAGCAGATCCGCCCGATGAGGAATGAAGACGTGAGCGATGTCCTCCGGATCATGCAACCATTGGTCTCCTCCGGAGTATTGATTCCGAGAACCAGGCAGAATATCGAAGAGAGGCTCCCCGAATTTGTGGTGTACGAGGTCGACGGGACGATTCACGCCTGTGCCGGGCTGCACCGATTTGAGGAGGGGGTTGCGGAGATATTCGGAGTAGCGGTCGACGGTCGTTATGTCCGCTACGGCATCGGCCACAAGGTGGTGGAGTTTCTTATCAGCCGAGCCCGAAGTCTCGGTGTCCCGCGCGTCTACGTGCTTACAACCCAGACTTCCGACTGGTTCGAGCGCCTCGGGTTTCGCCCTGGCGAACTGGCCGACATACCCCGCGAGAAACGTGACGCCTACGATACCACACGCAACTCACGGATTCTCCTGCTCGACGTCAACGCGCATCTTCTTCCGCGCGACCGGATCCCTGGTCTGGAGTGAGTTTGCGAACGGTTTCCGCGAGCCGGTCAACGCGGGAAGAGCTATCGTCGAACGCCCGCTGAAAGTTGCGTAAATGGTTTGATGCCAGTTGCATCGTGCCCGAAAGGTCGGCGAGCTCTTTGCGCAGCTGCTGCGCGAGGTCGGCCAGCTCCCGCTGTGAACGCGGCATCGAGAATCCCCGCAAACCGTAAGCGACCGTCTGCAGGTAGAGGAACAGCGTGCCCGGGCTCACCGGTACAACGCTTCGGCGCAGCGCCTCTTCGAGAAT
>DATKUF010000286.1:0-6029 GCA_035530755.1 Spirochaetia bacterium | reverse complement strand
ACCTCCCCGCTTCGTGAGTTTATGGATACTTCCCGCATTACTCTTGACGAACGTGCAGCGCTCTATATAGGGAATGTCGCACAGGCTTCATGGAAAAGCATAACCCGCACGATCGCTCGGCTGTCGTCGACACTCGAGGTTGCCATCGGTGTCAGCGAGTGCTCGGCAGAGGTATCGGACTTCCCGCGGCTGCTTCGGCAGGCGAAAAGTGCCTATTACGCGGAGTTCGTCACCGGATTGAAACAGGCGGTGATCTACGAACGCATCGCGGCGCCCGTACTGACGGTGCTGGCAAATGATTTTGAAGCCCTGTTCGCGGTCGGCGATGAAGCTCGCCTCCGCCGGCTGACGGAGCAGCTTCCCGGCGTCTGCTCCACTTCCCGCCCGACCGTTGACGAGTTACTCGGCCTGTACAACACGATCCTCACCGGTGCCAACCGGATGCTGTTCGCCGACGGCCGGCAGAGCCCGGTCAGGGGTCTGCTTCCCGATCCCGATACCATGGTGCGGAGATTCTCCTCCGTGCATCACCTCGCGGACGAACTCCAGGAGCTTTTGAGCGAGGTGTTCGGTTCAGCCGGAGAAAACGGGCGCACCGAGTTCGCTGCGCGAGACCTCGTAGCCTCAGTGAAACAATTTGTCAGGAACAACCTCTCCTCGAATCTGAGCGCTGATGGTATTGCGGCCAAATTCGGCGTGGACAGAATGGCTCTCTCGACGCGGTTCCGGGCGGAAACCGGAAGCTCCCTCCCCGAGTACGTTCGTGGCGCGAGACTCGATCACGCGTGCTTTCTGCTGAAGCATACCGCGCTTTCGGTTCAGGAAATTGCGCAGATGTGCGGATACGACGACTATTTCTACTTCGCCCGGCTTTTTCGCGGGGCCAAGGGAATGACCGCCTCGGAATTCCGGAAGACTACTGGCCGGGCCGGCTGACCGGCTGCAGTGCGATTCGATTCAAACCGGGAACTCCACGATGACTCGCGTGCCGTTGCTCCGTTCTACCCTGAGAACGCCACCCAACTGTTTCGTCAAGGTTTCGACAATCGTGAATCCGAAACCGGCGACCCCTTCGAGAGCGACGGACGGCGGCAGTCCAACGCCGTTGTCGGCCACGATCACCATGACGCGATTATCGGTCTTCGAGGCTGCCACTGTGATTTCGCCGTCGCTTCTCCCGACAAACGCGTGCTTCATCGTATTGGTCAGAAGTTCGTTCACGATGATTCCGATGTTCGTCAGGTCCTTGACAGGAAGGGTGAACTCATCGACGTGCGTCTCGATCCTGACTATCGGCGCAACCGAAAGAACCTTCACGATTTCATCGGCAAGTGCCGGAAGATACTCCCTTATCGACATCTCCGCCAGGTTTTCGGTGAGGAACAGCTTATCATAAAGAACGACCATGCTGCGAAGTCGCATCCTCGCATCTTCCAGCGCCGCCACGGCACCGGGCTCCTTCAGCGTCCCGGCCTGAAGCATGAGGAGGCTTCCCATCGTTGTCATGTTGTTCCGGATGCGATGGTGAACCTCCCTGAGCAGAAGTTCCTTTTCGGCCAGGCGGATGGATGTGGTTTCCTGCGAGCGCCTTTGTTCGGTGATGTCCCGTGTGACTGAAAGAATGCACATTTCGTCCCCGATTTCGATCGCACGAGCGAAAATGAGAACGGTGACAATTCGGTCGTTCTTCTGCCGAAGCTCGGTTTCGAACTCGTCTGCGGCCCCGCATTCGCGAACAAGGTTCACAAGGCGGGTTCTGTCCTCGTCGCGAACCCAGACGCTCAAGCCGTTTCCCAGCGAGGTTTTTCCGATGACCTCCTCCCGGGAGTAGCCCATGAACCGTGAATATCCCTCGTTGACATCCAGGTAGACGCCATCGGACATCCGATTAATGTTCATCGTTTCGGGGTTCACGTGAAACGCCTTGGAGAATTTGTCCTCTGCAAGGATGAGCTCACGGTTCGTTTCCTCGAGCTTATCGAGAGCGATTCGAAGCCGTTCATTTGCAGATTCGATTTCAATGTTCTTCGCGCGTATTCCCTCCTGCGCGTCGAAAAGTCGAAATGCTGCCTTGATAGATGCGTCGAGTACGGAAAAATCGGAAGATTTCGAGACATATCCATAGTTGCTGATCAACTCTGTTTTCGAGACAATCTCGGGTTCCGCGTGGGAAGAGAGAAAGAGGACCGGTATGCGAATGTGTCCCAGTATCGTCCGGGCTGTCTCGGTGCCGCTCATCCCACCGTCCAGATCGACGTCCATGAGTATGAGGTCTGCCACTTCGGGGTTTTCATCGACGGTTCTCACCGCCTCTTCTCCGCTGAATGCGTGAATAACCGAATACCCGGCTCTCTTGAGCCGCTCTGATTCGTCGAGAGCGATAAGTCCCTCGTCCTCCACGAGGAGAATGGTTTTTCGGATAGACTTCATGGACGAAATCTCATGCTTCACTACTTCAAGTCTCGCCATTTTGGTGAAATTGTCAACATTTTCATCAAATCGACCTGATCATTCTCATGGATTTCTCACACAACCTGAATCCTATTGAAATATCCGGGCATTACGTTCGGGATGACAAAAGACTTCATTGCTACAAGGTGGTACGTATGGTTCGAAGAATTCTACCGGTTCTGATCACCGGAGTCCTCGTGATAGTTTCACTGGGTTTGGTTGTTTCATGCGGGCAGAAATCCGCGGCCGCGCCGGCACAAATGGCTGCCGCGTCGAACGCGAGCAGTGGGACCTCCTCCGAGACACTCTCGGGCGCGGGTTCGTCGTTCGCCTATCCGATCTATTCGAAAATGGGCTCGGAGTACAACAAGCAGAACGGCCTGCAGTTGAACTACCAGGCAATTGGCTCTTCGGGCGGGATAAAGAATATCAAGAACAAAGTCGTGGACTTCGGCGGCTCGGATGCCTTTTTGACCGACGATCAGATCAAGGAATTCGACGCTCCGGTCATACAATTCCCGACGGTTGCCGGCGCGATCGTCGTTACCTACAATCTCCCCGGTAATCCCACCCTCAGGCTCACCGGAGACCTGGTCGCGAAGATCTGGCTGGGCCAGATTACGAAATGGAACGACAGCGCAATCACCTCGGTCAATCCGGGCGTTTCGTTGCCCGATCAGGACATCATTGTCGCTCACCGTTCCGATGGCAGCGGAACGACGTTCAACTTCACCCTCTACCTCGAACGGGTCAACGCGGACTGGAAGAGCAAGGTCGGTCACGGCACTTCCGTCAATTGGCCGGTCGGTCTGGGCGGAGCGCAGAATGCGGGGGTTGCGGGCATCATCAAACAGACTCCGGGTGCAATCGGCTACGTTGAGCTTGCCTATGCAACCGAGAACAATCTTCCCTTCGCAACGCTGAAGAACAGCTCCGGCAACTGGGTGATTCCCTCGCTCAAGACCACCTCGCTCGCCGCCGACACGGACATCCCGGCCGATGGTAGAATCTACCTCGACGATACGAGCGCGCCGCAGGGGTACCCGATCACCACCTTGACCTGGGTCATCGCGTACAAAGAGCAGAAATACGGCGGCCGCTCACTCGACCACGCCAAAGCGCTCGTCAACTTTTTCTGGTGGATGATTCACGACGGCGAGCAGTACGCTGAACCTCTTCAGTATGCACCGCTTCCGTCGGCTGCAGTAAAGGCTGACGAACAGATCCTCCGCTCGTTCACCTTCGACGGGAAGCCCATTCTCAGCAAGTAACCTGGACACAGCGGAGTGCGCCCGATCGCGCCGGCATTGGCCTGCCGATCGGGCCATTTTTTGGGAGGTTATTCGCCGCCGAGAAAGGTGCCCTCCTGCAGCTCTCGGAACGCCTGGACAAGCTCATCCTTCGTATTCATCACGATCGGTCCCTGCCACGCGACCGGTTCGCCGATTCCCATCCCTGTGCATAGCAGAAAGCGAAACGCTTCATTCCGTTCCGCGCGCATGCGGAGACGGTCGCCATCGGAAAAAAAGACGAGGGTCTCATTGTCGATTGTCTCCCCCTCGCCGAATCGTCCGCGCCCACCGATCACGTAGGCGAACGCGTTCTTTCCCGGCGGAATCGCGTGATGCATATCGGCACCCGGCGCAAGCGTGACGTCCAGATAATCGGGCTCGGTTACTATGCGGTCGACCGGGCCCCGCGTGCTTTCGAAACGGCCGCAGATAACGCGAACGACCGATCCGTCTTCCATTATGCGCTCCGGGATTTGTGTCGTCTTGACCTCCTGGTAGCGGGGCCGCACCATTTTGTCGCGCGAAGGAAGGTTAGCCCACAGCTGAAATCCTTCCATTTCCTCTGACCCTGCGCCTGCGGGCATCTCCTGGTGGATTATGCCCCGTCCGGCGGTCATCCACTGAACATCACCCGCGCCAATGACACCGGTATTGCCCATGCTGTCCGCGTGCTCGACCCGCCCTTTCAATACATAGGTGATGGTTTCGATTCCGCGGTGCGGATGCCAGGGGAACCCGCGAAAATAGTCTTCGCGGCGGGTTGACCTGAAGTCGTCGAGCAGCAGAAAAGGATCGGAAGCCGAAGGCTCACCGAAACCGAACGCGCGCTTCAGACGAACGCCCGCTCCCTCCATCACCGGGCGGCTCTTTACTACGGACAACGGTTCTCTTTCCATCTGTGCAATCTCCTGCCCCTTCCGGCCTGTGGCCGAAAGCGGAGCTTGATATTCGTGACTGAAAATATCCGTGGAAATCTGTCGGAAGGCAACCGCCGACGCTACGGCTGCAGCCGGGCCGGGTGGGCGCGACCTGCGCCATCGAGGGTGAGACTATGGGTGAGCGACGACGGGTACTCGTCGAAATGGTGACTCACGTAGATCAGGCTGACCTCTGCGGTCAGGCAGATTTCATCGATTGCACCAATGACGCGTTCCCGGTTTTCTGGATCGAGTCCCTGGCATGGCTCATCAAGAAGCAGCAGCTCGGGTTGCTTCACCATCGCCCGGGCAATAAGAACGAGGCGCTGCTGACCGTAGGAGAGCTGTGCCAGGGGCCGCGTTGCGAGGTGCGTGATCCCGAGAAGCGCGAGAGTCCGGCCCGCAGACGCGGTCTCCCCCGAAGTTGGCCTGCGGTAGAGACCGACGGATCCGTCGAAACCTGAAAGCACAACATCCTGCACTGCTACTCTCTTTGCATACTCAAGCTGGATGATCGGACTGACGATGCCGGTTCGGCGCCGCAGGTCCCAGAGTGTGTCCCCCCGGCCCCGTCTGTTTCCAAACACTCGGACGTCCTGCGCGTAGGCCTGCAGATTTCTGCCGACAATCAGGTTGAGAATGGTGGTCTTTCCCGATCCGTTTGGCCCGAAGACTCCCCAGTGCTCGCCGCGGCGCAGCTGCCAGTGAAGGTCGTCGAGCACTCTACGGCCGTCGAAATCGACGGTAACGCCGCGAAAATCGACCAGAAGATCGCCCACCGCCGCGGAAACCTCCGGGAGCGGCAGCACCCGGGAGGGGCGCCGCGCCGCCGGGGGAGCCGTGCGCGCGAACAGCGCTTCGCCTGATCGGGCCACTTCGGCGGCGGGACCTGCGGCAACCACGGTCCCGTCACGTATGACAAGCAGATGCGTTATTCCTTCGATTAGTTCGTCGGCCCGGTGAGTGACCAGAACCAGGTGCACGCCCGAGTGCATGAGCAGCCGGAAATGGCCGGCGAGAGCGGCTCGCGAGGATTCGTCGAGTCCGTCGAAGGGTTCGTCCAGTAACAGCAGGGTCGGCGACCCGGCGAGAGCCTGCAGCACGAGCGCCTTTCGCATCTCCCCGGCCGAAAGATGGCGGAACGGACGGTCCATGAGCGCAGAAAAATCGAAGTAGCGTATTGCCTCCCGCAGCATCGCCGGATAACCGGCCTCCGGGGCATCGCCGAGAAGATGCCTGGTAGTAAGCTGGTTGTCAAAACTTCCGGAGAAACTGCGGGCGAAGTCCATCTCGGTTTCGCGTGAGTAGAGCGCCTGCTGTCGTTCGAACGAAACAAGGGCGATTCTGTTGCCCTCGCCGATTCGTATAT
>DATKUF010000285.1:0-8371 GCA_035530755.1 Spirochaetia bacterium | reverse complement strand
CAATTTCTCAGGTGTCGGTGCCCGATTTGGCGGGTTGGAAGTCGCTCGGGGAACTTACGCCCGAAGAAAAAGCGAACATGGAGAGTTATCTCAAGGTTCCACTTTCCGCGGTGGATAAGAAGTTGTTCCAGTCGTTCCTTGCCGGCGCCGTGATAAACGCCGGCAGTGATGAATCCTACTTCGGGCGCATCATGGCGATTCTCAAGAGTTTCGGAACCTATCAATATCAGCTCGGCTTCACCGACGATGTAAGCGTCGCGCACCTGGTGAATTTCCTGACCAGCACCAAGAATGGAGACTGCACCGAGTTCTCCAACACTGCGGCACTTCTGGGACGACTCGCGGGAATCCCATCGCGCGTGGTCACCGGGTACCTCGCTTCCCATTCACTGCAGACACCGGCACACGTTCGAGGGCTCTACGTGCTCCAACAGAGCATCCCGGAGCTTCAGAAGTATTCGCTGGATGATCTCATGCTGGTTACCACCGCGCACCGTCACTCGTGGGTTCAGTACTATCTCCCCAGCTACGGATGGGTTGACTTTGAGTCCACTGCATACGCGATTCCGCCACCGGCCAACATGAACCCGAACAACCAGACGGTAATCATTCCCCTCATTCAACCGCAGAAAGAGCTGGCGCCGGTGTTTCAGTTTCCGTGGCTGCTCGTCCTGCAGATTCTCATGCTGCTTGCTGTTGCGGTCGTGGTGCTGCTCTATCTCTACCGGTATGGTCGCGAGGCCGCGCTGGCGCTGCTTGCACGGCGCGGTGGAAAACGCGGCGCCTGGGCGCTCTACCGTGTGCTCCTGATGCGTCTCGCGGCCGCCGGATATCACCTGAAGCCTCCCACCCGGACTCCGCTCGAGTACTCGGAGTCTCACCCGGAAATCCGTGAGTTTGCTGCGGCATATACCAGGTTGCGCTATCGGGATCAGGCAACCGATGAGGAACAATCCCAGATGTGGTCACAACTGCGGCAGGACTACGCTGCCGCGATCCGCGTAACGAAGAAATCCGGCTTGAAAGAGTGGCTTCGACGCATATTCAGTTTGAGAGGGCTCTACTATTGAGACTGACACGATCTTTCGCGCTCTCTGCAATCGTCGCGCTGATGACGGTCGCCTCCTCGCTGCTGGTTTCCTGCAGCGGCAATGGCGACTGGGTGCTGTTCCGTGGCCCGGGCGGCAGGGGATACACGGCCGACAGCATTCACCCCCCCATTGGAATCAAGTGGAAGCTTCGACTCCAGACCGACGGCCGGACCGCTTTCGCTTTCAACAACTTCGTCATCCGCGACAATATTATGTATTTCGGTTCGACCGACGGAAACTTCTACGCAATGGATCTGGAAACCGGCTACATGAAATGGGTGTTCAAGACAGGAGCGCCGGTAAACTCGATTCCATTTGCCGATGGCGAGAACGTCTATTTCGGTTCGAATGACGGGAACGTCTACGCGGTGTCCCGCAACGACGGAAAGCAGGTGTGGGCCTACTTCACCGGGCGCACGGTTCAGTCCACGGTGGTGCGATACAAGAATCTCATCATCGCGTCGAGCGACGGCGGGAGTCTGTTTTTTCTCTCTCTGGACGGAAAGCTCGTCGACCAGATCGAGAATCCGGTCTGGCACCGTGACACGTTCCAGGTGTACGACAACATCATCTACCTTGCGCGCGGCCCGCTCTCCCAGCCGCGGTCGCTCGGTGCTTATGACCTCGATACGCACACCTATCACTGGCTGCTGGACGCCCGCGTCATCGACGCACACTGGTACTCCTTTCCGGCAGTCCAGGGAAACCGGCTGTTCATTTCCACGTGCACTTTCTTCACCGACCACTGGCAGTACGACTACTACGCGTTTCAGCGCCTGAGCGGAGAGCTCCTGTGGCACTACGAAGATCAAACGGTGTTCGGTACCGATCCCCCGCCCGATCTTTACAATGAGCTGGACCGAAATCTGAGCATTCTCGACTTCATGGCACCTTCAGTCTGGCACAACCGGGTGGTCTACGCCTCCGGCGATACCATTGTCCGTGCATTCGACACCCACACCGGATCTCTCGCGTGGAGCCATCAGTTCGACCACCGCACCACGAGCGCGCCGATGATCGCCGGTGACAGAGTCTACGTCGGTGTTCGTGGCGACGAATCGCTCGCATCGCCCCAGAACGACGGCCCTCCGAGCCAGCTCAATTCCGCCTATACACCGTCCGCCGCACCGGCGGCACCAAAACTGGCCTGCCTCTCGGCACGGAACGGTCAGGTGATCTGGGAAATGAATCTGGAGGGTAATCTCCTGAGTCCGCCGGTGGTCGCGGGGAAATGGATTGTCTTTGGAACGGACAAGAACTACGTTTATGTGCTGGAGGAGCTCTTGTGACCGAAGAAGAACGGGTCGGCGATTTCGCGCGACGGGTTGCCCGAATCTCGGACAGCATCTGCCGGGTCTTTGTGGGAAAACGTTCTTCGGTGGACCTGCTGCTTACCGGTGTGATTGCCGGACTTCACGTGCTGATCGAGGACGTGCCGGGCGTTGGCAAGACCACTCTTGCCAAGTCCCTCAGCGTGAGCCTGGGGCTTGATTTCAGCCGGATCCAGTTCACGCCGGATCTCTTGCCCGGCGACATCATCGGAATGACCGTCTGGAAGCCTGATACGCAGGAGTTTGTCTTCAAATCCGGTGCGATCATGCACCAGTTCATTCTTGCGGACGAAATCAACCGAGCCTCTCCGCGCACCCAGTCGAGTCTCCTTGAAGCCATGCAGGAACAGGCGGTAACGGTTGACGGCCACACCTACCACCTGCCTGAGCCGTTCATCGTAATCGCCACGCAGAATCCCTCCACCTTCATGGGGGCTTTCCAGCTCCCCGAGGGCGAGCTGGACCGCTTTGGAATTGCTCTCAGTCTTGGCTATCCGGACCCCGCAGGCGAGGAGGAGATACTGCGCAGATTCCAGACCGAGACCTCGACCCCCGATATCAGGCCCCAGATAAGTCCCTCCGAACTGGAGGAAATTCAGCGACTCGTCAGGACAGTCGAGATTTCCGATTCCGTCAGGAGCTTCATGATCTCGGTTGTGCGAAAGACCCGGGAGACGCCGCTCATTCAACTCGGAGCGAGCCCGCGCGCGGCTGTTCAACTGCAGCGAGCCAGCCAGGGACATGCGTTCATGTCCGGCCGTCACTTCGTGATGCCCGAGGATGTAGTAGCGCTGGCACCGTCGGTTCTCGCCCACCGCGTCAACCTTTCGGCTGAAGCGAGAGTGGGCGCGACTTCCGGGGCGGAGGTAATTGAACAACTGGTAAAGGAGTGCCGACTTCCTGTAGGCATCTAAGGATTAGCTATGCAGATCAACGTGCGATTGATCGGCGTCTACATCTTCTGCCTTTCACTCACTTTTCTCGCCGGTATCTATTTTGGGTCTCAGCTCCTCTTCATATTCATGTTTCTTCTCTTTGTTCCGCTCGTGCTCGTTGTCGCCACCGTCATTCCCTTTCGATCAATTACTATTCGTCAGGCATGGAGCGCTTCCCGTCCGGTTCGTGGCGAAGACGTCGAGGTGAGGTTGTTCGTGATCAACAGATCGCGGCTCGCAATGCACGCACTTCACGTCGAGTTCGAGAGTGACATGAAGGAGAACATTGGATTGCTTGCTCCCTCGGATCTCACTCTGCAGGGCGGAGCGAGCCACAGCCTCACGTTGAAGCTGATTTTTCCGTATCGAGGCGCGTATCGATTAGGCGTGCGCTCGATTGGCGCGACCGATCCGCTGGGTTTTCTGAAAGTTCACCGCAAACTCGAAACGCGGCCCTATCTTGTATATCCACAGGTCCACGAACTGCAGTCTTTCTCTACGGTGATTTCGGATGTGCTCGGCGGCCACGCGGCCTCCGCGGCCCAGGATACCGGCGATGGCGGCAATTTTGTCCAGCTTCGGGAGTATCGCGACGGAGAGTCGGTTCGCCACATATTCTGGCGGAAGTTCGCGTCAACCGGGAAGCCGTTTCTGCGGGAGTACGAGCACGAGCGAAAAACCGGTGTCGTGGTCTATCTCGATACATCTCCGGCCGCGCCGGACTCCGTCAACCCCCGCGAACAACAGGATACATCGATCGAGATATTCCTTTCGTTGGTGAAGTACCTTCTGGATCATGGAATTTCGCCCGTGGTCAAAGCTTCGGGCAATCCGGAACTGGAAGCAATAAAGACGGGACCCGAGGGTTTCGACGGATTGCTGAAAGCGTCGGTCGGAGCCGTGTTCGGCTCCAGGTCCACCATCGCAAGCCTGATCTCCGAGGATTCGCTTGCAGGAGTGCTGGATCGAAAGATAGTTGTCACGGTTACGCACCGGCTGGAACCCGCGTTGAGAAATAGTATCGAAAACGGTGTTCTGACCGGTTTCAAACTCATCCTCAATATGGCGGGACTCGAACCGGGCCGCCGATTCCTCATCCAAAAAGAGGCGGCCGGCCTGTTCGGCGAAAGCGCAGAGCTCTACGCAGTCGAAGAATCCAATCGAATAGCATCTACCCTGGAAGGGAAAAACCATGGCGTCGCGGTCAGGCGTTAACAGTACCTCCGCTGATATTCCCGCTACGGGAATCGGGCGATTCGCGCGCATTATGGCGTATGCAGCGGTCCCGGCGGTAGCTGTCGCAACCCGTTATGCCCTGCGCGCGGACATGAGCATCTTTTCGCTGCTTGTTCTCTCCGCTTTTCTCGTTGTTCCTGCGGTGCGACGGCGCACGACGCCGTCCCGCGGCTGGACAGGCGTGCATGCGGTGGTATTTGCAGCAGCGGGCGCCGGCGTTCTTGGGGCGATTCTGATCACGCCCTTTCGATCCTTCCAGGAGTGGTTCACGCTTTTCGGTTCCGGGCTTAACAGCGAGACATCGGCGGTGTCGAATCTCTTTCTCGTGGTTACCATCGTCTTTGCCGCGATGCTGTTGCCGGCCGCGTTCTCGGTGGGGGTACTTTGGGCCGGAGGAGCCATGCTCCTTGTACTGCTGTTCCTCGCCGCAGTAATAACACAGAATATCGCCCTGTGCGCGGCGTTCGTGATCGCCGCTCTGGGGCTGCTTGCGCTCTGGACGCGATCGCGGTCGCTCGTGGGCGGCGGCGCCGTCGCCGCGGCACTCGCCGTGCTGTTCTCTGCCATGCCCGCGGATGGAAGCAGGAATTACGTCGACTACACACTGTCTCCGGCCCTCCGGCGGATTGTGGTTTCGTTCGACCCTCAGTTCCCGCTTCTCTACGACATTTCCCGTGCAGCTGAAAGTTTTCACGAGAAGAAGCTGGGCGGAGCTCCCGTTCTGACCAACAAACCGATTTTCGAGATCACCGGAGCGCCCGGTCAGACCGTTTACGTTCGGACTGATGTTCTCGATCAGTACACCGGCCAGACATGGAAGATCTCCGAACGCGTATTGCGCACCGGCACCCGCTATCGGCGCTCGGCGAACGGATGGCGCGATACAGCGCAGCGTTTGAAAGTGAAGGTGCTTGCCGGCAATATCGATCTGGTTCCGACAACACTCGACACGGTCGGAATCCTCACCGGGTCTCTCGCCCGCGACGTGGTCGAAGGCAACTACGATACGGGTTTTCGTCTCTCCGAGCCGCTGGCCAGGAACCAAGTGGTTACGCTTCTGCGTTCCGACGGGCTCACGCCCTTCCTCCGGCAGGACCTGCGCCAGGCCTATCTCCAGGTTCCTGCGGAGCTCCCGACCCGCGTTCGGGATCTGGCCTACTCGCTCGGACAGAACGGAGCCTCGTCTGAAGAGGTTCTTAAGAGGATTCAGACTTATCTCGCGCGAAACTATATCTACACGCTGGCTTCGACCGCGCCGAACGGAAAGAACTCTGATTTTGTCGATACGTTCCTGTTTAACTCGTCGGGCGGTTACTGCGTCAATTTCGCGAGCTCGTTTGTCATTCTCGCGCGGCTGGATGGTATACCGGCGAGATACGCCACCGGCTACCTCGGTCACATTCCCGCTGATTCGGACCATGCCACTATCACAGATCTTGCCTCGCACTCCTGGCCGGAGGTGTGGTTTCCTGATCGCGGTTGGGTCACCTACGAAGCGACGCCGGCGGTCGATCCGGCAAGTTACCATCAGGGTGCCGACGGAGAGTGGGTTTACGACTACGGTATCGAGGAAGACGGGAATACGGCGAGGCAGCTCGCCGACATCCTGGGCCACAACGTTTCGCCTGCACCGACCACCGTGACAACCGGTTCAATTTCCGATTCGAAATCGGGCTTTCCAGTGGTCGGTGCCGTTGCGGCATTAGCAGCTCTCATCCTGGTGCTTGGAACCGTCCTCTTCGTAAGAGAACGCCGAGGCGGGTCGCCGCTGGAACGGCAATTTCGAAGGTTCTACCAGGACGTGGGTAGAACCGTTGACCGCCTCGAGAGAAAGACCGGGCTTCCGGGGCCCGCCGGCATGGGCTGGATAGCGTGGACAGAACTCGCATGTGAGAGACTGAATGGTCAGGCCGAGTCGATGAGAAGGCTCACCAGCATTGCGATACATAACCTCTACGCAGGGCAGCAACTTCCGGCTGATGCGCTGCGGCTTGCACGTGCCGCCCGCAAATCGATTCGTTACGTTCCGGGACGCGGTATCCGTCACGGACTGCAGGTCCGCCTGCGGCAAATGACGCGCCGCCGATAAATCCGTATACTCGCCACCATGAGCGAACCGCTCCCGCCGCATCTCGAACATCTGCGCAAATACAAGATCGTACTTTGCAACCCGGACAGCAGCTTCAATGTCGGTGCGGTCTGCCGCGCGATGAAAACGATGGGATTCACGCGCCTTGCGATTGCGGGCAGGATTCTCAACTTCGATCCGGAAAAGATCCGGTTCATGGCCATTCACGCCTACGATGTGTTCGAATCCGCCGAACGCCACGACAGCCTGGATGAAGCGCTGCGCCACACCGTGCTGTCGGCCGGCGTCACCCGGCGGCACGGCAAATCCCGCAAGCGCAGTTACTTTCTACCCGAAGAGTTCGCAACGCGAACGATGCTCGGTGACCCGGGTGACATCGCGCTGGTCTTCGGTAACGAAGAACACGGCCTTACTACCGAAGAGCTCGCCGCCTGTTCCGCCGCGGTGCACATTCCCTCATCACCGGAATTTCCGTCACTCAATCTGTCGCATGCGGTGCAGGTTGTCACCTATTCGTTCTTCCGCGCGGCGGCGCTGCTTCACTATGGCGGCACGGCGACGGATCTGTATGCGAGCGCGCGAGCGGTGGATCAGGATCGACTGGAACATCTAATCGATGGTATGATGAAGACATTGACGGAAATCGGGTTTTTCCGTATTTCGGACAGCGGGCCGACGCGCCTGTTCCTTCGGGATGTGATGGCGCGCGCAACACTGAGCCCGCGGGAATCCGATGAGATCGCCAATATCTTCAGGAAGATCGGGCACATCAAGTCATGACAATCTACTCGGCGGCGATAACTTTGCTTCTCGTCATGGACCCTTTCGGCAACATTCCGATTTTTCTTTCGGTACTCAAGGATTTCTCCGGAAGAAGACGACGGATCATCATCGCGCGTGAGATGACTATCGCGTTCATGATTCTCGTGCTTTTCCTTTTTTTCGGAAAATACATTCTAGCCGGCATGAATATTTCGGAGCCGGCTCTCGCTATCGCGGGCGGCGTAATACTTTTCTTCATCGCAATACGAATGATCTTCCCGATTGCCGCGCGCGGTCTGCGCACCCCTGTTGAGGAACCGATTATCGTTCCGCTTGCGGTACCGCTTGTCGCCGGTCCCTCATCGATGGCAACGATAATCCTGTTTTCCACGGGAAACCCCTCGCAGATACCGCTTCTGCTTGCCGCACTTTCGATCGCCTGGGGAGTTTCGTTCGTTGTACTGTTCTTTTCCGACGCCCTTCACCGGGTGGTGGGGAATCGCGGCCTCAACGCACTCGAACGGCTCATGGGTATGATCCTGACGACAATGGCGGTACAGATGCTCCTGGACGGAATCCAGAAGTTCATTCGCCACATGTGATCAGGGACGAGTGCGCTTGCGGTCCCGCGGGAAAAGAGACGCCTCTTTGACGTTCTGCAGGCCCAGTATCTTCTGGGTGAGTCGTTCCAGGCCGATCGCAAATCCGCCGTGTGGCGGACAGCCGTATCGGAAGATCTGCAGGTAATCGGACAGTCCTTCGGCTGTGAGGCCGAACTTCGGCAGCGTTTCAAGCAGCATCGGGTACTCGTTGATGCGTCGCCCGCCGGTCGTAATCTCGAGCCCCCTGAAGAGCAGGTCGAAACTCATGGTCTTCTGTCCGTCCGGAAAGGCGTAAAAGGGTCGTTTTTTCCGCGGAAATCCATTG
>DATKUF010000284.1:0-21801 GCA_035530755.1 Spirochaetia bacterium | reverse complement strand
ACTGAACGGCAAACAGCTTGCCACGCTGAATCTGCGGCCGCAGATTTGCAGAAAGGCTGGAGCGCAGATTGTCGGAAAGGAGCTGATCGGCGGGGAACGGCAGCTATCGGAGGTCAAGAAGGGCCTGCAGGACTGGCTCGTCGAATCGCCTGACATCGCGCTCGAAATGAACCTGAAACCCATCGTTGATCAAATCAGCGAGAGTTTCAGCCCATCACGAAAGCGGTAACAAGTTGCACCAAACGCGCTCTTCGTGAAGTAAAAAAGAGAATCAGTCCATATAAGGAAAGGCCGAACATCTGTTCGGCCTTTTTTTGATTTTTGGGTCTAGTAACGGTCGCGGGTGTTGCGCGGCGGCCTGTCGTTTGCTTCGTTGACTTTGATCTGGCGTCCGCCGACTTCGGTCGCGTTGAGTCCGTTTATCGCGGCCTGCGCTTCCTTCTCGCTTCCCATTTCCACGAACGCGAAGCCCTTGGGCCGACCGGTGTCACGGTCGGTAATGACCGCCACAGAATTGATCGTTCCGTAGGCCGAGAACATGGAGCGAAGCTCGTCTTCGTTCGTGTCGTAGCTGAGATTTCCAACATACAATTTGTTGCCCATTCGAAATACTTCCTTTGCTGAAGTCCTGCTTCAGCCATCTGCATAGATCGCGGTCTCTGTATAATTAGTTCTTGTTGGAACGCTCGGCGTGTGTGATTCGCGAAAGAAGAAGGAATGACGCAGTTGCTTCGCCTCAAAGGACCAGTTTAAGATAATCCGCGCTGCGGTCAGGCATGCGCCGACCGACATCAAGCTAACGTTACACGATACTGAGCATCTTGGCAAGGGGTAAATTCAAACGGAATTACCCGCCGACTCGACGCACCGGGAGCCGAGCCAACAGGCCGACCGGTGCGTCAGGATCCGCGGCGGAAGCGCTCAGGATCGCGTGAGCGCCTTTTGCATCAGCTCGAGGGCGGCGGTCTTCTGCGCAGCCTCCGTGAGGCCGGGGATCAGAAGGGTGATTATGAGATATCTGGACCCCTTGAAGGTGTTCAATTGAACGACGCCGTAACCGGGACTGACAAAGAAGGATCGATCGCCTACACCGGTGGATTCAGATACAGCGATCTTTCTTTTTATGAACTCTTCAACTATTCTGTTGGCCGTTTCGCCCTGAACCAGCTCTTTTGCATAGACGCTGAACATCCCTCCGGTTCCCACGGTATACTCACAGACGGTACCCGCGTTCAGATTGGCCCTGGGTTTCAGCTTGCCCTCACCGACGCTCTGCCCAAGCGCACTTTGGATCTCAGCCCGGGTTAGAAGGCTGCTTGCGTCGGGTTGCTGGACGGTTTGAGCCACGACCAGTCCGGTGAAGATCACCAGCATCAGAACCGCCATCACGCCTGCCCGTGCAGCGCAGATAGTTCGAGTCATTTGATATTTTTCCCCCTATCAGGAGACAGGATATGAGGCAAACCGCTCCATTGTCAAACCATTTTCTTCACAACGCGTGCAGGAGTCCTGCCACTAATTACCCGATCTCCAACCTGGCGAACGACATGATTCCCGCGCTGTCCGCGAGTTCTGCGATAGCGGAGTCTTCTTCGGTGAGTAGCGAGCGGATCTTGCTGAAGACGGGATACGTTTCGACCACGCGGAAGCCCTCGTGGAGAGCCCGCAGATCATCCTCGCCTTCCGCGGACCAGATCATCCGTGCGCCGGGGAAATCCTGAACCACCGATTTGTTCGCCATCACCACTCCCCGGCCCGAACAGAAGTCGATGACGAGCGTTGCGTGTCCTGACGGTTCCGCCAGGGCGACTATGCTCTCGAAAATCCTGCGCACTTCCGCTTCGGAAAAGTAGTACAGAAGGCCCACCGCGAGTACGATGAGGCCTTCCCGCACGTGTATGCCGCGGTAGGTGTCTGCATTCAACACCGAACCGGCAATCGTTCTGTTGGCCGGATCCTTTCCGATGAGTTCCCGGCGCAGAGCGATCACGTGTGGAAGGTCGACATCGTACCACACGATGGATGTTCTATCGTGGAGCCGGTAAAATGAGGTATCCAGCCCGCAACCAAGGTTGACGACGGTGGTTTCGGCGCCGCCGGAAAGCAGTCTGCGAAGCTCAAGATCGATGTTGAAGGCACGCGCAACCCACGCGAGGCGGCTGCCGGGGTTCTGCCCCTTTGCCAAATCTGCCAGATCGATCCCAAGCTGTTCGACGATGGTAACGCATTTCTCGTCTTTGAGAAGACCGTTCTCCTTTGTACTCTCCGTGTACCGACCCCAAAGGGGCAGGAGCATGGTGCGCTCGACGCCTTCGAGCGGCTCAGCTCTTCCAGTTTTCATTTGCTTCCTCCGGTTTATGAGAATCGCCCGATTTCGCCGCCGCACGCCAGAAGAACTCGACGTGTTTCTGCATGGCAAGGCGAGTACCTGCGTTATCGACTTCCCGCCGGTCGGGTTCGAGGCTGCGTTGATAGAAATTGGCGGTCAGGACGGCCTGCAGCTCGGCGGCAAGGAACGGAGCAGGGTAGTCCGCGAGAATTCCCCTGGTCACGAGAGCCGCGAGCACCCGGACGAGGAGCGCCTGCGGTTTTCTGAACATCTCCTCCAGCAGAAAGACCCGGATGCCCTCGTGATGATACTGGCCGCGGGTTACAACCCGCACGATATCGGTCAGATCCGGATCGTCGAGCAGGCGAAGAGGCGCAAGCATGATTTCGATCAAGAGAGCTCTGGGACCCCGCCCGGCGAGCTGTGCATCGACGTCGTCGAATCCCTCATTCATCGCGCGCGCGGCGAGCGCGGCGCGGAAAACCCGTACCACCTCATCGAGAAGTTCCGCTTTACTCGAGAAATGGTTGTATATGGAGCTTGCCTTGATCCCGACCGCCGAAGCGATCTGACGCATGGATACATTCTCGTACCCGTGGCCGGAGAAGAGCCTGAGCGCCGTCCGAAAAATGGCATCCCGGTTAGATTCTGTACCGCCGGCCGAACCCGCGGCGGGAACCTCTCTGTTTGTTATCTTCATACTAGCATCGCTAGTAAGGATCATAAACTAACACTGTTAGTCTGTCAATCGTTTTCCGGCCTGCCTTGACCAGACGGGTCGGTCTTTCTATCTTTCTGTTGAATCAGAGGAGAATCAGAGGTGACGGATCCCACTACCGATTTCGAGGCGAGAAAGGACAGGTGCTTTCGGCTCGCCGCAGAGGCCTATTCGGGGAATCAGCTCGATCTGAATCGCTACGAAATCCTCGCCGGAGAGATAGCCGCCGCAAACGACATCACGAGCCTTCAGGTAATCGAGAGCTCACTTCCTCAACCGCAGCACCGATCAGCGGAGACCCAGGTGATCCGAGCGGACATGGGGGAGGTTCACAAAGTGGGAAAGTGGATTGAATCCTCCCACGTCCTTGTAGAGGGCCAGATGGCAAAGGTCACCCTCGATTTCATGGATTACGCAGCGGAGGCGGACCTCAGAGTCGATCTTGTCCTGGACTGCAGGATGTCGCAGGTCCGGATCATCGTGCCGCGGGGGATCGACGTCCTGGAAAGAATGACGTCAAATTCGATGAGCACCTTTCGTGACCGCAGAAGATCGGACAATTCCAACAGCGCCATTGTGGTGACCGGCGACCTGACTATGAGCAAAGTCAAGGTTCGTCGAAAGAAGGTACGACGGTCCAGATGAATCCGGCTTGTCGAAGAGGTAGTCCCCCTGTTGTGCCGGCAGCCGCAAACTCACTTCCGAAAGAGACGGAAATGAGCCGTGTTGAAGACGATGCCCACGGTCTTCCCCATCGACAACTCATTCAACGCAAGCCCTCCAGTTGAGTCGATCGACGTGAGAAACGTATTCTCGAATTCGATAATATATTCAACTGTCCGTCCCAGATAAAAACGTCCGGCTAGTCTTCCGGTAAAGGACGAAGTATCGCGGGTAAGGTGGACCGCCTCCGGTTTGATAGCCACATAGACCTCTTCGTCCTCGACCACCGGATCAGCGAGGTTCTCGCGGGGAATCTCTACGGACCGGCCCTGGATATTCGTTACAACCGTAGTTTCTGAGAGCTCTTCTACCACTGCTTCGATGAAGTTCGCATTCCCCACAAAGTCGGCAACGAAGAGACTTTTGGGATTGGCGTAGATTTCCTCGGGAGTGCCAACTTGCTCAATGAGCCCCCGGTTCATTACCACCACCCGGTCCGAAATACTGAGTGCTTCTGCCTGGTCGTGGGTGACATACAGGGCAGTTATGCCGAGCATCTGCTGAATGCGTTTTATTTCCGCACGCATCTGATTTCGCAGTTTGGCGTCCAGGTTCGAAAGCGGCTCGTCGAAGAGAATAATCGACGGTTTTAATACAAGCGCCCGCGCCAGGGAGACCCGCTGCTGTTGGCCGCCCGAAAGTGTGCTCGGAAACCTTCTTTCCAGTCCAACCATGTTGAGCAGCTGCAGACTCATCTCCACATCGTTTCTGATCACTTCTTTCGGAATATTACGTAACTCGAGTCCGTACGCAATATTGTCGAATACGTTCATGTGAGGAAAAAGCGCGTAGCTTTGAAATACCAGGGGCATGTTCCGCTGTTGAGCCGGTAGTTCGTTGATGCGAACACCGTCGAACATGACGTTCCCGGAATCCGGATTCTCGAGTCCGGCAACAATGCGCAACGTCGTGGTTTTTCCGCAGCCTGACGGACCAAGAATTGTGACGAACTCACCCTTGGCTATCGACAGGGATATGCTGCAGACGGCCGGGACTCTCCCCCCGTTTCCGTCGTCGAAAGACTTTGCGATCTTTTCGAGTGTCAGATAGCTCTTTTCCACAACGTCTCCACTTCGCAATTATCGGATCGAGCCATCGCGACGCGAGTCTGAGATACCAACACCGCCCATCCTGTACCCGATTCCCCAGTTTGTGAGAAGGTATTTCGGTTCGGTTGGATCCGGCTCCAGCTTCTTTCGCAGCCGCCGGATATTGACTTTCACCAGCTCCTTGCCGCCTTCCCAATCTTCGGAGCCCCACACTTCCCGAAGCAGGGATTCCCAGGACAACACGCGGCCCCGATTATGCATGAGGCACAGGAGAAGGCTGAACTCCGTCGGGGTAAGGGCGAGGGCACGGCCTGCGACGGAAACTTCGCGGGAAGCGACACGCACAACAATATCACCGTGTACAATCTGGTCAAAGGAGTCTCCGAGACCGGTCCGGCCGAGAACCCTCCGGATACGAAGCGTGAGTTCCTTGTTGTTGAAGGGTTTCGTGAGATAATCGTCGGCACCCAGTTCGAGCCCTCGGATGACGTCCTCCTGTTCCTTTCGCGCGGTGAGCACAATTACCGGCGTCGTAGTAAGCCTGCGAATTGCTGCGCACAGTTCGAACCCGTCGATTCCCGGCAACATGATATCCAGAAGCACCAGATCCGGTTTGTGCTCTTCAATGATCGCAAGTGCCGTGTCCCCCCGCTGCGACGAATGGACCTCGTACCCTTCATCCTCGAGCAGGTATTCCAGGATGCCGATCAATTTGGGCTCATCTTCGACAACAACGATCTTCGGCTTCACGATGGATTCTTCCGCGCTATCGGCAGGGTGAATGAGAAAATAGAACCCATTCCAGGAACCGACCCGACGTAGACGCTGCCGTTGTGTTTCTCTACGATATTCTTGACAATGGCGAGACCAAGGCCGGCCCCATCCAGACTCCCGTCAGACTCCTGGTTCTCCTGGTAGTATTTCTGAAACACCTCCGTCTTGCGAATGTTCAGGATACCGCCACCGTCGTCGCTCACCGTTACAACCACCCACTCTTCATTTTCCTTTACGGACAGGACAATGCTCCCCACTCCCTCGGTGTACTTGATCGCATTGTGAATCAGGTTCACGAGTACCTGGTGAATCCATTTTGGATCGGCGAGGACCATCGACAGCATGTGCGGATAGACGTAACGAAGGTTCCGGGATCGCTCCTCTGCAAACGGCGTCATCGCCTGGACCGATTTTTTTATCAGGGGACGGACATCCACCTCCGCCAGATCCAGGGCCAGCCATGTAGAATCGACCTTGATACGCGCGAGCAGGTCGTCCGCGAGGCGAATCAGACGGGAAGTACTCTCCGCGATGGTGTTGACGAATCGGCGTTGGGTGTCGTTAAGTGCACCGGGGCGCTCTTCGAGCAGAATTTGCGAAGATGAGTGGATCATGGTCAGCGGAGTTCGGAACTCGTGCGACATAGTTGCAAGCGTATCGTTCCTCGCATCGAGACGTCTGGCGAGCTCATCACGTTCGCGCTCCACATCCTGCTGCGAACGTTTCAAACCCTGGCTTATGAGCAGGAATGCGCCCAGGGCGACTCCGGGATAGAGGAGAAATTGGGCGACGAGAAAATACACTCCATCGGAACGCGTCTTTTGGAAACCCGTCACAGCGACGGCTGCAAAATAGAGGACCGCTGCCATGATGGCTACCACGATGAACCGACCGCCTTTCAGCTGGCGATGCGCCCGCAACAGGATCAGAAGATCGAAAACGAGCAACAGACTCACGCGAAACAGGTAATACATCCACGAGGCAAACAGCAGCTCACAAGCGGCCGAAGCGAAAGCAGTTCCCGCGCTAAAATGCTTCTGGAGGAGCCACACAAGTTCCATAGTTCCCGAATAGGCAACCATGAGCACAATGAGAACCAGGACATGGGCGTCGAGCTCCGCTCGCAACAGGGCAAGCACGACCGCGGTCCCGAGCAATAACCCCCGAAGATATCTTTCTACTCTCTCCATCGCGCAGTTCTTGAGTCCGGTACCGTATATGTATGCAAGTACTATAGGGGAACAGGGAGCGAAGGTAAAGCTTCAACGGTCGGCTATCGCGACGCGCCGACCCGCTCAAGCGTGTCCTTGAGGTAGGCCTCCGCCGCAGCGGCCGTCAAAAACTCAGGCGCCGTGTCCGGAATGGCGTAGTAATAGACTTCCACTGCCGGATCCGCGGTCCCGGCGGTGTCGCGGCCCCTGTAGAAAAGAAATCTGCGTTGTGCTTTGTCAGTGAACGATCCACGTTCCTCGGTGATGGTATTCAGATCATTCAAGACCCGACGGGGGATCACAACCTGCTCATCACCGGAAATCACGTCTCGCGCGACCACGCTGAATAGACCCAACTGCTCGCTTGCCGGACCGGATTTTGCAATTCGAACATAGACCGACGAGGAATCTTCGTCCTTGCCTTTGAGTATGGCCCAGAGAATGGTCAGCCCATGGTCCCGAAATACCGAGTCCGCGCCGTGATACTCGGCAGTTTGCGCAAAAGCGACTCCGCCCGCCAGGACAAGCGCCGCAACTGCCAATGCCGGCAAAAGACGTCTTGACGCCACCTTCATTGCCATCACCCTACTCCTTCAGTACCTTCATTCCGCTTTGATCGAGTTCAACCCCGACTTTGCCGCGTACCTCAAAGTCCCGGTAATGCCGAGGATCGTAAGAAGCCACGTTGACCCTGACTCCGTCAATATCGACAACATACTCCACGCGCTCTCCGAGGAAGGTACGTTCGACGATGGTCCCCGCGGGACGTTCAGCCGTGATCTCCGTGTGCAGCTGAATGAACTCCGGTCTCAGCATGACATTCAGCTTGTCGCCCGGCTTGATGTCACGATATATTTCGGTCGCCGTATACGTCCTGCCCAGCACCTCCACGACCGTACGGTCTGCAGTTGCTTCGACGATCTCCGCCGGCAGAGTGTTGATTCGTCCGACGAACCGTGCGACGAACTCCGTATGCGGATGGTAGTACAGCTCGTCTGCGGTACCAATCTGCACGATTTCTCCGCGATTCATTATGACGATTCGGTCCGATATCGCCATCGCTTCTTCCTGGTCGTGCGTTACGTAGATGGCCGAAATTTGAAGCGCTTTCTGCAGCCGGCGAATTTCGCTGCGGGTCGAAAGGCGCAGTTTCGCATCAAGATTGGAAAGTGGTTCGTCGAGCAACAGCACTTTCGGCTTTATGACGATCGCGCGAGCGAGCGCTACCCGTTGTTGCTCGCCCCCGGAAAGCTGGTGAGGGAACTGACGTTCGTACCCTTCCAGCCCGAGAAGGGAAAGCACCTCCATCACGGACTCTCCTATCTCGGTGCGACCGACGCCCCGTATCTTGAGACCATACGCGATGTTTTCGAACACCGAGAGATGAGGGAACAACGCGTAGCTCTGGAATACGAAGCCAATGCCTCGCTGATTTGCCATGAGCCGGGTGACGTCTTCGTCGCCGATGTACACCTTTCCAGAGTCAGCGGTCTCGAATCCGGCCACGATCCGCAGAGTCGTGGTCTTCCCGCATCCGGATGGGCCCAGGAAGGTGAGCAGTTCTCCCGCCTCTATGTTCAGGTTCACGTCGGAAACCGCGGATACGCTGCCCTTTATCTGATGCATGAAGGTCTTGTTGATATTTTCGAGCCGAAGGCTTACCGATTGCATGCGGAACTCCTCTCACGCCCCAAGAAATGAAGAAATCTCGCTGCTGCCCGGCTGCCTGAACAGGCGCAGGAACAGACTGATGCCAAGGGTCACCACGTAGACTACAACCACGACGAATACGGAAAAGGCCGCGGAAACGCCGAGTTGCAGCTCGGTCATGTTTTCGAGGATTCGAACGGTTATCAATGTCCAGTCCACGGAAATCAGAAATATCGTGGCGCTTATCGCAGTCATGGAGCGGATAAATACGATTCCCAGGCTCGAGAAGAGCGCGGGCAAAATCAGGGGGATCGTGATACGGCGAAACGTCAGGCTGGAACTCGCCCCGAGACTGCTCGATGCCTCTTCGATGCTCGGGTCGATCTGGTGAAGAATGGCAACGGTTGAACGCGTTCCATATGCGCCATACCGGGATACGTTACACAGGATAATGATGATTGCTGTTCCGGTCAGCGCAAGCGGCGGATTGTTGAATGCGATAAGGAAGGCGATGCCGACGATGGTGCCAGGAAGTGAGTAGTTAATCATGGAGATGAACTCCATTGTCTTACGAGTCGCAAACCGCCGTGTCGTTATCAGGTAACCCAGGACAACACCGTACAGGCCGCCAAGCACCATCGAAACGCCGGAAATGAGCAGCGTGTCCGTAATTGCCTTCAGCCCTTCGGTAAAAATGACCACATAATGGCTGAGCGTGAATTGTTCGTTGGCTCCGAAGGCTTCCACCAGCGACGCATACACGAGCAAGACATAGAAGTACAGTATGAACAACGACATCATGACGCAGATCGCCAGCAGTATCCACTTAACCAACCGACTGACGCTCTTGAATTTCGTTTGCGACCCGGACTTCCCGGTAATAGTCACGTAGTGCTTTCGCCCGACCCAGTACCGTTGCAAAATAAACACCAGAAAGGAGGGGATGAGCAGGATGAACGACAGGGCTGCACCGCTCTTGAGATCCTGCATACCGGTAATCTGAAGAAACGCCTCCGTCGGCAGAACCGGAAACGTATTCCCGGCAAGGATCAACGGCGTCGCAAAATCCGCGAGTGAGGCGGCAAAGAGCAGGAGAAAAGCATTGGCCAGTCCGGGTGCCGAAAGCGGGACTGTTACGCGCCTGAAAACCTCCGCCCGGGAGCTTCCCAGACTGAAGGCCATGTCTTCGACATTTGGGTCGATCCCCGCGAGAATAGCCTTGAGAGTCAGATACGCTATCGGAAAATAGGTGATCGTTTCCGCGAAGAGTGTGCTGCCCAAACCGTAGACGTTGAAGTGCTTCAATCCGAAAAGGTCATGGGTGATCAGACCGCTCGGGCCGAACGAAAAGATCACCGTTATCGCCATCGTGAAGGGCGGTGAAATCAGAGGCAGTATCATTGCGGTGTCGAGCAGTCTCGACCAACGCCGCGAAAGATTGGCGCGAACCGCGGTGAATGCAAAGAGAAACCCGAGTGCCGTCCCGAACAGTCCGACGAGCGTCCCGAGAAGCACGCTGTCCCAGGCGGCACGTATTTCATACCTGTTTCCGAGGATCTTACCGATCTCGGCAAAACTCAGGCGCCCGCCCACGGTAAAACTGGCCGCGAGTATTTGCACGAGGGGGACAAGCACGAAGAGAGCGAGAAAGATCCAGATGATGATCACGCTCAATGTCGTGGCCGGATCCCTGAACAGGAACCGGAGTCCTTTGCCTCGCGGTGAAATCATGGAATGGGCAGGCGCGGTTGTCATATCACTGACCCTATTGCAGCACTTCTTTCACCCAGGTCTCAACGATGCGGGCGCGATTGTCTCCCGACCACACCGGATCTATCTGGAATATCTTTGCCCCTTTGAGGGCATCGGCAAGGGTTTTCTGGGTTTCAACGCCCGGATATGCCGGGACGAAGTTGATCTCGTACTTGGCGTAGAGATTCTGCATGTCGGCCGTGGTGGCCCAGTCGATCAGCTTCTTAGCCAACCCCGGATGCTTCGCGCCGGTGATCAGCGCAATCGCCTCCGCAGACTGTCCTATGCCCTCTTTCGGAAAGGATATGGCGACATCGTAACCCTTCTGGAGAGTATTGAGGGCGTCCACTACAAAGAATATACCCGCGCCCGCCTGTCCCAGGCCGACAGGAATCGTTCCGCCGCCGCCGCTCTTTGTATAGACCTGTACATTCGTACGCAGTTTCTTCATGTAGTCGAAGGCCTTCGTCTCATCACGATCAAAGATCGTCAGGATTGAGAATATCCGCGTAACAGCCGTTCCTGATGTCCGGGCATCCGCCATCTGAATCATGCCTTTGTATGCAGGATTCAGAAGATCCTGCCAGGAAACCGGCAGCGAGAGCCTATTTTCCTGCAGAAACTTCTTGTTGCTCATGAAGCATAGCGGATCATCCGCAATGGCTATCCAGTAACCGTCTGGATCCTTGTACTTGGCGTCGAGAACTGAATAGGCCGGCGGCTTGTAGGATTCGAAAACCCCTTCTTTGAGTCCGGCGCCAAAAGTTTCTACCGGCCCTCCAAAAAGAACATCAACCTTCGGGTTCGACTTTTCCGCAATCACGCGCGACAGCGCTTCTCCGGATGAGAAACGGACGAAGTTGACGTGAATACCTGTTGCCTTTTCAAACTCCTGGAACATTGGACGGGCCCAGTTTTCAGGCCAGATCGAATAGGCGTTCAGTGTGTTGCCCTCACTGACTGCCTGAGCGGCGCCCGTCGCCGGTTGCTCGGTTGTACCGGAAGCCCAGAGTCCCCCCAGACTCGTTACCAGGAACAGCATGGCGACCACAATTCCTCTGACGGTTTTCATGAAGCGCACCTCCATTGAATATTGAATTTGAACTCCCGGCACGTGATTTCGCCGGGACCTCGGACTCGATACGGATCTTACGTTGTTAAATCGTACACCCGGCGAATGAGCCGCGCCAGAGACAAAACGGTTACAGAAATTTGACTACATCGGAAGACTGGATGAGCGTGGTCTGGAATAGCGGCTACCGATCACGGGATCAGTGCGCGCGAACTTCGGCGTTCCGTGACACGGGCCGGCCCACAGCCGGCCCGTGTCACGGAGTCGCGTCTCAGGTTGCCCGACGTGCTTCGCCTTTTATTTCGTGTGCCAGGCTCTTCGCTGCGCCGCCTACGAGCAGCGTATCCATGCTCGCGGCGATCAAGGTGTACCCGCTGCGTATGTAGCGGGTGACCACTTCGGCGGTCGCGCCGAAAACGCCAAGCGGTACTTTCGCGTCTTCGGCGCACTGCTGCACGTGGGTAATCGCGTCCTGGACCTCGGAATCGTCTACAAGCCCTGTTTTTCCCATGCTCGACGACAGATCGTACGGTCCGACGAACAAACAGTCGATCCCCGGCACTTTCAGGATATTCTCGACGTTGTTCACCGCGTCGATGTGTTCGATTTGAATGATTACGGCGGTCTCTTGGTCGGCTTTGGCGATGTATTCCATGAAATTCTGACCGTAGCCGTGGGCTCGGGAAATGCCGACGCTTCTCGTTCCTGTCGGCGGATACTTACAAAGGCGAACCGATGTCTGCGCTTCTTCTACGGTTCGGACCTGCGGTACGATGACCCCCGCGGACCCGATATCGAGAGCTTTCTTTATCCAGACCTCTTCGAGCGCCGGCACGCGCACTATGCAGGGAACTCGGTACGCCGCTGCTTGAAGAATTCGTTGGGCGTCGAGCATATCCATGGGGCCGTGTTCAATGTCCACAAAAAGCCAGTCGAATCCGGATGCGCAGAAAATCTCCGCAATTTCCGGCGACGGAAGCGTCAACAACGTCCCGATGAACAAATCGCCCCGACTGAGCCTCGATCTGAAAGATTCGGCCATGATGTGCCTCCTCGCTGACGTCGAAATCAGCGCGGTTTCCATTTTGCCCGGCGCCTAGTATCGGGGCATGCTCGGGTCGACTCGCTTGGCCCAGGCGTCGATGCCGCCGGCGAGGTTGCGCACGCGGCGGAATCCGATACTTCGCAGAAACTCGACGGCCTTCGCGCTGCGCACCCCGACTTTGCAGTAGGCGACGATATCACGACTCGAATCAAGCTCATGCACCCGTTCCGCGAGATCGCCCAACGGGATTGCCGGACCGCCGAGCCGCGAGATTTCCCGCTCGTGCGGTTCCCGGACATCGAGTACCACAATGTCCTCGCCGCGGTCGAGGAGCGCTTTGAGCTCCTCAGGCTGGATCTCGGGCAGTGCCCCACTGCCGGTCGCGCTCGTGCCGCCAATGGCATCGTTGTGGCGTTCCTCACCGCGGACGCCGCAGAATTCCTCGTAGTCTATCAGATGCCGCACTGTCGGGTTTTCACCGCACACCGGACAGTCGGGATTCCGCGCAAGCTTGAGCTCGCGGAACCGCATGGAAAGCGCGTCGACCAGGAGAAGCCGTCCGACCAACGAATCCCCTGCGCCCAGGACGAGCTTGATCACCTCTGTCGCCTGGATGACGCCAAGGAGACCGGGAAGCACGCCGAGCACGCCGCCCTCCGCACAGGAGGGAACCGTGCCGGGCGGAGGTGGCTCGGGGTAGAGGCAGCGATAGCAGGGACCGTCGCCTGCGGCGAATACCGATGCCTGCCCTTCGAATCGAAACACCGAAGCATAGACATAGGGAATGCGCGAGAGGACACAGGCATCATTCACGAGGTAACGGGTGGCGAAGTTGTCGGTGCCGTCGGCGACGATATCGAAATCGCTGAAAATCTCGAGCGCGTTTTCGCTTGAAAGGGCAACGTTGAAGTGACGTACTTCGATATGTGGATTTATCGCGCTGATCTTCTCAGCGGCGGATTCGACCTTCGATCGACCGACGTCTGCGGTGGTGTGAATGATCTGGCGCTGGAGATTGGTCGAATCGACCACATCGAAATCAACAATTCCGATCGTTCCGATTCCAGCGGCGGCAAGGTAGAGCGCGATGGGTGAGCCGAGCCCGCCGGCACCCACACAAAGCACGCGCGCCGCTTTCAGTTTCTCCTGTCCGGCGAGCGCAACCTCCGGCATGATGAGGTGCCGCGAATAGCGAAGAATCTCTTCGTTTGTAAGGCTCACACTACTCATCCCCCCGCGATCGCGCCGACAACAAGAAACGTCTCCCTGCCCTTTGCTACCGCCTCGGGCAGGGGTGAATCCGGAGACTTGAGTGAGATATCCTCACCGCAGGCGAAGAACCGGACAAACGGCCTTCGCTTTTCGGTGACGTGATCACGCATGGTGCCACGCAGCGTTGGATAGCGCGCCTCGAGCGCGGAAAGGACCGAGCGCTGGGTCACCGCGCCGACGACTTCGATCTCGATCTGTCCATCCACTCGCGCCAGCGTCCGTAGATGCGCGGGCAACTCGACTCGAATCATGGCAGCGTCTGGACCTCCACCGAGAGCACGGCCGGAAGATTGTGAACTATCGGCTTCCAGTTGTCTCCGGCATCCGCCGAGACATACACCTGGCCGCCGGTGGTTCCGAAGTAAATGCCGCACTCGTCAAGGGAGTCCACAGCCATTGCATCGCGCAACACGTTGATGTAGCAGTTTTCCTGGGGCAGCCCTCTGGTAAGCGGCTCCCACTCATTGCCGCCGGTCTTGCTTCTGTAGACGCGCAGCTTGCCATCCGGTGGTACGTGTTCTGAGTCACTCTTGATTGGGACCACGTAGATAGTCTCCGGATCGTGAGCGTGAATATCAACTACAAAGCCGAAATCGCTCGGAAGGTTTCCGCTGACCTCGTGCCAGCTGTCACCCGCATCATCGCTGCGCATGACGTCCCAGTGCTTCTGCATGAAGAGTACCCCGGGCCGCGCCGGGTGCATCGCCACGTGATGCACGCAGTGGCCGATCTCCGCGGTCGGCTCGGGCAAAAATTCCGATCGCAGCCCGCGATTTATCGGCTTCCAGTTCTTGCCGCCGTCGTCGGTTCGAAACGCCCCGGCCGCAGAGATGGCGATGAAGATCCTTTCCGGGTCGCTCGGATCAAGTATTATGGTATGCAGGCACAAGCCGCCCGCACCCGGCTGCCAGCGGGGACCTGTACCGTGCTCGCGCAATCCTGCAAGCTCCTGCCAGCTCGCGCCCCCGTCTGTTGTTCGAAAGAGCGCCGCGTCCTCTACTCCGGCGTAGACCGTATCCGGGTCGGAGAGAGCGGGCTCCAGATGCCAGACCCGCTTGAACTCCCACGGATGCGGGGTACCGTCGTACCAGGTGTGGGTACCGGGAACACCGGCGTAGGCGAACTTGTTGTCCACCGGTGCCCAGGTTTCGCCTCCGTCGTTGGATCGCTGGATCACCTGCCCGAACCAACCGGTCGACTGCGATGCATAGATGCGGTTTGGGTCCGCCGGAGACCCCTTGAGATGGTAGATTTCCCATCCGCCAAAATGGGGACCGCTGACGTCCCACCTATTTCGCTTCGCGTCCGACTTCAGGACGAACGCGCCTTTGTGTGTACCTACCAGAACTCGAACGCTGCTCATTCCTCACCCCCAGATCGGATTGTTGACGATATCACTCGTATTAAAGTCTGCCAACTAGGTTGCAGCGCTCTGATTTTCGCTATATATGGATAGTATATCCGGCAAAGGACGAATCTGTGATCACGATAGAAGAGGAACTCTGTACCCAATGCGGCGTGTGTACGAAGCGATTCAAGAACTACTGCATCGGTGAGGTCGAGAAAAGACCCGTCATCCGGTATGATTTGTGCAACCAGTGCCAGCGCTGCATTTCCATATGCCCGCAGCGCGCGATTCGAATGGATGGGGTAGAACCCGAGCGGATCGACGGACCGTTGAATCTCGATCCTCGATCCCTCGAAGAGCTCATGGCCCGGCGAAGGTCGACGAAAAGATTCAGGAAATCGCCTCTCCCCTGGGAGACAGTGCGGGAAATTCTCCGTTCAGCCTCTTATGCGCCGAACCAGAACAAGAACATAGAGTTCCTGGTGATCGACGACCCCGCGGTGATCGACGCCATCGACAACAGAGCCATTGAGTCCGTGAAGCGATGGCATCGCGTGTTATTCGGGTTCAAACCGGCGACCGCACTGATTTCAGTCTTCACCTCGCGACCGACGCTTCACACCATCCGGGTCAAGATGGAATACGACTGTCGATTCAGAAAACGAGTGATCAAGGATAATGCGCCGGTGATCGTGCTTGCGCTCGGCGATTCCGGGGTCCCCGTGACCGGGGACAGCGCTCAGTACCTTCTGGCCAATGTAATCCTGATGGCGGAGGCCGTGGGTGTCGGAAGTTGCCTGATGGATTCGCTCAAGCGGACGATCAACGGCAGCAGGAGCCTGAAACGAGCTCTGGGTATCGGCCGGCGCTACCGGGTACTGGCCGCACTGCTGCTTGGCTATTCCGATGAGCCGGTGGTGAATATCCCCCGGGGATACGAGATTCCGGTGTGCCGCAATCGATTCAGTTCGTGAAGTGAGCGCACCGGGCCGCTGCTCTAGTGCCCGACCCCGACGAGAAAGGCCCGGATGTTCGCGCTCGAAACACCCGGCGGCATCCCTCCGCCGCAGGAAAAGATCACGCGGCGCGCGTTCGGCAGCGAGCGAACCAGCGCTGCGGCACTCGCCGTGACCTGCGCTTCGGTTCCTGCCGCCAGAACGTCCCGCGGCGGTATATTACCCAGAAGAACCACGCTGTCTCCGGCGAGCCGACGGATATCGGCAACCGAATGGTTGTGGCTGAAGTTGAATACGTTGACACCCATTTCCCGGAGGTGCGGCGCGCAGACGAGGCCGTGCGCGTCGTTGTGGAACAGCTTCACCGAGGCATCGAATGCGGCGAAAGCTCGCGTGAAGTAGGGTTTTCCCGACTGCACGAAATCATCCGGCCCGATGAATCCGGCGATATCATCGAGAAGGAAAATGCCGTCTATTGACGGGAATCGATTCTTCTGCAACCGAAGCCAGTCGACTATGAAGTCGGTAATCAATTCCAGGAGCTTCTCGATCTCCACGGGGTCCGTTTTCATCGCGGTGAGAAACTCGGTAGTGCCCATGAGAAAACTCGCGATGTTGAGCGGCCCCCGCGCGACAGCGAACCGGATCTGATGACCGCCCGCCTGAATCGGCGACTCGAAATGCTCAAGGCGTTTCAGTACCAGCGGGCAGAGACCGTCGGTCGCGGGGTTCGGCACCCCGGCCTCGACGATATCCGCAACGCCGGAAGGAAGCTTGACTGCGGTGGGAAACTCGTTCTCGCCCCAGATGCATTTCGTGCCGAATGCGGACGGTTCGGTGCACATGCCGAACTCCGACCAGAAGCCGGGCAGAAATGCGATCTCCGGGAACTCGTCAATGGCCTTCAGGTTCGCATCGTACCATTTCTGCTCGCTTGAAAAGTAGTCGAGTATTGAAATCCCGGCCCATGCGGGAAGCCACGGGCTGTCGATGATAAACGCCGCGAGCGGGCGGTCGAAGACTTTACCGTCGATAATCTCGAGAAGCTGCGTCCAATGTGCATCTGTCAATTTCAATCTCCTCTATGATTTGGCGACTGCGTGCGAGCGCTCCTTAAGGAAAGTCGAAATCTCCCGGGCGCGCATTCAGGAAATCACTGAGTTTTCTCCAGGATCTTACGGAATTCAGACAAATTGCGTGTTTTTCAGGCGCGTCAAAGCTCTTCGAGTGTATGCAGCCGGCCCGCTGTGCCCAGCACTTCCGGCGAAAGCAACCGCGAGTCCCGAAACTCTTTCGCGGGAACGCCGACCAGCTTTCGAAAGATGCTGCTGAAATAGTTGGAGCTATTGAAACCCACGTCGAATGCAATCTGAGTGATACTCGAATCCGAGGTGAGCAGAAGCTGTTTTGCCGCTTCAATGCGTACCGCCGTGAGGTGATCGACAAAAGTCGTGCCGGTCTCCTTTTTGAACAGATTCAGGAAATAGGAGGGGCTGATGCCCATTTCCCGTGCAACGTCTTTGTAGCTCAGCGGGAAATGGTAGTTGGCTTCTATATAAGTCACGGCCCGCGCAATAAGCGAGTTGGTTCGTCGTTCCCGCACATGCGTCACGCCGCCCGCAATCTCGACCACAGCTTTCTGGAGCCATTTCTCCGCCAGGGATGGATCCGTGATCAGGTCGACGTCGACCGTGTATTTGTGCGCAAACTTGTCCAGCCTTTCTTCATCGCCACCTCCGAGGACCGCGGCATCGATGAAGGACCCTATGAGTTCGTACAGCCGAACACGCAACAACTCCGGTCTTTCTTCAATAAAGGGGCGGAACTTCTCGAAGAACTCCACCAGTGCAGTTCGACTCGCTTCCACGTCACCCATTCGGATCTGCGAGATCAGTCGCTCCTTCTCCTTGACGGGGTACCGTATTGCGTGCTGCTCCCGCTGATCGATGTCCTCCACATGAATGATCGTGCTTCCGGTGAACTGCTCCGCATATTCCTGCGCGCTCAGAGATTCGTGATACGAGGTTCTCAGATCTTCTATCCGACCGAAGGAACGTCCCACCCCGATCGCGAGCGTACAGTCATGAGAGGCGGAAATCTCCTCGCGGAAAGCTTCAAGCGTCTCGAGAAGATGAACCTTCCGATCCATCGTCCGTTCGCCCGGCGTCCGAAGGGCAATGCCGATGCGGGTTCCGGCGAGCGGGAGGAGCAGGTAGTTCTCGGCGCCGAACAACCGCGACAGGCAACGGTTAGCCGTTTCCAGCACCTTGTCGACAACGGCGAAGTCCTGTGCCGGGCTCAGGTTGGGCTCTTTGATCTTCACTACGACAAACGTGTCGAGATCGCTCTTTTTCCCAAGACAGTTGAGCAGCTCCATCAATTTCGATCGTGAGATCTCACTGAACGCAACATTGTGAATGATATCTTCTTTAATAAAAGGGATCAGCTTCTCGTAGTAGCGATGGATCTCCTGCGCGTCGATGAGCACGGCAGCCCCAAAAAGAAGCGCGCTCACGATTGAGGCCGCGTAGTAGATCCACCACTGTTTCGCCAGTGAGCCGATTATGAAGGACATCGCAAATACCAGGATTCCGATATTGATAAGGAAGTTCTTATCCTTTAACAGAGCCCGAAATCGTGTTTCCAGTCGAAGCTTGATCAGCTTCAAGGAGGAAAACATCAGGAGCAACATCCCGGTGACGAACTGAACGCCTATCGTCACTTCTCTCCCGTAGAAAGGCGGTAGCAGGGAGGGCGTGAGATTGTCGCGCGCAACGATTCCTCCGAACTCGAACAGGACAAAACTGTTCTGTGTCCCAAGCGTATTGAATACGACGTAGGTCAACCCGAGCATCACGCACGGCAGCACTACCAGCGCGGTGCTCAACCGTCTGCCCTTCTTGTTGAAGATATCGGCGGCGAGAATGATGGCCGGAGAAATTACCGCGCACAAAATGAAGACGCGCAAGTTCACGATGATGAGCGGCAGAGGGTGTTCGCCGACGATGAGCTGAAGCGGCCGTCCGAAGGAGAAAGCACCGAAGCTGATAAGGAACACGACGAAATACTTGAACGACGCACCCTTTGACGGACTCGCGATAACAAAATACATGAAACAAATGCAGAAGAAGAACCCCGTAACGAGCGGTGCGATGAGGTTTGAGAAGACCATCAGACCCGTAGACATCACCAAGCTCCTGGTTGCAAAAGCACGGTACGTTGGCGGCGCATCAGATGCTGAGAGTTACCCGGCCATATTATCGTAACAGCTGATCGGCGAGCGCGCAAGCAATAATCACAATGGGCCGGATCAGGCCACTGAGAGAGAGGCGATGGCGCCCGCTGCCGGTTTCTGCGGCGGCGCGCTGAAGGTCCGCCTGCCGTTGACGTGAATAGAATTCAACGAACATCCAGTTGTCGAAAATGAGACACCTCGAATTGTAAGGGAGAGAAGTGAGAGGCCCCGCGCGGGCCGGCCCGAAGGCCGACCGCACGGAGCCAACATTCGATTGTTAGTCGCCAGTCCTCGTGGGACGTGGCATAGCTTCTACATTCTGCATACACACCTCCTTGTTGTGCATCGCATCTTGCGCCGTGTCGACCCGGCACGTGCGTGCACATCGCCTGGATTGTCGCAGCTGCACGCGGCGGTCCCAACTGGCCGCCATATCACATGGTTTCTTGCGCCGGCTAAGGCAGCGGCACAAAAAAAGCCATTTTTCCCGCGCTCTCCGCATGGAGTTGTGGCGCACGAAAAATGGCTTCCAACTATCGAACAAGATCAGTGTAGCAGATTCAGCGAAGCGCGTCAAGCAGCCGGAGAATTATTGACGAAGCCCTCCGGAGTCACGATGATGGGAGAAAGCGAGTTGCGGATCCATGATCGAAGAAGACAGAAAAACGTACTGGAACTCCTACTACGCGTCCGCGAGCAGATCCGCTCTCGAGCGGGACAACTGGATTTCGAAGCATCTGAAGCTGTTTCCGCCCCGGTGCGCGATTATTGAGTTTGGCTGCGGATCTGGCGGGATAAGCGAGTTTCTGTTCCGGAACGGATATTCTGTGACTGCATCCGACATCGCTCCGGCGGCGGTAGCGGCGCTCTCACTGAGAGTTCCCGAACTGAACGTGCTGCAGATTGATATCGCGCAGCCGATGTCCTTCGCCGACTCCTCATACGCGGTTGCGGTTGCCGATCTTTGTCTCCACTATTTTGAGCTCGCGACGACAAAGAGAATTCTGGCCGAAATTGGTCGAATCCTCCGGCCGGACGGCCTTTTATGTGCTCGAGTCAACGCGGCGAATGACTTCAACTACGGTGCAGGAGTCGGGCGAGAGGTAGAACCTGGATTTTTCGAGCACAATGGACACTACAAACGATTCTTCGACCGGAAGATGGTCGAACAGACGTTCTCCGGGTGGCGTCTCCTCTCCCTGGACAGTTACACCCTCTCTCACCTGTCAAAACCGAAAAACGTTCTCGAGTTGATCGCCCGCTCTCCTTCGTTTGACACGACGATTTGAACATCACTGGTCGCTCGGTCCTTCGAGAAATGCGACGTTGTCCGCGATATTGTTCGGAAGACCGAGTGAATCAAGCACCTGAGATACCTGTCCCCGGTGGTGGATCTGATGAACGAACATGAACTCGAATCCCTGTCCGGCAAGCCCGTTTCGCTCGATCCCGGCCGAATCGGTATATAGGAATCTGTCGCCGTATCGATCCAGCGGGCACTCCTCGAACCACGCAACGATGCGCCCGTCAACAAAGGTCCGCACTTGCCGCAATTCATCGAAACTCTCGCGCAAGTCCTGTTTCCAGGAGAGCTCCGGCGGCGACAACAGCGGATCTGCCAGTACCGCAGACTCCGGGTAGACAGGTTTGAATCGATTCAGCCAGTGCATGTCGGCCACGATAATGTGATTCAGCAGTGCGTGAATCGACCCGAAGTAGGAACCGGTTTCGCGTCTGCGCGCCCGGTCGGTGAGCCGCCCGAGTGCGTCGAATAACTCTGCATTGGCCCGCCGGTTGTAGTGTGCGAGATGCAGGTACAATTCTCTGGAGGAATAGGTCATGCGAAGGAGTATTGCCCGGAAGCCGGGACGTGTAAAGAGTTCGGCGCGACCGTGGAATCCGGGACCACAGCCGCGCCGGAAAATTTCAGGCGGGAGATTATAGTTTGAGCAGAATTCTACCTCTGCCATGGCCGGTCTGACTCAAGTTCTGCGCCGCGGCGGCTTCGGACTGCGGGAAGATTTTTCCTACCTCGACCACGAGTTTGCCCGACGCAAGAAGTTCCGCAATTTTGCCAAGTGGCTGAGGTCCGCGGTTACCGGAACCTCGAGCGGTTATGCCGAGCTCCTTCGCCTTCTCCTCGGACGCCATTCCGGCGATGGTCAGAAGCAGTCCTCCCTTTTTGACGAGGGAATAGGCGCTTTCGAGGGCCCCTCCGCCGACTGTGTCCATCACGACATCTGCATCTTTGGCCCGGGAGATTCCCTGGCCGGCGGTGTAGTCTAGTGGTTCCGCTCCGAGCGATTTCACGAAGGAGAGATTGGCGGTAGAAGCAACGCCTGTGACCGTCGCTCCTTTCAGTCGGGCGAACTGGACGGCGAACAGCCCCACACCGCCGGCGGCGCCGATGACGACCACCGACTGCCCCGGCTTCAGCGCAGCATCTTCCACAATGTACCAGGCGGTGAGCGCCCCGAGGGGCACCGAGGCAGCCTTCTCAAACGTGACACCTTCGGGAATAGGAGCGACCTCGATGTATAGCGTAAACTGAAAGTACCCAGAAAGATCGACCTGGGATGGACAAAAAAATCGTCAGAAGTACCCATGGAAATCGTGGGGAACTCTGACCGATTCCCCTTGGATGGCAAGGGGGAAGGGATGCTGAAT
>DATKUF010000283.1:0-10530 GCA_035530755.1 Spirochaetia bacterium | reverse complement strand
CTGTCGCTCCGACTGCAGAGCCGCATCGCTCTTCTCCCTCTCGGTCTCGTCGCGCGCGACAACGAAGACTCCGCGTACCGCCTCACCATCCCTGTAGAGGGACGCATTGCAGTGAACGTGCACTTCAACACCGTCGGGTCTGCGTATCGAGAGCTCGTAGTCCCGCAGAAAGGATTCCGCCCATACTCTGTCGAGGCCGTTCTGCGCACGCTCACTTTCGGTGAACAGACTCCGAAAATTGGACCCGACTATTTCACTCCTCGGACGACCGGCGACAAGTTCCATCGCACCGTTCACATCCTGAACCTCGCCGGTTGGTCCGATCACCATGAACGGATCGACGCTTGCCTCGATGAGGTTCCTCGAATAGCGTTCGCGTTCCCGGGCCTCGGCCTCTGCATTCTGCCGTTCCGCTACTTCCGCTCGGAGGGCGCGATTGGCCGACAGCAGCTGAAACACAAGCAGGGAGAGAATCAGACTCAATGCAATTCCGGCGTAAAAATAGGTTGAACGCAGCGCGTTGAATTTGATCCAGCCATCCAACGGGACCGCCGCGATCTGCCAGCTGCCCGACGGTAGTGCGATATCCAGATTTACCGGGTTCTCCTCGAAGACTCGGGGATTGCCCCAGAAGACCGCGCCGTCCGGGCCCAAACCGTCCGTCCCGCGCAGAGCAACCTGCATCGTCTTGTCGGCGGAATCCAGACCTGCCGCGGCAGTCAGCGCGGAAAAATCTATCACGGTCGAGATGATTCCCCAGTAGGCAGAGTCTGAACCGTCGTTCTTGTCCAGAAAGACCGGCACGCGGGCAATGATGCCGATTCCTCCCTGCACCAGAGCCAACGGACCGGCAACGACGATCCGCCGTTCTTCGATCGCCCGCGCTACTGTGCGCCACTGAGCGGGAACATCGTGAAAATTCACGCCGATGATCCCTTCGTTTCCCGACCGTGGGAAGACGTACGCCACCACGTTACCGGGAGCGACAGCCACGTCGCGAATCGTGCCGCGGTGGGAGACAATGTCGCCCGCAAAGGCATCAAATTCTGTGCTGTTGATCTCGTGTCGGGATTTGATCAGACTCACCAGGCCCTGCGTGAGGTAGATGCTCGATTGAAGCTCGACGTTCAAGCTGCCGCGAAGCCGGTTCAACGCTATTGCCACGGTTTCCCGGGCTCTCGCTCCGTTGGCGCGGAACTGGAGATAGGAAACCCCCACGCTTACGATTGTTCCGATCACCAGCAGGAAAATGGCCGCGAGAGTCGGCATGTGTCGCGGTGTTGAGAATCTTCCGTTATGTCGGTCGGAGCTACGCATTTGCTTGGTTGAATCAGAGTAGTTCAACCACCATACGCGGTCAAGGCGTCAGTCCGGAGCGTCCCGTGCGAATCCGGTTCGGCGGCCGGCGACCCTTGTCGAGGTATGGAGAATTTTCGTATAATAAAGTATCTAATCACGTAACGGATATTCGTTATCATACAAAGACGAGGGGGAAACCAATGGCAACGAAGGTGGCAATAAACGGCTTTGGGCGCATCGGACGGCTGGTATTTCAGTCGCTGGTCGATCAGGGTCTGCTCGGCAAAGAATTCGACGTGGTCGGCGTCGTGGATGTTTCCACCGACGCAGCCTATTTTGCCTATCAGTTGAAGTACGACTCCGTACACGGCCGCATGAAGGCGAAGATCGGTTCGGAAAAAAGCAAACCCGGACTCGAAGAAGACGATGTTCTGGTCGTCGACGGTCACAAGATCCGATGCATTGGAGCTACCAAGAGCCTGGAAGAGCTGCCGTGGAAAGAGCTTGGCGTGGAGTACGTTATCGAATCGACGGGCCTCTTTACCACCGCCGACAAAGCGGCCGGTCATCTGAAGGCCGGTGCGAAGCGGGTAATTATCAGCGCGCCTGCCAAAGGCGATGTGAAGACGCTCCTCATGGGAGTCAATCACTGGGAATATGAGCCCGCGAAACACCAGATAGTGTCCAACGCAAGCTGCACGACGAACTGCCTCGCACCCCTTGTTTATGTCATCCTGAAGGAAGGAATCGGAATCGAAACCGGTCTCATGACCACTATCCACTCCTACACCGCCACCCAGAAGACGGTTGACGGTCCTTCGAAGAAGGACTGGCGCGGTGGCCGCGCTGCGGCAATCAACATCATTCCGTCCACCACCGGTGCGGCCAAAGCGGTCGGACAGGTTCTCCCGGCGGTCAACGGCAAGCTGACTGGAATGTCGTTCCGCGTCCCCACGCCGGACTGCTCGGTTGTCGACCTCACCTTCAGGGCCGAACGCGACACCTCGATCGAGGAGATCGACAAATTGCTGAAAAAGGCCTCAGGCGACTACCTCAAAGGAATCCTCGCCTTTTCCGACGAAGAGGTTGTCTCCTCCGACTTCATTCACAGCACCGCCTCTTCGACCTATGACTCGCTCGCCACCCTGCAGAACAACCTCCCCGGGGAGAAGCGTTTCTTCAAGGTTGTCTCATGGTATGATAACGAGTGGGGATTTTCGATGCGGATGGTCGATCTCCTGAAATACATGGTCAGCAAAAAGTAGGCTCGTTCAAGCTAACTAAGGCGGCGTCTCCCGATGCCGCCTTTTTTTTAGTATACTGCCTTCCATGGACGACTCCTTACTGTCCGGCATCGACCCGCAGACCCGCCTGCCGTTCGGCGTCAGCAAGTACTACGCGCAGCTCGCGATCTCGCAGGACCCGACAATCGATCCGATTGCGGCTCAATTCATCCCGCAGGAAGCTGAGCTTCTAACCCTCCCGGTAGAGACACCCGATCCGATCGGCGACCGGCGCTACCTCGTCGAGGACCGGCTCGTCCATCATTACCGGGACCGCGTGCTTGTCCTCGTGAACGACCGATGCGCGACCTACTGCAGGCACTGCTTTCGTCGCCACTTCACCGGCCACGGCGGCGGCCGACTCACCGCTTCTCAGCTCGACCGCATCTGCGGATATCTCGAGCGGACACCCGAGGTTCAGGAGATTCTGCTCTCCGGCGGCGATCCGCTCATGCTCCCGGACGCAGATCTCGAGCGCATCGTAGATCAGCTCAAAGCTGTCAATTCCGACTACATCATCCGCCTCTGTACGAGATTGCCGGTGGTGCTCCCGTCCCGCGTAACGCCACAGCTTGCCGCAATGCTCGGACGTTTCAATTCCATATGGGCGGTCATACAGACGAATCATCCACGTGAGGTAACCGAGGATTTTCGCCGGGCGGTGCGAACGTTCATGGCAGCGGGCATTCCCGTGCTGAACCAGTCGGTGCTGCTTCGCGGGATCAACGACGATGTGGATACCCTCGAGCGGCTGTTCCGGGATCTCATTCGCGCAGGGGTGAAGCCCTATTACCTGTTTCAGGGCGATCTCGCAGCGGGCACCTCACACTTCCGGGTACCCGTCGAACGCGGCATCGAGCTGATGCGGCAGTTGCGGTCGCGGTTATCCGGCATCGCCATTCCAACGTACGCGGTCGATTTGCCGGACGGTGGCGGGAAGGTTCCCGTCGAATCGTCGCTGCTCCGTACCGAGGAGGCCTGGTACCTGTTCCGCGGTCCTGACGGAAAGGAGTACCGGTATCCGCGAGAGTTGGAGCAGTCGAAGATTCAGAACGCTACGCGGAGCTCGGCCCCGTACTGAAAGGTCGAGCCACCGGAGATTCCGCTTCTCACGTCGCCCCGGAAATAGCGCACATAGGCCAGAAGGTCGGCGTTCTGCGCGATATTGTAGGCATACTGTGCGGTGCCCAGGAGCGATCCGGCCGAGAGATCGAACACGCCGCTCACTCCGACGCTGGACAGTTCGTTAAGCAGATATCGCACATCGGAGTAGAGATAATGCTCGTTCAAAAAGAGCCGCCGGGCCGAGGCCACCGCAGTCGGGCCGAGACTTCCCGGCGTGGCCGGATCGCCGTTGTAGTAGTACTCGGCCGACAGAAAGAGCTTACCGCCGAATGAATAGTCTGCGCCAAACATGCCCTCGAAAAAACTCTTCCGCGAATCATAGAGAAAATGCTGCACCGCCTCTCCGTGGATGCCAAGTACGAGATCTCCTTTGAAGTCGATACCCGCAATGAACTCACGATCAGCTCCACGATAGAGTCCCACCGCCCCAACGTCGTAGTCTGCAATGTTGGTATAGAGCTTGACCGCCGAGGTGAGACCGGACAGCGAATCCGAGACGGTGGTGACCGCGTCGACTCCGGAAACGTCGCCGAACGGGAGCTGCAGACGGACAACGTCGCTGCCACTTCGTTCGTAGTTCAGGTCGGACAGCGTCGGAGTCGAAAATGCGTCAATCGGCGAAAACAGGGTACCCACGCCGTAGTTTATGATCTGCCGGCCGACAGAGATATCCATGAGGTTGGTGTAGACCGAAAGATAGAGTTTGCGAAGGTCCAGATTGAATGCGGCACCGTTGGAAGTAAGTAGAGTAACAACCTGGGAGTAGGACGGGCCAAGCTGCGATGAGAGCGCGGCGATGTACGCGTCGGAGTAGGCGCCGTAGAGCAGAGACAATGCGACGCTTCCCTCGACCTTCGCCGAGCTCCGGTTTCGATTGACGAAATTCAGGGTGAACTTGGAGAACCCGCCGACGGAGGGGTTGGAAAGTCCGGGAGCAGTTGCGCCGGGGGCCCCGCCGTCCAGGTTTTGAAGCAGCACCATGTCGTTGCTGAGCGAGCCGCTCAGATCGAGACCGCCTGATTGCGCATACGCGGCCGGGCCGATTGCCATCAGCACGAAACCGGCGATGGCAAATCCGATGTTCCGTGCACGACCCGGCCGCACGGCGGAGGAACCAGCTCGGATCATCGGCTTAAGTTCCTCAGGCTGAACTCCGAGTTGTTTACCGGCACGTTGAATTTGATATCGGTCATCGTGAAAACGGTTTTCGAGTTCTGCCGCAGCTGGTCGGACATCTCGACCTTCACGGGGAAGTAGCGGCCCTCTATCTGCCGAACTTCGAGTGTGCGGCTCACTTTGAGGAGTCTGCCGCTTTTTGCGTACATCTCCTCGCGGAGCGAGGTGAACCGCTCCTCATCCACCCAGATCTTGCGAACCTCGTAGGGTACGTCCCGAACCTGCGCTGCCAGTTTCAGAACATAGCAGAGCCGACCGTCGACCGTGTCCGTCCCGTCCAACGTGACGTCGTACTTCTTGTACAGGTCTTCGCTTTCGAGCGCATCTTCGTAGGAGACGTCGCTTCCCATCATTCCCTCTTTCAGCATGTGCCCGGAGATCTTGACCGTATCCTGTTCAGATGGAAAATATATCCACAAATTTTTATCGATCTTGAGATACTTCGTTCCGTTGTCTTCGGGGTTGGTGAACTCGACAAGCGCCTTCGATGTCCCCACCGCGACCGCTTTCATCTGTTTTGTCCGGACGGTTTCCCCGGAGTATATCGCAAAGGTTGCCGCATACGAAATCGAATCGTACGCCATGTTCTGATCCACCTTTCGAAGGATCTCCTCGCCGGTGAGAGCGCTGACCCTCCCGGCCGAGCCGATGGTGAACAGAACGATAAATCCTATGGCGGCAACTGCCGCGCGACTATATATGTGATCCTGGTTCATGATGTCTCCTTTGCCTACACGCTCTTGATTGCATCCACAACGTTCATCCTTGCCGCGCGTCGCGAAGGCAGGAACGACATGAGGCCTGCGATCAGGGCGCCAAGGGCTACGATGCCGAGCACGGCCGGGAGATTGAGCTGAAAGTAGATAACGTTGTCCATGGGAAACGCGATCGCCCCGGAGAAGGAGCCCACATCGACACCGTTAATTCGGGTCAGGAGATTTATCCCGACGCCGGCAACAGCACCTGCAATGCTTCCCCAGACGCCAAGGAACACCCCTTCCCAGACGAAGAGCGCCAGAATTTCACGGCGGGAGAATCCCATGGCCTTGAGAATTCCAATTTCCTTACGTCGTTCGAGAACAACCATCATCATGATGTTGGTGATAATGAACGCACCGAGGAAGAGGACGAATATGTAGATATAGCTATAGATGTGGCTTGCCATCTGGAAGTAGGCTGGAAAAGAGCCGATGGCGCTCCACGGCTGCACTGCAATGTTCTTCTCGGTAATGAGGGTTCGGATCTGACCCGCAACCTTCGCGGCATTCCGATAGTCTTTGAGCATGATGATGATCTGTTGGACGCCGCCGCCGGTGCGAAGGAACTGTTTCGCATCATCGAGCGGAATCTGGAATATCCGGTCGTCGAATGAGGTAACTCCGGTCTTGAAAAGACCGACGATGCGGAATTTCTTCAGTTGCAGGGAGCCGTCGCTCGCCTGGGTCACCACCTTCAGGAGACTGCCGACACCCAGATGCAGGTCGGAGGCGAGCTTATCGCCGACAATGGTCTCCCCGGACGCCTCGATGTAGCGCCCTCCCGGCTGGATCGAACGCTGCAGATAGAGCAGCTGTTTTTCCGTCGTCGGATCACCGGCCAGCGCCATCGCAGTTTTGTTGAGGCCCCCGTTCTCCAGAAGGACCCCGAAAGAGATCCGCTCGGTTACGAGCGCAATCTCATCGTTCACGGCGCGGTCTGCAGCGAGTTTCTTCTCGATTGCCGCCGGGTCGGGAATATTCTCGTCGACGGGGAAAAACTCTGCGCGAGAGATGAAACCCTCGGTAGTGATTCTGATGTGACCGGTTTCGTTTTTGGTGTAGTTCTTCACCATCGAGCCGAGAAATCCGCCGAGGAATCCCTGGAGAACGACGCAGAGCATTACGGATAGGCCGACCGATAAGAAGGCGAGCAGGGAACGCCTTCTGTTTCTGCGTAGATTCCGGAGACCCATTCTTATCAGATAGTTCATAATGTCCTCCGTTACACAAACCGAAGCGCGGCTGTTGCCGTCATCTTCGCGGCTTTTCGCGCGGGAATGACCGCGGCGACCGTCGCGACCGCCAGCCCGAACAGAACGGCGAAAACAATCATCCCGGGATTCCAGGTGCCGTAAAGAGTCCCCCAGAAGGAAAGCCCGCCGACTACCGAAGAACCGGCCATTTTGTCCAGAGGAAAACCGACGAAGATAAGATAGAGATCGATCAGGATACCGAGTATCGCGCCCATGACGCTTCCGATCACGCCGACGAAGATCCCTTCGAAGGTGAACATCCACACCACTTCACCGCGACGAAATCCGAGAGCTTTCAGCACGCCCACTTCGCGTATGCGTGAATAGACGCTCATCAGCACGGTGTTCACAATGCCAACCGCTGCGATCAGCAGAATGACGAGAATGAGCGCGATAGTAATCGATCTCTTCGAGTTCATGAGGTCGAAATAGGCTCTCCCCAGCTCCTTGAATGTCTGAGCATCCAGGGTGGGATTCCCGGACTTTACCGCGGCAGCGACCGCAGTTGCATCGTGAACTGTTTCGTCGAGGTTCACTCTGTGGACAAGTCGGACATCGGTCTCGGTGACGAGGTTCCCGAGGTCGAGAAAATCGTTCGCAGTATTGTAGGTAATAAAGACCGAATTATCGTCGAGCGTCGGATCAAGAGAGGACAAGAGCCCGATCACGGTAAACTCGTCGGCATTCTGCGCGTCGTAACGAGTGTGTGCCGACAGAAGAATCGTGTCGCCTATCTTCAGATTGAACTTCACGGCCAGACCTGATCCTATGACTATAGGATTGGTTGCCTGCGCGAGCGAACCAGGGTCGACACCCGCGGCGGGGTTCCCGCGCTGACCAAAAAAGCTTCCCGAGATATGGTCCGCCAGAGTGAATACTTTCGCGTCAAGCGGGGGATCCACCACAATACCGCGCACCGGCAGCGAATTGTGGTAGTCTGAAAGCTCGCCGAGAAACTCGGTGCGCTGCGTGACGCTGCGCACACGCGGATCGTTCTTCAGCTCCGCCGCGAGCTTGCCCGGATCGGGAATGCCGTAGTCCAGCGGGTAGACATCCCGTTCGGCAACGTATGCATTCGTGAATATCTTCAGCGAAGAATAGCTCAGATTAATCATGTTCTCGATCGACAACCGGTCGAGGCCGGCCATCATCGAATCGAAGCCAATGAACAGTGCAATGCCGACCATCATCGTAATCGCCGTGATGAATGCCCGTTTTTTGTGTCTGAGCACATTGCGAAGCGCAATGCGAAGCACCTCGTTCATACATGCACCCTCTCGTCGGTAATTGCGTCATCGGCCTGAATGAGGCCGTCCCGGATGGTAACCACTCGATGAGCGTGTCGCTGGACGAGGGCGTCGTGAGTCGAAAAGATGAAGGTTGTCTCGCGGGTCCCGTTCATCCGTTCCATAAGCTCGACGATTTCCTCGGCGGTATGCGAATCCAGGTTCGCCGTAGGCTCATCGGCAAGGACCACGATCGGTTGCTTTACGAGCGCCCGGGCGATCGCCACACGCTGCTCCTGCCCGCCGGAGAGCTCGCGCGGGAACCGATCGGACATCTCGGCGAGCCCTACCGATGAGATGATCTGCATCGCCCGATCACGCATTTCCTTCTTCGTGTAACGCCGCTCGATTACCATCGGCAGCTCGACGTTCTCAACGACGGTCAGGACGGGAATGAGATTGTATGATTGAAAAATGAAGGAGATATTCTCTTTGCGATAGACGGCAAGTTCCTTCTCGGTCATCCCGCCCAGTTCGCGACCGTCGTAACGAACGCTCCCGCTTGTCGGCTGATCGAGACACCCTACGATGTTGAGCAGTGTCGTCTTGCCGCTTCCTGAGGGGCCGACGATCGCGAGGAGCGCTCCCTTGTCGATAGTCAAGTCGATGCCGCGAAGCGCCTCAACGCTCCGCTGTGCTTTCTGGTAGACCTTTTTGACGTTCTCCAGTATCAAAATCGGTTCCATTGGTTTCTCCCTATTCGCCGTCTTTCGTGGCGGCGTCGTCCGTCGACCCGATGTCGGCGGCATGCAGATTGCGCACGAGTGCGCCCGCGCCCAGTCCCGTCCCGAGATTCATGGAATCCAGAGCGGAACTGGGGAAGAGCACAATGTTCTTGTTTGTTCGAATGCTGTCGTAGACCATATTCATCGCGCGAAGCTGAAAAGCCGTGGGGTTCTTTTCGTAGGTTGCAGCGGCTTCCTCGAACTTCCGGGCGATCTCCACCTCGGCCGACCCGAGAATGATCCGGGACTTACGTTCCCTTTCAGCCTGAGCCTGTTTGCTCAGCGCGTCTTCGAGCTCTTTGGGAACAAGCACCTCTTTGAACTCGATCGAGAGAATGGTAATTCCCCACGGATTCGTCTTGGCGTCGAGCGTTGCCTGGATCTCCGACCCAAGCCGCTCCCGTTCGCTCAGGAGAGTCGCAAGATCGTTTCGTCCAATCGAATCACGAAGCGCGGTCTGCGCCGAAAGAGTCACCGCATCAACATAGTTCTCCACCTCGAGTATCGCCTTCTCAGCGTCCCAGACCATCCAGAACGTGAGCGCATCGACGTGGACGGGAACTGTGTCACGCGTGATCGATTGTTCGGCGGAAAAATCGGTGACGCGAATTCGCATGTCCACAAACCTGACGATGCTGTCGGCCACCGGGAGAATGAAACTCGGACCGGGGCCGAAGACCCGGTTGAAACGCCCGAACCGCAGGACAACGGCCTTCTGCCAGTGGTTGGCGATCTGAAGGGTCGGAGCCACCAGAATGCCGGCGGCGATTACCGCGGCGGCCGGCATCATTGCGACGAGGTGACCGGTTCCGGTGAAAGCGAAGATAAAGACCCAAGCGAAAGCGATGGTCAGAATAACAACGGGCCAGAACGGAAGGATGAGGAGGATAACTGCCGCCCCTGCAGCCGCCGCGGCCAGCACCGTTGTTTCGACTGCCGACATGTCGGTACCCGAAATGTAGCGGACTCCGAGCGCGACAATCAACGACAGAAAAAGCAGACCGCCGGACAGTGTCGTGAAGCGAAAATGACCGCGAAATGTCATTGTCGAGAGTTTCTTCGTCGCCGACTCCCACAGGCCGTTCTGTGTCATTCTTCTCCCTCCTCGTGGTAATTCGTCAGGTACCGGGCTATTTCGTCCACCGAGAAGCCATAAGAACCAGCCTGACTGACGAACCCGCGAACAAGCTGGGCGAGAATCTGATCCCGCTTGGCATCGGTCAGGCTCGCTTCCTTGTCACTTACGAAGGTGCCGGTGCCCTGCTGCGTACTCAACATGCCGCGGATCTCCAGCTCGTTGTAGGCCCGTGCCACCGTGTTCGGGTTCACGCGCAGCTCCACCGCAAGTCCGCGCACCGTCGGGAGCTGATAACCGGCCTCGAGCCTGCCGTCGGCGAGTGCCATTTCGATCTGAAGGATGATCTGCCGGTAAAATGGCACTCCGCTTGCCGGATCGAGTGCAATTCGCAGCGGATTCGTCTTCTCGCTCATAGTTGGTTCCCATCTATCCCACGAATTGTATTAGTTCTCTAATACACTGTAATTCTAATACAGTCTCGCTTTTCCGTCAATGCTTTTCGAACGATGACTGCAGGCGCCCGATCGGCCCGCTACGCCCCGGATTC
>DATKUF010000282.1:0-11502 GCA_035530755.1 Spirochaetia bacterium | reverse complement strand
CGACAAGATCGTGCTCGCTTCCACCGGTGCCATGTAGAATCAGCAGAGTCGGCGCGCCGGCTCGTGTTCCGGGAACAAACTGGTGCCGAAAGGCATCAATCGATACTTTTGTCATCTTCATCTCCATACCGGCTTATCGCCCGATCAAGCTTGCGCAAAAGGGACAGAAGCTCATGCTGATCGCCCTCCGTAAGAGGAGCAAGCAGCGAGGAGACCAGGATCTCCTGTTCAGGTACCACCCGGTCGAAAACCTCCCGCCCGGCCGAAGTAAGCGAGAGGCAGTTGGCACGCCCCTCCTGACGCCGTTTTATCCATCCCCGCCGTTCGAGCTTCCCAAGAAGCTGGGAGACGTTCCCCTTTGTCACCAGCAGAGAATCGGCGAGCTCCTGCTGCGTCATCCCCCGCACTGCACCGACGTGGGCCAGCACATCGAACTGGCCGGCGCTCATCTTGTTCGCGCGAAAGAGACGCTCCGAATGTGACTCTATTTTTTGAAACACCCGGACAAGTCGCAGCCACGCGAAGACCGCGTGCTGCATACCCCCGGACCACCGTTCTTCCGTACCTGCAACCACGTGAATAGTTTAGTAATAAACTCATTTATTCGTCAAGTAATCTATAGATTGTCGTTCGGTAGCGTGATGGCTGCACCGGGCGCGGGAGCTGCAGCGTTTGCCGCCGACCCCGGCAATTGATTATGGTTAGACAGGAGCGTTCCCGGCCCGGCGTTGCTCCCCTGCTTCACTCGCTTCATGATTCATCCAACACGTATCGACAAGGAGCTCGACAATGAGGAAAGGGCAACTCCTCGGTGACCGCGACAGGGTGATGACAGGTTGGCGCATTCTGGTGCTTCTTGCCCTGATAGCCATCGCACCGAAAACGGACGCACAGGACGGGTCGCAAGCCGGTTCCCGGCGACCTGCCGTCCTGGCAGCCGATCTTGAGTCCGGCGACCAGATCATCGGCCTCCTGGGATTACCCCTCGGCGAGCTCGCGTCGGTACAGGCCAGGTTCGTCGACTCGAACCTTTTGGCGGCGCGGAAAACCCTCGAGATCATCGCGGTCAACAGTCAGGTGCTGCAAAAACCTATTCAAATGGAATACTCCGTCTGGCAATGGGGGAATCTTGCCGGCGCACAACTGCAAGAAAACAAGCTCGTTGCATTGAGGGTCTACGAAACCGGCGGTATGCAGGGGATTCCGCATCAGGCGATGGTGGAGACGACCTTTGTCGAATCCGTCGATTGGCGATTTCGCACGTCAGTCGTCGTTTTGTACCGCGAAGACGAGTCTGCGCATTGAGATTGACACGGCGGCGTCCGGCGGCACCTTATCAGGCAACGCCGTGCGGGCTTCAGCGGCGCTAACCGAAGCCGGGTAGCAACAACCTGAAGAGGATGTCGCTCGACCACTCGATGTAGCGCCGGCGCAGCTGCGCTCCGAAAACAGCATGTACGCCGCCGCGAGAATCTCGGCGGGTGCCGCTCTCCTGGCGTTGCGACACCCGCTCAGGCAGCCGGCGCGGTCGCGATCTCCTGTTTCTTCCGAGTCACCAGCGATACGATGATGAGCGTGAGAAGACTCAACGGTATCGAAATGATTCCGGGATTCCGCAGCGGCACCGGGGCCAGCGCAGCATCTATGCCGTACAGCTCGTACATCGTAGGCGAAAAGACGATCAGCAGTATCGCCGAGGTTACCCCGACAAAGATGGAGGCGGTGATGCCCTTCGCGTTCGTCTTCTTCCAGAAAAGCATCATGACGATGGACGGCAAGTTCGCCGACGCCGCCACGGCGAAAGCCAGACCCACAAGGAAGCTGACATTTACCCCTCTGAAGAGGATTCCCAGGACGATGGCGATTCCGCCGACGACGAACGCAACAATCTTTCCGACCAGAACCTTCTGCCGATCGTTCTTGATGACTCCGGCGAATCTGTCAAGAAGGTCGTGTGCGACCGCGCCGGAAGCGGCAATTATCAGTCCGCTTACCGTGCCGAGCACCGTAGCGAACGCAATGGCTGAAATCATGGAGAACAGGAATGTACCGAACGTGCGTGCCAAAAGCGGCGCGGACATGTTGTTGTCCTGCAGGTTGATTACACCGCTGGTCATGGCGCCGAGCCCCATGAAAAGCGTGAGCAGATAGAAGGTGCCGATCGCAGCAATTGCAACGATCGTGGACTTACGGGCTGCCGCGGGGCTCGGGACGGTGTAGTACCGAATCAGGATGTGCGGCAGCGCCGCGGTACCGAGAAAAAGCGCGATCATGAGCGAGGCAAAGTCTATCCGCTCCAGCGGCGTACCTTCCACCTGGAACTTCAGGCCCGGGCGCAGAATCTTCGACCCGCTCGTGAGTACCGGATAGTACACAGTCACCGAATCGGACCCATCCTTGAGCTTCGCCTCCTTCCATCGGCGCACCGAGGTCTTTTCGTTTCCGATGAGCGAAAGGTAGGAGACGGGGTCCAGCCCGCCCGTTTTTGCCTCTGCTCCGGTCTTTCCCCCGATGCTTTCCAGGTTGCCGACCTGGCGCAGCTGGTTCTGCGGTGACAGCGGTTTGCCGTTCACCAGTGTGCTCCCGTCGCTCTTTGCGACGATCGACTGAGCCTCGTGGAGTACTATTTTCCCTCCGGACGAGTCAACCTTCCACCAGCTTTCCAGGTTGCCGTGTGACAGCCGCGCAAAGCGAAGCCCCTTTGAGTCCACCACCGCTCGCACGGAGTAGGAACTGTCAGCCGGGGTGAGTGTCCCGCCGGATTCGACCGCCGCCATACTGCCGTACTCCCGGTAGGGCACCGATCCGCCCTGGTCCGGAGTCGTGGTGAGACCCCGGGAAAGAACACCGATCACGAGTATCGTCGAAAACACCAGGAGCAGCCCACCCTTGATGAACTGCACATAGGTAGTAGAGGTCATCCCGGCAGTGGCTACGATCACGATCACGATGCAACCTACCAGAACGACGCCGGCCCAGTGTGGAAAGCCCAGCAGAGGTGTCACCAGGGCACCCGCACCGACCATCTGCGGTATGAGGTAGCAGATGGAGACGATGAGGGTGCTGATCGCTGCGAGCAGCTTGATTCCCTTAGAGTTGTAGTTGGCGTCCAATGCGTCCGTGAAGGTGTACTTGCCAAGTCTTTTGAGCGGCTCGGCGACCACGAAGAGCGCCACCACCCACCCTGCCAGAAACCCGATGGAATAGAGGAACCCATCGTATCCGGCGGTTGCTATCATTCCGCAGATTCCGAGGAACGAAGCGGCCGATAGATAGTCGCCGGCAAAGGCTATCCCGTTTACCGACCAATGGATCTGACCGCCGGCGGCGTAGTAGCCGCTTGCGGATTTGGCGCGGCGGGCAAAGTAGAAGGAGAGGACCAAAACAAAACCGACGATAAGGACGAAGAGCACAACCGAAAGAACTTCCATATCAGTGTCCTCCGTCCGGTACTTCTGCAAGCTCCGCTTCCTTGCGTCCGCAGGATCGATTGTAGGCAAGGGCAAGAAGAAACGCCAGTATGATCAGGCCAAATCCATACACAACAGCAAAGTTCAAACCGCCGAGGACTGAAACCGCCATCAGCGTCGGACTCACCAGGTTGATGACCACAAACCCGACATAGACGACGGTATAGATCAGGAAATATAAAACCCCCAGCCGTCGCTTGTAGAGAAAAGCTGGATCTCTGCCAGCAGGCGCTGCCGGTTCATGCAACATCTTTGGTTCCTCCTGATTCGCGATTCCAGAGTGAGATTAAGCTGTTGATAGTTGGTGCATTGTCCCACGGGTTTCCCCATAACGCAAGTAATTTTGTTTTTTGTTTTTCAAACGGACGTCACAGTGCCACCGGCCTTGGAATGCCGACCCGCTTGGTGTACGATTGCCGGAATGAGCGGGACGACGTTTCGAGTCAACCTGCACTGTCACTCAACGGTGAGCGATGGCGACCTCTCCCCGACGCAACTCGCGACGCATCTCGCTCGCAACGGCGTGCGCTACGTCGCGTTGACCGACCACGACAGCGCCGACGGGCTCGATGCATTCAAAGCTGCGGCCGCCCGGCTCGGGCTCGGCGTGCTCACGGGCATCGAGTTGACCGCGACGCTTTGGGGCCGCGAGATCCACCTCCTCGGATACGGTGTGGATCCCGATCATCCTGCGCTTCAGGCAATCGTCGCGGCGGCCCGAAGGCGGGTGGGACTACAACCTCCGAAAGCTGCCGAAGTCATTGTTACCATTCATGATGCCGGAGGCATCGCTTCGTTTGCACATCCGCTCACCTCCACGGACGGGCCCGATGAAGCCGCATCGTTCACCGAGGAGCTTAGCTCCTGCGGTCTGGATGCGATAGAAGCTCACTACGCGCTTTACAGCCAGGCCGAGCGGGCGGGACTTGAAGAACTCGCGGACCGGCTTTCGCTTCTCGTCACGGGCGGGAGCGACTTCCATGGACCGGAACGGAACGGGGAGGCTCCGCCGTTCGTGGAATTTCCTGCTGAGCGCTGGCGGCCCCTCCGGGACGCGATCCTGCGAACCGGAGGTGTGACCCCCGAACCGGGACCCGCGGCGTCATCGGAGCCAACGCGCAAACACGGCGATCGGGTCCGACGGCCTCATCCGGTTGCCCGAATTGCCGCGCCCACAGCCGCCGCGATACTCCTTTTTGTCGTCGCGATATTCGGCATCGTGCTGCCGGGCTTTGAACGTGTGCTTCTCGATCGCAAGAAGGAGATGATTCGTGAGCTGACCCGCTCGGTTCACAGTATGTTGACTCAATATGAGGCAGACGTGCAGCGGGGCCAGGTAACCGAGGAGGCTGCCAAAAGGAGTGCCGTTGAGCATCTCCGTGGTCTCCGATACGGTCCGGACGGACGGGACTATTTCTGGGTCACCGACCGCCGACCGGTGATGATCGTCCATCCCTACCGACCCGACCTCGAGGGAACCGACGTAGGAGAATACCGCGACGCCTCGGGGAAACAGGTGTTTCACCTTTTCCTCCAGGCCGTCGCAAAATCGGACGAGGGCTACGTCGAATACCTGTGGCAATGGCAGGATGACGCGAGCCGTATCGTTCCGAAACTCTCCTTCGTGAAACGGTTTGACCCCTGGGGTTGGGTAATCGGTACGGGGATCTACCTCGATGATGTGCACGCCGAGATCCAGAGACTCGAAAGCAACCTCCGCGCGATTCTGGCCATCATTGCCGCAGCCGTAACTGTCCTCGTCCTGCTCATCGCCGGGCAGGGACTTTCCGCCGAACGGTCCCGTCAGGCGGCGCAGGCTTCACTGACTCAAGCATACGAGCGCTATCGCACGCTCTCGGAGTCCCGAACCGAGGGACTCATCATGACGATCGACGGAGCGTGCACGTTCGCGAATGAAACCGCGCGAACGCTTCTCGGATACTCGGAGGACGAGGTCAACCTCCTGCGGGTTTCGGACATCGTGGGACCGGGCGCCGTGGAAGATCAGGCTCTGGAACGCTTCGTCGACATTCTCGCACGCGGCGGTTCATACCCGTGCGTACTCAAGCGCAAAGACAGCTCCCTTGCGGATGCGCTGCTCGCCGCTTCCCCCTTCGAGCTCGGCGGCCGTCGCGGTTCCATATTATCGTTCAGGCCGATCGCCACTGGCAAATCCGAAACTCAACCCTCCTCGACATTTCCGGATCATTGGCCCGCCGCGCTCCCGGTCGGCCTTCTTCGCCTGCGCTGGAATCCGGATGCGGAAATTCTCTGGATGAATGAGCAGGCCGCCTTCCTTCTGGGTACTTCGGAGAAGGAGATCGCCATCGGGAAGAAGTTGTTCGACCTGGTGGATGTCGCGGAGGAGCCGACATCCGTACTCTCGCGGCTTGAGATCCGCGGTAGCGTAGTACTGACGGGCCGTACAGCTTTCGCGGCCGGCCGCTTCATCAAGGCGCTGATCGTGACGGTACGGGACGAGGTCGGCGGCGCTCGTCACCTCGACGGCGCCGTGGTCGATGTAACCGATGAGGTCGCAGAAGCGAGGATGAGTGACGCTCTGCGCAGGGGCATGCAATCTCTTCCCCTTTTTCTGGGACAAACTGTAGGGGATCTGGGCAGTCCGGTACCCCGTTGTCCTCCCGACGCAAGCATGGATGAGGTGGCGCGACTGGGTAAGGCCGGCTGCGTAGTGGTTACCGGCCCGGCCGGGGAGCCCCTGGGAATCATCGAGTCAGGAAGCGTCGAGCGGGCACTGACGATGAGAAGTACACGATTAGGGCGGGAGTTGAGGGCGCATGAAGTGATGGAATCGCCAATATTGAGGCTGCCGGCAGATGCGTCGGCCTCGGAGGCGCTCCACCTTTTCAACTTCGCAGGGCGCTCGACGTTGATCGTTTCAGAGCCCAACGGATCACCGCCGCATGCCCTGAGGGATCGCGATCTCCTGCCCGCCCTGCATGACGCCCTGTGGACGCTGCGGGAAGAAATCAGGACCGGCACCAGTCTTGCCGATTTGCGGGCCCTCCGCGGCAGACTGTCCGACGTTGCGCTTCTCGGGCTGAATAACGGGCAAACGGCTGCCGCCGTAATGCGAGGTTTGTCGGAGCTCTCAGACCTTCTCGCTCAAGCCCTGATCGATCGTGTTCTCGAGGAGCTGGGGCCCGCGCCGGGACGATTTGCGCTTCTGGTCCTGGGAAGCGAGGGCCGTCGGGAGGTGGCCCCCGGTTCGGACCAGGACAACGCGCTGGTGTACGACTCCCCCGATGAGCTCGCCGGCTCCGCGGCAGACTACTACGCGCGCCTCGGTGACGTTCTCTGCGCCGAACTTCAGAACATGGGGCTTCCGGCTTGCCCCGGCGGTATCATGGCATCGAGCGCCGCCTGGCGGGGAGATCTCACCTCCTGGAAGAAACGACTTGCCGGCTGGGTTGCCGAGCCCAACCCGAACCAGGTTCTCGATCTTTCGATCTTCCTGGACTTCCGCGCTCAGGCCGGTGATCCCGCCCTTGCGCGCGAACTGAGGGTGCACCTTGCGGCGTTGATAGCGGATTCACCTGCCTTCCTGCCCTTTCTGGCCCGCAGTGTCGCCGAGCGTGGTCTGCCTGGCTTTCCTCGAACCGGAGTCCTTCGAGATATCGGCCGTGATAGTGGGCAGTCTGTAGAGCTCAAAGCTTTGATGGCGCCCATAGCAGGCTGTGCAAGGGTCCTCGCCGTCGCCGGTGGTCTGGAAAACACCAATACGCTCTCTCGCCTCTCCAGCCTCGAGTCATCCCGAGCACTGAAGAGTGCCGATCGCCGGGAAATGGAAGCAGCCTATGAGTTCCTGCTTTCGCTTCGCCTGAGCTCCCGAATCCGTTCTTCCGAGCTCGGGCTCGAGCCTCACGATGGACTGCCGCTGGCCGGGTTGACCCAGGCCGAAGAAGTGCGCCTCCGCCACGCCCACGAACAGGCCGGACTTGCGCAGCGTTTGCTCGCACACGAATTCCTTGGCTCCGCGCTTTGAGGTCCGCTCGAGTCCCCACCTGTGACTCAGTCTTTGCCGAGGAACTGCCGCACGCGGACGGAATCCCGAAGCGCCGGCCTGTTTCAACTTCCGGTCGATTTCAGGCGGCCGGCAGCGTCGCCGGCAATCACCAGCGTTCGGGTGGGAAACGCAAACTCGATACCAAGTTCCTCGAACCGTTCATAAAGATCGAGGTTCACCTGCTGCTGGATATCCATGTAGTGATTGTATTCGGCACTGAGCACGTAGTAGACCACCTCGAAATCGAGGCTCGAATCGCCGTACTTTGCGAAATGAGCCCTGTCGAATTGCGTGCGCGGATCGGACTCGATTGCCGCCCGGATGATTTCGGGAATCTGGCGAAGCAGCTTGCTGCCGGTGTCGTAGGTGACACCGATGGTGAAAACAATTCTTCGACGTTCCATCCGTTTGTAGTTGCGGACGCGGGATCCGGTGAGAATTGAGTTTGCAACTATGATCTGTTCGCCGGAAAGAGATCGGATCCGAGTGGTCTTCAGCCCTATTTTCTCGATGGAGCCGAGCACGTCATCGAAAATGAGAAAGTCTCCGAGCTCGAACGGTCGATCGAGAAGTATTACAAAATAACTGAACAGGTCCCCGAGCACCGCCTGGGCCGCCAACGCGACCGCAATGCCGCCTATTCCGATTCCGGCGATTACCGTGGATATCTTGAACCCGAGATTGTCGAGCAGGAAGACGACACCTACGGCCCATATTGCAATGTTCAAGATGGCGATAAGGGGACGCAGGCGATTCGTCCCGCCGTCACCTCCTTCCACGTAATGCTTGAACGCGGAGGATGCCGCGACGACAAGGAACCGGACCACAAGCCAGGTTATCAACACGATGAAAATCGAACGTATCGCTACGGCGTACTGTTCGGGAGGAGCAAGAACGCGGATCGCCACGTAAAAGGCGCCGATGTAGAGTCCCGGAATAACAAAGCGTCGCGCAAGCGTCAGAAAAAATGGCGCGCCCAACTTCTGTTGATCGGTCGCTTCACCCGTCACGTCTGCATGATGGGAATCACGGCGAATAAGCGCGCGGCGAAGGATCTCGAGAACCAGAATCGTTGCAACGAGTATGGTCACCGCTATCAGGTAGTCAAGAATCTTCCGTCCGAGAATCGGAGTCTGCAGAAATCCAGCCATGTCACCTCCATTTGGATTGGATAGTACAAAATATACGGCAAAAGCTCACTTCCGTCGGCGGGGTCCGGTTCGCCGCTTGTGCGTCGTGCGGGAACCCTCTTCACGGCGCACGGCGCGTCTGCGCCGGATCTTCCGCACCGAGAGCGCGAAAATATTCCTGCCGGACCTGTACCGGTCTAGAGCCGCAATCGTCTGGCGGTAGCCGATTTCTGCCGCCTCCGGGCCGCGCCAGAACTCCCAAACCTCGATTTCCCGCATGTCAAGCTCTATGAGCAGATCCGGCCGCGCGAGCTTTATCTCTTCACGGTTGCTCTCGCTGCTCATGACAGCAAATGCTTTTGTAAGCAGCTCGGTCAAACCCGGAAGCGCGACCCTGCCGGCGAGCTCTTTTGCTGCGGCGGTCGCGTCGTCGACGGGTTCCTCGGTGGTCCAGGGAAACTTTGATTTGATTCGCTCCCATAGCTCCCGATTCTCCGCGCGTCGTCCCGCCGGTGCACGCTGGATCTCGGTGGTCTCCCACGCGTCGGAGCTTTGCCTTCCGTGTACGATATTTGCGCCTATCAGCATGCGCGGCTCGAATCGGTTCAACACGTTCAACGCGAGGTTTTTCCGCAGTCCGCCGTCCACCAGATGCCCGCCGTTCGCGCTCACCGGCTCGAATATTCCGGGGATTGAGATACTCGCGCGAATTGCGTCGACCAGATCCCCTCGATCGAAAAAGAACCCGGCGCCGGTGTGGATATCGACGGCCGTGGCAAGAAATGGTATCGGAAGCTCCTCGATGCGGATCTTCCCGACCAGACCGCGTAGCATGTCCTCTATCCGATCGCCCGCAACGAGGCTCCCTCTTCCCCAATTGAGGTCGATGAGCTTTCGAAACTCACCTTGATCGATTTCGGCCAGAAAAGTTGTCAGCTCGTCGACGCTTTTCCCGGCAGCGTAAAGTCCTCCGATGATCGCGCCGGCGCTTGTGCCGGCTATGCAGGTGGGAGCAAGCTTGCGCTCCTCGAGAGCCCGGAGCACACCCACATGCGCCAGCCCCTTCGCCGCGCCGCCGGCGAGTCCCAGAGCTATTCCACGTTTGGTATTGTTCATGCTGAGTAGAAAGTACTCATTGAATCCTCCGATGACAGGCCCGACCCGGCGGCCGCCGGAAATACTGCAGAATTTTCCCGCGCGACAACGGTCTACCCCGATGATAGAATGATCTGTCACCACTACCACAGACGGAGTGAAGGAGGAGCCCATGAAAGGACGAACAGGCCTTTTCGTGATCCTCGCTGTTCTGTCAGTCATCTACAGTTCCTGCCCGAACCCAACCGACAGCGGAATCACGATCAACGGTACGGTCACAGCTACGAGCTGGTACAGCTACATCGGCAATCCTGTTACGATCACGGTTGTCCAGGGTTCATCGGAAACCGCAACCGAAGTCACCCTGACACAACAGCTGTACTCGCAGGCGATGCCCTACGTCGGGACTTTCTCCATTACCGGCGTTCCGAAAGGGAGCTACGTGGTCCGCGTGTCGTTCACGTGCACGGCCGGTTGCGGGTTCGGCACTGATCCCGGGTATGCCGTCGACGGCGGAAGCACCATCGCAATAACCGACACGCAATCCAACAGAACCATGAGTTTGTGGACTCTCACGAGTGGAACTGTCTCGGTCGAGCGCGACATGAGGGTCGACATCGATATGGGGACCTGTCAGCCACCCCCCATCCCCAGCTGACTTCACCGACAGATCATGATCGACGAAATGCAAGTATCAGCATTGCGCAGCCGAAGGTCACAGACAGGTCGGCGGTATTCAGGATTCCGGTTCGGATGCTGCCGATTCCAAAGCTCACGAAGTCGACGACCGCCCCTGCGCGTATTCGATCCACGATGTTGCTCAGCCCCCCGCCTATTATGGTGGCACCTGCGGCGATGCGCAGCAACGAACCGGACGGAGTCGCATACAGATATACCGCGCCGGCAGCAAGGAACAGAAGCGGGAGATAGACGAGAAGGATTGCCCGATAGGGTTCAGACAATTGGGAGAACATGCTCAAAAATCCGCCCTGGTTCTGAACGTAGGCGAGTACTACCGTCCGTTGAAAAAGCTCAATCGGAGGTTGCCCCTGGAGCTTTTCGCGCGCTATGCGTTTAGTCGCCTGATCGCAGCCGACGTTCAACAGTATGAGCATGCTTATGAGAGTCCATAGAACGAGATTCCTCTTTACCACCGGTAGCCCCTGCGTCGCCATATCGATACGGTAGTCAGTTTACCACGTATCTGTCGCCCTACCCCGATTTCGTCGATCCTGCTACAATGCCGCTGCGATCCTGATCACACGGCAATCATATTCGGAACGGATCTTTCAGCCCCGCTCCGACTTCAGGCAGAAGAACAATGGGACATCTGATACCACCGAAGGGAGGCGAAACCCACATGTACACGCTGCTCGCAGCGATAACCGGCGGTTTCGTCGCGCTGATGATCCAGCTGAACGGCGATCTCCAGCTCCGTGAGGGCGCATTGCCCGCGCTTATGGCTATTCACCTCTCGGGAGTTGTCGCGGCATTCGCCTATCTGGCCGCGACATGGCGCGGAGGCGGTAAAAACAATACGACGACGTCGCCGCCTCGCGGTGCTGCGAGCGGGACCGCACCGCTGTGGTTCGTCTCGGCAGGAGCTTTCGGAGCGGTTGTAGTATTTCTGAGCAGCGAGGTCTATGCGCGCGGAGGAGTGCTTCTCACATTGAGCGGTACGCTTGCGGGAACCACCCTGCTCGCCCATCTGCTGGAAGGTACCAGGTGGTTCGACGGAAGGCGGTCGCCGGCCCTTCAGCGGCTGCTCTCTCTCGCGCTC
>DATKUF010000281.1:0-3002 GCA_035530755.1 Spirochaetia bacterium | reverse complement strand
CAAGGCGCTCGCCAAGGAGACCGGTCGATCGATGTCGGTGATGGCCGTAGCTCTCGCCACGGGCCTCTACGCGACGCACACGCTGGTACCTCCGACGCCGGGACCGATTGCGGCCGCCGGTCAGCTGCATGCCGATCTGGGGACCGTCATCGGACTGGGGTTGATTGTGGCAATTCCGGCAATGATTTCCGGTCTTATCTGGGCTACAAAGTTTGCGAAACGCTATGATATCCCGGCGGAACTCGCCGAAAGTTACGACGATCTGGTAAAGCAGTACGGGAAACTTCCCGGCGCTTTTCATTCGTTTCTGCCGCTGCTCATTCCTATCCTGCTGATCCTTCTCTCGTCGATAGCAGCCTATCCGACCAAGCCGTTCGGCGCCGGCGGCCTTGCGAAGTTCATTACTTTCATAGGCGATCCGGTCACCGCACTGATGCTCGGTGTATTCATTGCGCTGACGCTCGTGCGCAAAGATCAGCTGCGGACTGCCGCGGACTCGTGGGCCGGAGAGGGGATCAAGAACGCCGCGATTATCCTGGTAATCACCGGCGCCGGCGGTTCCTTCGGCGCGATACTGAAAGCCTCTCCGATGGCGGCCTTCATCAACGCCAACCTCGCGGGCCTGCCGCTGGGAATTCTCCTGCCTTTCTTCATTTCGGCCGCGTTGAAGACGGCGCAGGGCTCTTCGACCGTCGCCATCATAACGACTGCGTCAATCATGGTGCCGCTTCTTGCGCCGATGGGTCTGAATCCTGCATTGACTGTGCTCGCCATAGGCGCCGGGTCGATGGTTGTGTCGCACGCGAACGATTCCTACTTCTGGGTCGTCTCGAAATTCTCGAACATGCCGGTCGCAACTGCCTATAAGACCTATACGACGGCGACACTGATCGAGGGCGTCGTAGCCTTTGTCTTTGTAGCGATTTTGTCGATCTTCATCCATTAGCAGTATTTTCGGAACGGAGCTTTCGCTCATCCTCTCAGGTGGTCCGGGAGAACTTCTCCAACTCGGCTGCCTGAGAGGTCATGCTTGAAAACAACGGAGTAGACGCGTGCTGTCAATACGACGAAAAATCGTGGAGCGATTTGCCCTCAATGCCTTCGTCACCGGTGACTATGAGCGGGCGGAAAAGTATTTTCTCCGGCTTAAAAGCGACGAGCCGGACCGACTGGGTGCGGATCACAACATGGGACTCGTAAAGCTCGGACTCAGGCAGTACGCGGAGGCTGAAGCGTACTTTCTTCGCGATCGCGAGCTGTTCGGCGGCAGCTACCTCCGCTCGCGGACCCTCGGTGATCTGTACTACATTTGGGGTGATAGGGAAAAAGCGTCGAAGTGGTACTCGGCAGCGCTGAAAGAGAGCGAGGATGAAGTGGACAAAACGCTTCTCCGCGAACGCGTGAAAATCTGTTCCCGTGAAAGCTCGTTCGCCGCAGTCCAGGAAAGTCATCGCAGCTTCGAGGCGGCGGTCCTTCAGCAGAAAAGCGGGGAGCTTGAGCGGGCGAGGGAAATGCTGGAACTCGCGGTCCAGCAGGATCCGACCAACTTCCAGGCATGGAACAATCTCGGCAGCGTGTTCATGGAAGATCCCGCGCGACAGACAGACGCGGTGAGCTGTTTCACCCGCGCACGCGCCTACTCCTCAATTCCCGCCATAGTTCGCAATCTCGAAGAGGCCGAAAAACGGGCCGGGGAGACGAAACGGGGATGAATCAGCCATTTGACGATCTTGCTGCGATTTTCAGTGCCGCCGTTGCACGGGTCGATCCTCGCTCGATGATGACCGATCGCCTGAAGCTGCGGGGAAATCGTCTTTCGGTGGAAACCGAAACTGAAGATATTTCGATCGATCTGCAGAAGTTCCGTCGGCTGGTCGTGATCGGCGGCGGGAAAGCCGGCGCAAAAATGGCGGCCGGTGTTGAAGAGGTCCTCGGCGACCGGATCGATGTCGGTCTCATTGCCGTAAGGGATCCCCACGTCGAGAAACTGACCAGGATCGAGACGGTCATCGCAGGTCACCCCGTCCCCGACAATCGCTCGGTCGAGGCGGCGCGGCGAATCGTCGAGATAGCCCGCTCGGCCGACGAGCGGACTCTCGTGATCACCCTGATATCCGGCGGTGGGTCCGCGCTGCTCTGTTCTCCTTTCAATGAGGCGGGCCACCTCCTCGGCCTCGCTGAAAAGCAGGAGGTCACCAGGCTTCTGCTTGCCTCAGGAGCCACCATCCATGAGGTGAACTGCGTTCGCAAACACCTTTCCAGCGTGAAGGGCGGTCGACTAGCGGCAGCGATATACCCGGCAACTTCGATCAACCTTATTCTCTCCGATGTAGTAGGTGACAATCTTGACGCTATCGCATCAGGGCTCGTCGCGCCCGACAGCACCACCTACGCGGACGCCCTCGCCATTGTCGGTCGTTACCGTCTGGAAAAGCGACTTCCGGAAAATGCGTTTCGTCTCCTGAACGAAGGGGCGATCGGGAAGCTGCCGGAGACTCCCAAGCCGGGCGATCCGCTGTTCGGAAAGGTATCCAACGTACTCATCGGCACGAATGCGCAGGCGCTCCTCGCCGCGCGCGCCAGGGCCGTTGAGCTGGGCTACCACACGACGGTGCTCTCATCGCAGATCTCCGGCGAAGCCCGGGAGATCGCAAAGTTCTATCTGGGAATCGGGAAGGACATCCGTAAACGGTCGCTCCTTGCCGAACCTCCAGCCTGCATCGTTGCCGGCGGGGAGACCACCGTTTCGATCCGAGGCAGCGGGAAGGGCGGTAGAAACCAGGAGATGGCGCTCTCGTTCCTCTGCGAAATGGAAAAGCAACCCGCGGATACCGACGGCGTTTACTTTCTGAGTGCAGGCACTGACGGTACCGACGGACCGACCGACGCCGCCGGCGCTTTCGCAAGCGGCGAAATACTCGGCGAAGCCGCGGCCGGAGGCCTGAACGCTGAGGATTTCCTGAACAGAAACGATTCCTACGAGTTCTTTGATCCGATTGGCC
>DATKUF010000280.1:0-6323 GCA_035530755.1 Spirochaetia bacterium | reverse complement strand
CGCGGAATAGCCGGAGACGACCGGTATGTCACGAAGATGGAGCGTTGGAAGCTGTGCGTGACGGAGAATCAGCTGGTCTGCTTCGCCGTGGACATCGATCACACCGATCCATTCTGCGAGACTTCCGCCGAAGCTTTTTACTACAGCCTCCTTGCGCGTCCAGAGTCGGCAGAATAATTCTCCCTGAGATTCCGGCGGGGAGGCCAGAACGACTGCGCTTTCCTGTGGCAGAAAAAAATGCTCCATCAGGGTGGCGATTGCGTTGGGAAGTCTCACCTTTTCCACATCGACTCCAAGATCCGCGACGCGCGCGATGGCAAAAACTGCGAAATCGTGTGAGTGCGAATAGTTGAAAGCCAGATTCGAAAGGTCGCGGCTCCCCCCTCCAGACTCGATCACTCGGCCCGCGGGCTTTCCATTACGGTTTCGCACGAGCTCCAACCGGCGTGGGTCGCACGAGGCGTACCACCCGAGCATCTGGCGAAAAGCCGCACGAAAAAGTGAAAACCGTTCAGACTCGCGACTCGATATAAATCTCCGGGCTCGGTCGCGTTCGGATTCATCCAGGTATTTGAGGAGCTCCACTTCCTGCCGACCGAGCACGGCCAGATCGAGAATCCACACATGGACGTTCCCGCCGCCAAGTCTGTGCACCGGCGCCGGCACGAGAGGGCTTTTCATCAATTCCACTATCGACCATCCGCGACCGGTTGTAAAGCACGGCGCCGGGGAATTCGGTCGGCGGCCGAGACAAAAACGGCTTGACAACAGCGGCGTAAGGCTGTTTCATGGAGCCTGCGGGCCAGACCGACAATTCCTAACAACAAAGGATAGACAGTGACGGGACACACAACAGAGTACCGGCGTCCGGCGGGTGACCGGCGTGTAGTCATCACCGGGTTGGGGACCATCAATCCCACGGGGAACACCGTGGCCGAGTTCTGGACCAACCTGGAAGCAGGCAAAAGCGGCGTTCGTCGGTCAAAAAACGTCGACCTCGGGGACTTCAGCGTGCAGATTTCCGCAGAAGTGGATCTGCCTGAAAATGTCGCAGAGTACTTCAGCTCAAAAAAGATGTTTCGGAGACTCGACCGGTTCGTGATCCTGGCCACGGTGGCCGGGCTGCAGGCTGTCAAAGACAGCGGTCTGGATATTGACAAGGCTCCCTTCCGATACGGAACCATAATCGGAAGCGGCGCGGGCGGGCTCGGTGCGCACACCGACAATATTCCCCGCATGCTTCAGAATGGCCTGTCAAACGGCTCACCGTTTTACATCGTCAACGCAATCCCGAACACCGGAAGCGCCTATCTCTCGCAGGAAGCAGGGCTGATGGGTCCCTCGTTTTCCGTGAACTCCGCGTGTGCCACCGGCAACCATGCAATCGGTGTAGCCGCGATGATGATTCGCAGCGGGATGGCCGATGCGATGTTCGCCGGCGGGAGCGAAGCGGTCGCCACCCAGATCGGCATAGGCGCTTTTGGAAACATCCTTGCGCTTTCTACGCGGAACGATTCGCCGGAGACCGCAAGCCGTCCGTTCGATCGGGATCGCAACGGTTTTGTGCTGGGCGAGGGGGCATCCGTGCTCTGTCTCGAGGATCTGGAGCACGCAGTCAAACGTGGCGCGCGGATCTACGCCGAACTTACCGGATTCAGTTTCACCGGTGACGCGTACGACCTGGTCGCCCCGCACCCCGAGGCTGCCGGTGCAGCTGAATGCATACAGTCGGCGCTGGCTGACGCACGAGTGAGCCACGACAAGCTTGATCTGATCAACTGCCACGGTACTTCTACTCAAATGGGAGACCGGATCGAAAGCATCGCGATAAACAGGGCGCTTGGCGTTTACGCGCAAACGGTCCTTGCGCACAGCACAAAATCCATGATAGGTCACCTGCTTGGCGGCGCAAGCTCGACTGAGGCGTTGGCCGCAATTCTGGCAATCGACGGTGGAATCGTGCACGCCTCGCTCAATGTCTTTAATCAGGATCCGGACGTGAAGTTGAACGTGGTTAAGGAGACGATGAAGACGGACAAGATTCGCAATGTTTTGTCGAATGCGTTCGGCTTCGGAGGCCACAACGCTGCAATCGTACTCTCACGGTTCGAGAAATAGAACTTCACCCGCACTGACGCTGGCTACTTTGCCGTCGACCAGACACTGACCTACCATGGCGGCAAAATAGCTGTCAACCTGCAGAACCTGTGCGACAAGCACGGCGCGAACTCCCGAAGGAACCGGCTCCCCGTAGTACGCTCCCAGGACGCGTGTAGCGCGAACTGAGAGAGCAACAGGTTCCGAAGGCGGAGCCGAGCTTCCCTGGGAGCGAAAGAAGTGCAGGCAAAGGCCCAGCTGCCCAACAGCCTCTATCTGGAATGTCCCGGGGAAGATGGGGTGGCCCGGGAAATGTCCGGAGAAGACCGGATCAACCGGATCCATGAACCGTTCTCCGGCGATTCGAAGCTCACGAAGATCTATCCCGCTCACCCGATCGACGAACAGAACCGGCGGCCGGTGCGGAATGAGGTTCCGCACGACCTCTGGACCATAGTCAACCTGGTCGGGCAGCAACTCGGGATCGAAAAGCGGCTTCTTGCGAAAACGGCGAAGAAGCTCCCCCACCTCCTCCGTTGCTGCACTGCCCACTACGAACAAAGCCCCTTCACCACAACGTCCTCGATTATGTTCAGCGTCTTGTCCATCTCTTCCTGAGTGAGTTGCGATGAAACTGACATGCGAAATCGACGCACGTGCGCCGGTACCGCAGGAAAATCGACGGGCTGGAGGAACAATCCGCGCTTCTGCATCTGCTCGGCGAAGCCCATAAGCTTCTCCCCTGAGGGTCCGATGATGATCGGGATGACCTGGCTCTCGGTCCCTCCCAGATCAAGCTTCATCTCCAGAAGATGCTTCTTTAGGTAGGCTGTGTTCTGCCAGAGTTTGTCGCGCAGAGTCGAATCTCGGGTGGCGACTTCAAGCGCCTTTATCAATCCGGCTACAACCGGCGGCGACGGCGCACAGGAGAAGTTCCACGGTGAGGAGTACCCTTTGAGATACTTGATGGTGTCGGCGTTCGAACAGACAAATCCACCGACACCCCCGAAGGACTTGCTGAGCGTTCCAAATGAAATTCCGACTTCTTTTTCCAGGTTGAAGTGCTCCGCGACTCCGCGGCCGTGCTTTCCGAACATGAGCGTGGAATGTGCTTCATCGATATAGATTGGCGCGTCGTACTGTTGGCAAACCTTCACAATATTCGGAAGGTCCACCAGGTCGCCGTCCATCGAATATACGCCCTCGACGACGACCAGAACGCGCTTGTCCTTGCTCTTTTCGAGCATCTGTTCGAGGCTCTCGATGTTGTTGTGGTCAAAGAACATCGTTTTCGTCTGCGCAAGTGTCCCGCCGTCGACGAGGCTTTTGTGGCACTTTTCGTCGAGGATCAACACGTCGCCCTTGCGCATCAGACCTTGAATGGCGCCCACGTTTCCGCCGAAACCGGAAGAATAGAGAATGCAGTCTTCCTTCTGCTTAAACTCGGCAAGCATTTTTGCAAACTTCACGTGAAGGTCAAACGTGCCGGAAAGAAGCGGCGCTCCGGAGGCTCCGAGGCCGTATTTTTCGAGCCCCTCTCTGGCCGCCTGGAGCACCTCAGGATGGGTGGAAAGCCCCAGGTAGTTGTAAGAGGTCAGGTTGATGATGTCGCGTTTCTTATGGTCGAGATTGCTGAGAATCTCGGTGGCAACCCGCGGTGCAGCCAGAAGCTGCTGCTCGAAAAAACTGTATCCGTGCCGGACCCTGGGATCGTTGATCCAGGCAGTAAAGTCCGTAGGCGGTTTGAGCACATTCTTGTTGTCGTTGAAAAAGAAGTCGGCGAGACTGTAGTTGAGAATATCGTGCATGTCTATTCCTGTTTGTCGACATACTCCATGAACTTGTCGGCCAGTTGTTCAATGGTAGCTATGTCTGCAAGCTCCGCGCGCGGGATTTTTATGTTGAGCTCGCGCATTGAAGTCGATACAACCTCAATCATGTCGAGGCTGTTGGCGCCATAATCTTTCATCGACTTCTTGGGATCGATGGTTTCCTCTTCAAGATCATCGAGATTGTCGACGATATTTCTCTTAATTACCTCAATTACTTTTTCCTTCGTCATTCAACACTCCTCCCTGTTATGATGTTACGTGAATTCGGACCGCTTGACGCGGCAGTGCGGAATTGCGTCAATCGCCGGCAGATTTGCGGGACGAAAGATATCGCATCATCGTATTATCCTGAAACGGCAATCCGTAGTCAACCGAGATGATCTGACCGTTGACCGCATCGAGCAGACCGCTGCACATGGCCAGGATGGTTTTCCCGCACGTCTGCGGGTCGAGAATCATCCGTTCGTCGGCGCCGCTTGCACGGATGTACTCGAAGTACTCCTCGCCAAAGATCGCGTCGAACGAGTCGGTCTTGACCGTACCGAACCGTATCACGTTGACGCGCGTTCCTTCGGCAAACAGGTGGATCGAAAGATACCGGGAAAAGAACTCGAGAAGCGCCTTGGAGGCGGCTACAAAGTCGTAGCCCTGGTAGAAGTGGTCCGGGCCGTCCGAGGAGATTCCGAGGATCTTTTCAGGGTACGACCCGAATCGGGCGTGGATCTTCTGCGTGTATGCGACAAGCGGCCACGTCGAATATTCGAGTGTCTTGAAAAGCGACCGCTTCTTGTAATCGTCCAGCGAACGAACAGTTGCTGCGAAACCAACGTTACTGATGAAAAAGTCCACCCGGGATTCGACGGCAGCGATAGCTTCCATTACCCGGTCGGTGTCCTCGTCGACTGAAACATCGGCCTGCACGAGCAGCGGACGCGGTGCGCCCTCGCGCTCAAATTGCGCGAACAGTTCACCTTCGTCTGCGGTGCCCCACTTGTAGGTGAGATAGGTACGCACGCCGGCCTTTCCGAGCTCGAGCGCCGCAGCCAGCCCGATACCACGGGTGCCGCCGGTAATCAACGCGGACTTGCCGCCAAGATCGATCTTTACCATAGCTTATTCCTCCGGTCCCGATTCTCACTGCGCATAGAGGTCGAGGACGGTTTTCTTTGTTTCCGGATACCCGAAGCTGATGCGGTGCATCATGTCTTCCTGCAAACGCGCGTCAATCAGTAATTTTCGCTTGCGTGCGCTGAGGGTGTACTTGAGCAGAGCGACTGATTTCGGGTTCTTTTCGCTTATCTGCACGGCCACGTCGTAAGCTCGGTCAGCGATCTGTGCACGCGGAAGGATGTAGTTGATGTTCGTTCCCTTGCCTTCCAGCTCGCGCCCCCGGAAGCGCTTTCCGGTGAACATCATTTCGTTTGCGAGGAATGGACCAACCAGTTCCTGCAGCAACGTGGTGATTCCCATTCCCGGGGTAAAGCCCATGGACATGAATACCGCACCGTACCGGCTCTCCCGTGCGGCAAGAACGATATCGCAGCAAACGGCTACTGCGAGTCCGCCGCCCACCGCGTGGCCTTCCATCGCAGCTATCATCGGAAAGGGTACGTTCAAGAGCCGCTCGCTGATCACAAGATCTTTCACCACGCTCTTGCCATCACACAGGTCGAGCAGGGACTGCTTGTCTGCGCCGCCGCAGAACACGTCCGGCAGACCTTCCACGATGCAAACTCGGACATTACCGGCTCTTTCGATTTCCGAAAGGGCTTCCACAAACTCGTCGACGAAATCGCCGGAGAAGGTGTTCCGACCCGCTTCATCGCGCATGAGAATACGAGCGATCCCCTTCTCGTCTATCGACCAGCCGACAAGGCGTCGCTCCGCGCTATTTTGAACCATGTGCTATTTCTCCTCGCCGTCTGTCTGTTTTCGAGTCGGAGCCGATTCGGCTTCTTCGGCCAACCCGGTTGGAACCTGCGGGGTTCCAGCGAGCGGAATTGCCGGCTTGTAAGCAGCGAACCAGGGCGGCAGATCCCCGGACTCGAAGCCGGCAATGTCCGCCTGCGTCACCGGATCATTTACCAGCGATTCAAGAAGCGCCACCGCACGCTCGATTGCGTCGTTTCGCGAAAGATCCGCCCATTCGGCGGTGGCCCGTTTTCCGGCTTCGATCGCCGAAGGGCTCGACCGCAGGAGCCCCTTCACCAGTGCCCGTACCTCTTTTTCAAGCGTTTCAGAGGAGCAGACTTCGTCCACCAGGCCCATACCCGCCGCCTCCGCTGCCGAAAGTCGTCGCGCCGTGAGGACCAGGTATCTGGCCTTCTGCGGGCTCATTCGCCAGCGAAGAAGATAGGGGAGCACATTTGCCGGGATCAAGCCGAACCTCACTTC
>DATKUF010000279.1:0-9817 GCA_035530755.1 Spirochaetia bacterium | reverse complement strand
GGCCGCGGCGGTATTGTCGCCTATTGCGGATCCAACAATCTGACAGATATCGAGAAGAGGATCGTAGAGGGCGACAGCCTTGCCGAGTCGGTGGTCGATGCGATGTGCTATCAGATCAGCAAGGAAATCGCCATGTTGGGTGCGGTGTTCAGCGGACGCGTGGATTTGATCGTTCTCACCGGCGGTATGGCCAACAACCGGCGTGTCGTCCGGAGCATAACATCGCGCGTTTCCTACCTCGCGCCGGTTGACGTAATCCCGGGTGAACGGGAAATGATTTCGCTCGCTCGGGCTGCCTACGGTGTGCTCGTCGGCGAAGCAGTGGCGCTTGACTACTGAAGAAGGTGCCTGTTGTGGAAAGAGCCGTGGATCTCGAAACTCTGCTTCGAAATGCCGCCCGCTTGACGCGAGACGCCTCTGCCGGGACCTCCCGGGACGGATCCGATGGTCCAAGATCAGCTCGCCGGGTGATTGCGGTTCCGATGGCGGAAAACGAAGAGATCATTCGCTGCATTGCCGAGGCGAGCGATCAGATGATCGCAGACTTTATCCTGATCGGCGACCGCGAAAAGATCGAAAAAACAGCAGCTGCATGCGGAGTTTCGATCGGCACAGCCGAGTTCATCCCAGAAACAGATCCGATTGCTGCATGCGCCAAAGCCGCGGAGCTCGCTTCGTCGGGGAAAGCCGACATTCTCATGAAGGGACTCGTACAGACCTCCGACTTCACGCGTGCGATTCTCAACCATCAGTACCGGCTTATTGATGAACAACGGCTCATCAGTCACGTCGCCGTTTTCGAAATACCGGCGTACCACAAAATACTCATCGTCACCGACGCGGCGATCAATGTGGCACCCGGTCTCGAGCAGAAGATCGTGCTTGTGCAGAACGCGGTCTGGGTCGCACGCAGCCTCGGCATTTCGCGACCGAATATCGCCTGCGTGGCTCCATCGGAGAAGGTAAGCCCGAAGATTCAGAGCACGGTGGATGCCGCGGAAATCGTCAGGCGGAACGAGGAAGGAGCCCTGGTCGAACAACTCGGCGACGTCGAAATCGCGGGCCCGTTCGGATTTGACGTCGCGGTTTCAACCGAGGCCGCGGAGATAAAATGTGTCGCAAGTCCGGTTGCCGGCAACGCGGACATCCTACTCCTGCCGAATCTGGAAGCCGGAAATGTGCTCTACAAAAGCCTTACGTTGTTTGGGGGGGCAAAAGTTGCGGGCATTGTTGCCGGAGCGCGCGTCCCGGTAGTCCTTACCTCCCGCGCTGACTCGGAGCAGAGCAAACTGCTGTCTGTCCTGCTGGCGGTCGCGGGAGCATCGATGCCGGGGCAATGACACCCCGGCAGAAATGCATTCGGGCGTCTGGGCAGCCGGCCCATTTCAAGAGAGGCTGATCGCCTCGACGGGACAGGATTCGGCTGCTTCTTTCGCGCTGTCTTCTGATCCGGCCGGTACATCGCCGACGGATTTCGCCACGTCGCCATCCATTTCAAATACGTCCGGGGCAACGGTGGTGCACAGTTCGCAGCCGGTGCAGGTGTCTGCATCTACCATAGCTTTCATAAAATCCTCCAATTCGCAGTGTAGTTTCTACCCGGTTACCGAGTCAATATTGTGCCGGTTGTGCGGAATACGACAGCTTTTCCACGCGGTCCGACGGTCCGCGCTATATGCGCTCGGTACGGTAGGCGATGTTGGAAGTGATGCGCTTTCCAATCAATCGCACGACCATTGCGCAAGTTCCCATAATAGCAAGCCCGGTGCCAAGCGAACCGAGTGTTCTCCCAAGTTCATGCAGTGAGACAAACAACGCATAGTACCCGGTGATTATCCCGACGAGCAATCCGGCAAGGGGAACACCGTAGATGAGCGCAGAGAGACCGAGTATTGAGGTGTTCTCAATCGTGACCCGGACCTGATCACCGACGCATATCCCGTTCTCACGCGGTACCGAAAGGTGTCGTTCGGTCAACTCGGTTCCCGAGCCGCCTTCTGCCGTCCGATCAAGCCCCGCATAACAATTCCCACGGATCGCACAGCTCTCACACTGTTCGGGATGTGAAACGCGAAGTTCCATCTGGTCTGTGCCGATGCTTTCGACTGTCGCAAGCTCCTCAATCATCGCCGGGCCCCTCGCCTTCGCCTGATCCCTCGGCAGAAACGGCGCCGACCTCGACAGGCTGGGCGGGGACGCTCTGGCGACCGAGCACCCGGTCTTTGTTCACTATGTTGATGTAGGTTCCGTAGCTCTTCGTCGGACACTTGGCCCCGTACTCGGCTTTCGCCGCATACGCTTTTGTATTGACCACGGCGAGATTTCCCTCCAAGCGGACCGCATCGGCGTTGTTGTCGTTCGCCGCTGCCTTCACGCAGATGTTGCAGGCAATGCAGGCCTTCTTACATACTTTTCGGGAGATCACACCCGGGTCCTGGGATTTGCAGTAGACGAAAGCGTCATGCTTGAGCGGGTGCAGCTCAATCAGGTTTCGCGGGCACGCGGCGACGCATTTCCCGCACGCTGTGCATTTTTCCGCGTCGACAAACGGGATACCGGTCGCGCTCAGATGAATCGCGTCAAACGGACACGCTGCCACGCAGGAGCCCAAACCGACGCAGCCATACTTGCACCGCTTCGATACATCCTGCGAATAAACAGCGGCGGCGCAATCCTTGATACCGCGGTACTCGCCGGGAAAGGCGGACGCTTCCGAATCGCCCTGGCAGAATACGACGGCGACAATTTTGTCCTTCTCTTCTCCGGATACCGCGACGCCCATCACGTGGGCAACCTCGCGGGCCGTTTTCGCGCCTCCGACGACACAGAGGTCTACCGGAGCCCCCTTTGATGCGACCGCCTCGGCGTACATTGCGCAAGACGCATAGCCGCAGCCGCCGCAGTTCACCCCGGGAAGCGTCTTCTCGACCCCGTCGATCTTCGGATCGACTTCGACGGCGAAGCGTTTGCTCGCTATCCCGAGACCTATTGAAAAAAGCAGACCGATGAGTCCCATCAAGCCCGCTGCAAGCAGTACTGTCATACAAACCCCCTGGCAAGAAAGGCGAAAGGCACAGTTTTCGGCGCTACACTCACGCGGCAATGAGCCCGGAAAAACCCATGAACGCCAGCGCAAGAATGGATGCGGTTATCAGGGTGATCGCAGCTCCGCGAAAGGGCTTTGGAACATCCGCAATCTCAATCTGTTCGCGGATCCCGGCCATGATCACAATCGCAACTGCGAAGCCGACTCCCGCACTGAATCCGAAAACCGTCGCCTGAATGAAATTATAGTTTCGCATTGCCTGCAACAGCGCAACAAATAGAACGGCGCAGTTCGTCGTGATGAGCGGCAGGTAGATCCCGAGCGCCTTGTACAGTGCGGGAGAGGTCTTTTTGATGAACATCTCGACAAGCTGGACGAGCGCGGCAATCACGACGATGTAGGCGACATATTCCAGATAGGGCATGTTCAAACGCACGAGGATCAGGTCGGTGATAAACCAGGTCACAATCGAGGTGAGGGTCATAACGAAAGTCACGGCGATGCCCATCGAAAGCGCCGCGTCGATCTTCTTGGAAACTCCAATGAACGGGCAAATACCCACGAAGTATGTGAGCACAAAATTGTTGACGACAACCGCAGCAATCGCGATGAGGAGTATGCTCATTTCAGTTCCCTCCGACAACGACGACCGTCTCTCGATTCTTTACGGCGTTGAACACCGCCATCAGAATCCCAAGCGTGAGGAACGCACCGGGTGGCAGAATCATCACCAGAAGCGGATGGAACCCCGGACCAAGAATCTGATGCCCCAGGAGCTGACCGCTTCCAAGAATCTCCCGCACGGCTCCGATGACGAGAAGGCTGGTCGTGAAGCCGGCGCCCATCCCCAGGGCGTCCACCAGCGACGCGCCGATCGGATTCTTGGTCGTGAACGCCTCGATCCGGCCGAGGATGATACAGTTGACCACGATAAGCGGAACGTAGGGACCGAGCGCCTTCGACAGAGGCGGAACATAGGCTCGCATGAACAGATCGGCGATCGTGACAAACGTTGCGATCACGACGGTGTAGACAGCGATTCGAACACCGTCGGGGACAACCTTCTTGATAAGCGCGGTCATGAGAACTGAGAAAAACAATACGAACAGGGTGGCAAGCCCCATCCCAAGACCGTTGGCTACCGATGAGGTAACAGCAAGGGTCGGACACATCCCGAGTACCTGAACAAAGGTAGGGTTCTCCTTGCCAAAACCCTTCGTGAATTCGGCCAATATTGATTTGTCTGCCATAATGGTATCTCCAAGCTTTCTAAGCGCGCTATTTGGCGGCCGTCGACGCGCCGACTTCCTTGATCACCGCGAGGGCTTCCTCGAGCGTACCGCTGAGCGCCGTGGTTACCGCGCGCGACGATATAGTCGAGCCGGTTATAGCCTCGATCTGGTTCTTGTTCTTGTCCGGCTGCTGGTTCTTCACATAGGTGATCTCCTTCGCCGGATCGAGGCCCTGGAACTGATTCCTGAACGCATCCTCCGTGATTCGCCCGCCGAGTCCCGGTGTTTCGATATTCTCCACCACCTGAAGTCCAACGATAGTCTTGAGGTCGGGGCTGACGCCCACCAGCATCTGGATCGGCCCTCCGTATCCGGATCCGACCACTCGGACCGCGTATCCCGCGAGTTTTCCTGCGCCCGACATGGCCGAATAGATCTCCATTTTGTCGGTCTTCAGCCGGTCGAATGTCAGCTTTTCGGTACCCTGGAACAATGAGGCAAGGGAATCGGAGAGCGCCTGCGCCTGGTTGCGCGCAATAGCCGGCTGGAACACCGTGTAAGCGGATGCCAGTATCAGTCCGGCGAGCACCATGACGACCGTGAGCACCACAACCATTTTTTTCATGATTTGGCCCCCTCGGTCCGACTCGGTTTCGCGCCGAAGACTCTGTTGTTGATTGAACGATTTAAAAGCGGGGTGATCGAATTCATGAGCAGAATGGAGTACATCACACCTTCGGGAAAGCCGCCGAAAAGACGAATCACCACAACCAGAATGCCTGCACCGACACCAAAAATGAAGCCGCCCAGATGACTATACGGCGTGGTCACCATGTCCGTCGCCATATAGAAGGCGCCCAGCATGAGTCCGCCTGCAAAAAGATCGAAAATCGGACTGGGGTAAATCTGCGGGTTGATGAGCCAGAAGATTCCGCCGAACACGAACACGGTCCCCAGATACGAGGCGACTATGCGCCATCGCGAGATTCGCAGGGCAATCAGGACGAGACCGCCGATCATGATGAACAACGCGCAGGTCTCACCGATACTTCCGCCGGTCTGGCCGAAAAACAGGCGGCCGACGGACTCGAAGGTATGCTCGAACTTGGCCGACGAAAGCGGCGTGGCCCCGCTCGTCGCGTCTGCGCCCGCGAGAAAACCAAATACCGCATGCGGAGCCATCCAGGTGGTCATGGGCACCGGGTAAGCTGCCGCAAGGAAGGCTCGTCCGACGAGCGCGGGATTGAACACGTTCGCGCCCAGCCCACCGAAAACTTCCTTGCCGACGAAGATCGCCACAACCGAGCCGAGCACCACAAGCAGCGGCGAAACATTCGGCGGAAGCGACATTACCAGCAATAGTCCCGTAATAACGGCGCTGCCGTCGAGGGAACTGCGCCAGCTCTGTTTTCGTACGAGCTTGAAGACCGCCTCGGTCGCCATCGCCGCGCCCACGCCGAGAACGTAAAGCAGCAGCACGGAGGCGCCGAAGAACAGCACCGACATGATCATGGCGGGCAGCAAGGTAAGCACCACCGTGTACATTATCTGCGGCGTGCTCGCCGGGGAAAACTGATGTGGGGAGGAAGTTAAGAGAAACCCCTCTCTTTTATCGCTCATGTTGGATGGACTCCTTCTCAAGCGGCGGCCAACGGAAGCACAACCGGGACGGGAGTATGGTTCGGTCCCGGATACTTCCCGCTAGATTTTCTTAACCCGAATGTAGTTCTTCGCGTAGCGGATCCACGAAACCAGGCGGATCTTTGCCGGACAGCTGTACGCACAGGCTCCACATTCGAAACAATCGTTCACGTTCAGCGCCTTTGCTTCAGCAAACATCTTCGCTTTCGCGTACGCTGCGAGCTTCAAGGGCATGAGATTCATCGGGCACGCGTCGACACAACGCGCGCAGTGCAGACACGGACTCTCCTCAGGAACCTCGCGCGAGCTCAAGAAAAGCAGACCCGATGTCCCTTTCATCACCGAGTAATCAAGAGTCGGAACCGCGATGCCCATCATCGGCCCGCCGAACAGGATCTTGTCGGTGCTATCGGCGTATCCGCCACAGTACTCGACGACATGCTTGATCGGCGTGCCGACCAGCACGCGCAGATTGCGCGCTTCGGTGACACCGTCACCGGAAACGGTGAGGATGCGTTCGACAAGCGGTTTGTCGTAGTAAAATGCCTCCCCGATCGCGTTCAGCGTCTGTACATTCGATACAACCACTCCCACGTCAAGGGGAAGACTGCCCGCGGGAACGACGCGGCCGGTCACCGCGTAGATAAGCATCTTTTCACCACCCTGCGGATATTTCACGGCAAGCTGAACGACTGATAGCGGCAAGTCCTTATATGCGTCGAGCGCGGATCGAACGGCCGCAATTGCATCGGGCTTGTTGTTTTCAATGCCGAAGATGATGCTCTTGAAGCCCAGCACCTGCTGAATGATCCGTATTCCGTCGAGAATACCGCGGGCGTTTTCAACCATGAGCCTGTGGTCGCAGGTGAGGTAGGGCTCACATTCGGCGCCATTTACCACCAGGGTATCGATTTCGGCGCCCGGCGGCGGAGTGAGTTTCACGTTTGTCGGAAACGTAGCTCCGCCCATCCCGACGATTCCCGCATCGCGGATGCGCCGGTTCACGGAGTCCCGGTCGAGGGTCGAAAGATCCAACTCCTTTCGTTCCCATCGGTGTGCGTCGGTTTTCTCGCGATCGACGGCGATCTCCACGTAGTCACACAGCCGTCCGCCGGGCAGGGGCCGTTGAACTATTCGTTTGATTTCGCCGTGAACCGACGAGTGTATGTTTGCCGAAATCATTCCGGACGCTTCGGCGATCAATTCGCCCGGGACAACGGTTTCCCCCTTCGCCTTTAACATCCTGGCGGGAACGCCAAGGTGCTGCAGAAGGGGAATCTCTACAATTTCCGGAACCGGTAGACTCTCAACAGCTTTCGCCGCCGAAAGGTCCTTATGATAGGAAGGATGAATTCCCTTCCGAAACGTTGCAAGCGACATACGAACTCCCGTATTGCGGTTCCCGGGCGTGTATCGTGCGGCACACGTACCGGACTGAATCTGAGTCCGATGAAATGTGTTCGTACGGCTGGCGGTGCACGCGCCGGTAACATATCGTGCACAGATCTCTCGTGGTGCCCCCGAGAAATTTGCTTATTTTACCTTGGAAGAATGGTCAGATTCTATATCCTATAAAAAAAAACGTCAAGGAACTCGGGGTCGTTTCATGCGGATTTTCGAGATTATCGTGATTTCTCGGTTCGGAACGGCAAGAAAGAGGAGAACAAGTCCGAACGCGTATGCAACCGACCGGATGCCGTCCCCGGTTCCGCAATGAGTCCGGTTTCCAGAGAGGGACCCCGCCACGCAGCCAAATCCTCCTGGGACCCGCGATTGACGGTCACGTCCCAGAGCGCAACGATGCGCTCGACAGCGGCGTCAACGGCACGTCCCACCAGATCGTCGAACGTGGCGTGCTGCGTTTCGCCGGTAACCGGGTGAGTGTACACGATGGTTCGGCGAAACGCGTCGAGTGACCTGTCTCGCTGCGCCGGGTAGGAGAGCCCCAGAAACCGAGTGACCCCTGACCTCCGCCGGGCGGCGAGTCGAAGGAGGCGGGCAGCCACCGGGCTTTCGAAGATTCGCTGTAGTCGTGCATGCCGCCTGAGGGCCTGCTCAATCGGCACACGATGCTTGCGCGGCTCTCCGAAGAAGTAAAGTGACAGGTCTCTACACAACAGTGCTCTTTGGACGTTACTGGAGCCAATCATTGCGGAGAGCCTGGGGCTTTCTCCGGATTCCTCCATACTGCGAACGTAGAGATCCATGCAGGTTTCGAATATCCAGTGACGCTCAGTGGACTCCGATGGCGCCTGCGTTCCCACCTCTTCACCCTGCGAATATCCGCAATAAAAATAGACAAGTGGATGAAACATCGCATCTGCGGCGATGTGCGTCAGAATTCCGCAGACGAGAGAGAAAGTCTGCTCGAGCCCTGGGTCAATCCCTTCCCTGCTGCCGGTCCGTTCACCCGAGTCAGCCTGACCGGGCAGCAACCTCGACAGGAAACCGTAGCTGTTCTCGCCATTCGCCCCGTGGACTTTGTCCGCCGCGTCGCGAAACCGACCGGCCCTTCTGGCGTAGTAGAGAATGTCCGGCGCTATCGCACCGATCAAATAGGCGCCAACGTTGCGCGACAGGACCTCGCCAGGAACGGATCCGGTTCGAGACAGGGCCAGCCGGTCGGCGCAGCGTGCAGCGAGGTACCAGTGCGTCAATTCCTTCGGCACCGTCAATCCTCTGAATCGGCGGGTTCGGGGAGTCGCACCATCAAAGCTGCGCCGACAATGAACAGGATAACGAGGCTGAGAACCCCGGCGCGCGAGGTGCGAAATAGCGCGGTCCCGAGTCCGAGCATGAGAGGACCTATGATGGCCGAGAACTTGCCGAATATGTTGTAGAAGCCGAAGAACTCGGCGGACTTGTCTTTCGGAATGATCCGCCCGTAGTAGGACCGACTGATAGACTGGATTCCCCCCTGCGAGGTCGCAACAAGCATGGAGAGGGTCCAGAACATCGCGGTCTTTGCCCCGGTTGTCGGCAACGCAGGCAGAAAGAATGCAAGAGCCGTCACAACCAGATAGATCCCGATACCGACCAGAATCATGAACCGCGCCGAAGTCCTGTCGGCGAGTTTCCCATAGATAAGCGCACACGGGAACGCGACGATCTGAATTACCAGAAGGATGATGAGCAAAGTCGATGCCTGCAACCCGGCGTCCGTTCCGTACGCCGCCGCCATCGTGATGATGGTATCCACTCCGTCGATGTAGAAGAAATAGGCAAGGAGAAAGAGGAATACCGTCCGGAACTGCCTGATGTCGCGAATAGTCGCGGCTATCCTCCGCAGACTGTCCCTCACCGGCCGTGACGATCTTTCGACGTAGTGTGTCTGATTCACGTTCTTCAAAAGGGGAATCGTGAAGAAGAACCACCAAAGCGCGGTGATCAGAAAGGCGATGCGAACCGCAGGGGTACTGTCGGCAAAACCAAACAATTTATAGTTGGTGATCAGGAACAGACCGGCAACAAAGGGAATAGTGCTGCCTATGTAGCCCCATGCGAAACCACTCGCCGAAATCCAGTTCATCCTTTCGCGAGGCGTCACATCGACGATAAAGGAATCATAGAAGACGTTCGCACCCGCAAACCCGACCGCTGAAGCGATGTAGACGACCAGAGCAGGCAGCCAGAATCCCTGCTGTACGAAAGCCAGGCCGGCGGTCGAGAGGACCCCCAGGAGAAAGAAACCGCCGAAAAAGCGCTTCTTGTAGGAGCGGTAGTCGGCGATTGTTCCGAGAATCGGCGCGAGAATTGCGACGATCAGTGTGTAGGTCGAGTTGCCGAACGCCAGGAGAGAGGTGGACTGATAATTTTCGAGACCCTTCGCGGCGAATCCCTTGAAAAAGATGGGAAAAATCGCGGCAGTTATCGCGATCGAATAAGCTGAGTTGGCCCA
>DATKUF010000278.1:0-3022 GCA_035530755.1 Spirochaetia bacterium | reverse complement strand
CGTCGGTAGTGTTTTCGACGAGGGCCCACCCCTGCAGGAATAGACCGCTCGAATCGGTAGAAAGCCGATATGTAGTCTTCCATACCGGCGTCTCCTGGAGGTAGCCGATCTGGAGACGTCGTTGCCCCTGCCCTTCGAACCGAACCAGTACCTGTTTCTTGTCCTTGTTGCGGCTCTGCGCTATCAGGCTGAGCGCCAGTCGCACTTCGCGGTCCAGGTCCGGACGAGTGAAACGAATCGCACGCACTTCGTCGAGAGCGACACTCTGTACGCCGCGGTCGGTATAAAGATTGACAAAGACCTTCGGGACCGGCGGGACGGCCGACTCGGAAGTGCCTGTAACGTTCACCGGACGCGACTCTATCCCAAGAATGCTTCCCTGGAGCGTCTCCCCTGCAGTGATCACCACCTCTTCACCGCGAAGCTGGTTGAGTATCTCGGCGACCGACGGATCTCCCGAAAGGTTCACCGCAAATGCCGCGAGGGCCCGCGACAGCGGATCCTGGGATGCGTAGTTCATTCCAAGGATCTTTCCACCATCCAGATCCCGCAGGATCATGCTCTTGAGCAGATCATCCATGTTCGCGACGTCGACACTGAACTGGAGCGCGCCGGTCCCGTTCACGGAACCCTGCCGCTCGAAGTAGCCTACCCCGCTGGAGAACAGACTCACTGAGGTCACAGGAACCTGTGCCGATCCGGAGCTCTCCCCGGACAACGATGAGGTGTTCCCCTTCAGTTGAGTAGAACCCTGCGCAGCAAGCGGCATCGAAACCACCGCAACGATTATCACCACGACCAGATGCACAGAAAATCGAACAGGTCTTTTTCTCATGGCTCAATTCTCCTTTGATCCGAGAATTTCCGCAATACGAATATTCATTTTCTCGTTTTCTTCGCGTATCCTGCCAAGCGTCGAAATCACCATTCGCGCCCGCTCAGACTCGCTTTCAAGACCCTGCAGCCGAGCGACGGCGCCGTTGAGCCGATCGCTCAGCGCTCTGAATGTGGTACGGTACGTGCCGAAGACCTGCTCCTGAATTGAAGCCGATTCCCCGATTTCGGCGGCGCTTCTCACAATCGATCGGCTGTCGTCGGCGATTGCGGCGAGCGCAGCCAGATTGGTGGTCATTCCTTCGGAAAGCTCACGAAGTATAGGCCGGGACAATTCAGCACGATGATCCACTTCAAGGAGTGAGTCCCCGGTTTTCCCGATCGTCTCCACCCCTCGGCCTATCGCAGCGGTCATACCCCGGATGAGCGAGGAAATCTCCTTCGTCCTCGCGTTCGATTCGTCGGAAAGGACGCGAACCTCGTTCGCGACAACAGAAAACCCGCTCCCGGCATCCCCTGCATGCGCGGCCTCTATCGATGCGTTCATTGCAAGGATGTTCGTCTGGGCGGCGATTCGTTGAACAGTCTGATTCGCCACCGCAAGCCTTTTCTGATAGTCCTTCAGTTCATCGATAACGCCGAGCAGCAGCTTGACGTTCTCGCGTCCCGACTGCGCTGAGCTCGCGAGAATCGCATTCGTCGCATCGGCCGACTGGATCTGGTCCCCCATCGAGGTGAGAGCGTAGCTGATTCTTTCCTGGGCACTGAAGGTGCTCTTAACCAGATCACTTTGCGAGCGCACGTTCGTGGTTATGACTCGGACCGAATCGTCGAGACGACCAAGCTCCTCGTGGCTCTTTGCTACCGAGACGGCAACCTCACCGTAGCTGCCGGCAACATCGATAACGCGGGTGGTGTAGGTCCCGACAATCTCACTTATCTGATCGAGCTGCTCGCCGATCAATCGTTGACTCTCATCGACCCGGAGCCGCAATGCATCCACTCGACGCAGCATTTCCCGGACCGACTCGAGGGCCTGGTTGCTGCGAACGCTTTCCGCCAATGCCTTCCGCAAAAGACTGTCCTGGATGCGGCTCATGGAGAAATTGATAGCTCCCGCAAAAAGGTATACTACCAGAAAGACAGGGACGCGTCGCATGATGGAAGTGTCGCCGGAGAGGATCATCGAAGGCAGAAGCAGAATGAAGATTCCCCCTGCATAGATGGCGGCGACAGGCGGCGTGACGAGAATGCCCACCGGAATCAGAACGACCAGAGAAAGTCCCACTACGCTGACGAGCACCACCGCGAATCCTTCGCCGGAACCGTGACTGACCCAGGCAACGCCGGCCACGATAAGAAGGCACGCGCCGAAAAAAAGAGCGTTCCCGACTCTAGCCATGCCTCGGCGGACCAGGAAGAGGCTGATGAGGCAGATCGCGATACCTGCGACCGCACCGTAACCCGCAGCGTGGTTGCGGACTACAAAAAAGAAAACCGGCCCGAGCACGAGGAGTGAGACCCCGAGCACTCCTATGAATGCAATGCTGAGCCGTCGAGTTCGCGTCACAACGAACTCTTCGATTCCCGTTTCCGCCCTTTTCATCCCGGTGACTCCGATACAGATGTCTTTTCCATAGCATTACCCAGGATGCAGGACTTTGCAAGCCGTGCATATTGATGTTGCGCGCCGGTTCAATGGCGGACGCCGGACAGCCGTTGACCCGCATCGTCGCCGGGTGTATAAAGAAACGTGGAATACGCTTACACTCTCGATGATATTCAGGACAATGCCAAGGCGCAGCCAATGGCGCTGCTGTTCTTCACCCGCGCAGACTGCGACGCGTGCGCCGACCTTCAGCCGAAAATCGAACGGCTCGTTCAGAATCACCCGCGAATGTCGGGACTCGTCGTCAGCCTCGACCGTATTCCTATGGCTGCGAGCAGGTTCTCCGTTTTCGTCCTGCCGGCGGTACTCGTGTATGCGGGTGGGAAACCCGTGCTCAGCGTTGCGGAGCACATCGACGTCGGGCAACTTGCGGACCACGTGAAAGCCGTATACCGAAGTATGTTCTTTCCCGACTAAGAAGTCGCGTCCCGACTAAGAAGTCGCGTCCCGACTAAGAAGTCGCGTCCCGACTAAGAAGTCGCGTCCCGACTAAGAAGTCGCGTCCCGACTAAGAAGTCG
>DATKUF010000277.1:0-2895 GCA_035530755.1 Spirochaetia bacterium | reverse complement strand
ATCGCAGCCATATCCCGCATGTGGCGTTTCATCCGACCTGCCACCTGGAGCTGCACGAACAGAAAGGCTACCAGCTTCTCCACGGTCTGCACGGCGTGCTGGTTGGATCACCGAGCACCCTGTTGACCCGGGACGATCTTGACCGGGTTGCCGATCCGCTTGCCGCGCTCCTTCTGGAGCTGCCGCAACGTGAAATCGGCGGGAGACTGCCGGCGTGGGAGGATCTCCTGGCTGTGATTCGCTGGGCACGCGAGCGCGGCGTTGCACTGCACCTCGACGGTGCGCGACTGTGGGAGTGCAAACCGTTCTACCAGCGCGAGTATCGGGAGATCGCCGGCCTGTTCGACTCGGTGTACGTATCTTTCTACAAAATTCTTGGGGGAATCACGGGGGCGGTTCTTGCCGGCCCGGCAGACTTCATTGCCGAAGCGCGGATCTGGCAGCGCCGTCACGGCGGGAACCTGATGCGCCTGTTTCCGTATGTGCTGTCTGCCAGGTCTGGATTGGAGAAGCGACTTTCGCGCATGTCGCAATACCGGGACAAGGCGGTGGAGATCGCGCATGCGCTTTCCGAGTTCGACCGGATCGACTGCGTCCCAAATCCTCCGCAGGTCAATATGTGCCACCTCTTCCTGCGCGGCAACAGGGAACGGCTGGAGGCGGCCGGGCTCGAGATAGCTCGGACACAAAAGACGTGGCTGTTCAACAGCCTGATGCCGACGCCGATTCCCGACATCCAGGCGTTCGAGCTGACCGTTGGCGACGCGACTCTCGACCTTCCGATCGACGAAATTGTAGCTCTGTTTCGATCGCTCTTCGCGCGGGCAGATCGGAAAGAGTAGGGATTCCCCTCCACCTGTTCGCCGCTCCGGCATGCCGTGCTTGCCTGCGGGTTTTCAAGCGGCTATCATGAGAGCGTCGGAGCACAAAGGAATACTCCTGTGAAACATCGTTCGCCGGGCGACGGTACCGCTCCGCTCTCCGGCGCCGCGAACCCACGTCTCAGCATCCTCATGTCGGCTATCGGGAAACAGTGGGTTATCCTCCCGTCGACGCTTGCGGTATCCACGGCAGTCGGCATCGCCACAATTGGGCTGCTCTTCTACGTTCGTGATGTCTTTGGAGCCCCACCGGCGCTTGTTTCGGTGTTCGCCGCCACCTGGACCGCAACCTACGCATTTTCCTGTATCGCGCTCAGGCGGCTGTCAATGCGGTTGTTGCCGCGTCATTCGCTCATACTCGCCGCGGCTACGATGGCCGTGTCTCTCGCGCTCATACCGCTCTTCAATTCACTTGCGTTGGCGTTCCTGCTCTACGCGTGTTTCGGCACGGCAGTTTCGTTCTTCTGGCCCCCGCTCATGGGCTGGCTCTCGGCGGGTCTGGAACAACGCGCGCTCTCATCGATCATCGGCCGCTACAATCTGTCCTGGAGTACGGGGACGATCATAAGCCCGTTTCTCGGTGGATTGCTCTACCAGTCAGGGAGTCTGCTGCCGCTTTTTGTATCGATAGCGCTCCTCGGAGCAACGGCCCTATTCATTGCTGCGGCGTCGGTCGGACTGCCGAGAATCAAAAGCGATCTCCACCGCGAGGCGCGTCAGATACGCGGAGAACGATCGGGCGCGGAGAACAGCACGCCGCTGCGCTTCCCCGCCCGGTTTGCGGTCTTCGGAACCTATTTCGCGTTCGGCATCATTCTCAACGTGTTGCCGCTCTATCTCCGTGACCATCTCGGCATGACGGAGAGCGACGCCGGATTGTTCCTGTTGATTCGAGCCGCGTCTACCACACTCGGCTTCGTCCTGCTTGGACGAAGAACTTTCTGGCACTTCAAGAAGTGGTGGATTCTCGGCGGACAGATTCTGGTTCTGCTGCTCGCCTTTCTCTTCTCGCTGTTGCATGAAACGTTCGCTCTGGCTGTCGGCGTTGCGCTCTTCGGCGCGGGAATGGCAATCGTCTATAACAACAGCGTTTTCCACGGCATTTCCGGCTCACGATCACGTGCATCACGCATGGCAGTGCACGAATCCACGCTCACCGCCGGAGTAGTTGTCGGGTCGATGGTCGGCGGGCCCATCTACCAGGCGTACTCGATCAACGCGGCGTTTCTGGTCGCTGCCGCGGTTTGCCTGTTTTCTGCAATAGTCATGACAATCCTCCTCGTTCGGGTCCGCACGGTGTAACGAGTTGCCGAATCGGATGATTGTTGTGCTTCCGGACTTGTGCTGTGCGCGCGCTTTTCCTATGATTTGCCATCATTCGACAGGTTGCGGAGAATGAGATGTCACTTACGCCGAAACAACGGATGCTCCTTGCTCTCGATCGGCAGGTTCCCGACCGGCTGCCGGTTACCACGCATCACCTGATGCCTTACTTCACGAAGAAATACCTGGACGGCATCGGTCCCGATCAGTTTTTTGAACTGTTCGGCATGGACGCAATCAGGTGGCCGGTACCGGTCAGGGCCGATGCTTCGAAGGGTGAGTACCTGGATCCCGACCAGGGACCACCCCAGTTCCTTCAGGTATCGCGAGTTTTTTCAAAAGAGTGGCGAATCACTGTTGAACAGCTTCCCGGTCAGACTTACCAGACTGCCCGCCACACCATTGTCACCCCAAAGGGCACACTCTCGGCTGTAGTGCAGGCGAACGACTACACCGAGTGGGTTGCCGAACATCTCATTAAGGAAAAGCATGAGATTGAGATTGTGGCCGCCTATCAGACGACGCCGTTATGCGACGCGGAGGCGGTTGCGAAGGTCGCCGTGGAGATGGGTCAGCGCGGGATTGTCCGGGGCTTCGTGATCCCTTTCGATATCTACGGCCAACCCGGATGCTGGCAGGACTTTTGCTGCATCCGCGGGACCCAGCAAGCCATAATGGATACCTATGATGA
>DATKUF010000276.1:0-3446 GCA_035530755.1 Spirochaetia bacterium | reverse complement strand
GCATCATCGGCTCTCATTTGCCCTTTGGTGACATCCGCCGCGGGTGGAACTTTGTTTCCCTCGGCCACGGAAGCGTTGATTTCGAGGAGATCATTCGGGCGCTGAATTCCATTGGGTACGACGGACCGCTCTCGGTCGAGTGGGAAGACAACGGAATGGATCGCGAGTTTGGTGCGCCCGAGGCGTGCAGCTTTGTGAAGCGTTTGAATTTTTCGCCGTCATCGCTGGAATTCGACAAGTCGATGAAAGGCGAATAGAGCGTGGAGTCTTCATCAAGTATTCGCGAAATGGGAAGTGGTTCGATCATGAAGGCGGCCCTTCGGGAAGGGCTGATCATTCCGTCATTCAATATTCCGCACCTGCCCATGATCGAACCAATCGCGCGGGCCATCGTCGATGAGCAGATTGTAGCGTTCATCGCTGTCGCGCGGGTCGAGTGGGAGAAGTTCGAAAGCCGGAGCGCCGACGCGGTTCGGGAGGAGTACGAAAAATTCCGCCATCCCGAACACACCCGCCTTCACCTCGACCATATTCCCGTGATCGACGAAGACGGCCTTCGAGTTGATGTGATGCCGATCATCGGCCACGCGCTCGACATCGGATTCGATTCAGTCATGATCGACGGATCGCGGCTGCCTTTCGATGATAATCTCGACGCGACTCGAGACGCAGCGGGCCTCGCGCATGCCGCCGGAAAGCCGATTGAAGCCGAGCTGGGCGCGATATTCGGACACGAGGGCGATCTTCCGCCCTCCTACGAGGAGATATTTGCGAGCAAACGCGGTTTCACCGACCCACGGGCGGCACAGACCTTCGTCCAACAGACTCAATGCGACTGGCTTTCGGTGGCAATCGGCAGCATTCACGGGGGCGTTTCCGACGCGTTGCGTGATGTGAAAAAGGTCACGGCGCGCCTGGATCTCGATCATCTTCGAAAAGTTTCCGAAGCGACGAAGATTCCCCTCGTTCTGCACGGCGGGTCGGGCATCGACTCGAGCTTCGTCCGCAGGTCGGCTGCTCTCGGCATCTCGAAAATGAATATCGGTACCGAAACCCGGCAAGTTTACGAGCAGACTCTGCGGGAAAGCGGTGATCCCGGAAGGGCCCGCGAAGCTGTGTACGCGCGTGCGCGCTGGTTCATCAGCGACATGCTCGGGATAAGCGGAAGCCGTAGAAAGTTGGAGGGCTGAGGCCAATGAGCCTTCTCGGTATCGACGTTGGCACGACCGGATGCAAGTCGGTCCTGTTCGATGAAACAGGCGCGATTCTCGCTTCCGCCTACGAGGAGTACGATATCAAGCGCCGGGAGCCCGGCTATATGGAGCTCGACTCGCGCCAGGTATGGCAGGCGGTAAAGACGACCGTCGGAAAAGCGGTGTCTGTCGAACGGCGCGATCCGGTGAGCGCCCTTTCGGTCACGTCGATGGGCGAGGCGGTGGTACCGGTCTCGGCGGATCGGCGCATTCTTGGGGATTCTATCCTGCTTCCCGACTCTCGCGGAGGCGAGTTCGTCAGAGCGCTCCACGAGGTCATCTCCGACGAGGAGTGTTACCGTATAAGCGGCAATCCGGTGAATATGCAGTACGGTCTGCCGAAACTGATGTGGGTCAAGGCCAATCTGCCAGATCTGTACCGGGACACCTACAAGTTCCTCAACTGGGGCAGCTTCGTGACCTATATGCTCGGCGCCGAACCCTCGGTCGACTACTGTCTGGCCAATCGCAATCTGCTTTTTGATATTCGGAAGGAGGCCTGGTCGACAAAGCTTCTTTCCGTATCCGGAATCGACCGGACAAAGATACCGGATTGCGTTGCCCCGGGAACGCCGCTCGGCCGGATCTCAGCCGAGGCGGCATCGGAGCTCGGACTTCCGGCGAACATTGAACTTGTTGCCGGTGCGCATGATCAATGTGCAAATGCGCTCGGATGCGGTGTGGTTGCAGGTGGTCAAGCGATGTACGGGATGGGGACGTTTTCGACAATCGTTCCGGTATTTTCGCAATTGCCCGATTCAAAAATGATGCTCGAGTTCGGACTCAATACCGAACACCACGCAGTCGGGGGCCTTTACGTAAGCTTCCTCTACCACATGGGCGGTGCTACGGTGAAGTGGTTTCGAGACACTTTTGCCTCGGCGGAAACCGAAGCTGCCGCGAACGAGGGGCGCGACATCTATGAGAAGCTTTTCGCCGAGATTCCGCCGAATGCCGGACCGCTTCTCGTTCAGCCCTATTTCTCCCCGATGGGGCCGCCTGACTACAGAGCCGATTCTGCAGGCGTTATCGTGGGGCTCACGTGTGGTACAACGCGCGGCGACATACTGAAGTCGATTCTCGAGGCAAACTCTTTTGCGCTGAAAGTTTCGGTGGATAACCTCGGCTCGGCGGGAGTCGACCTTGAAAGCTTCACCGCAGTCGGCGGCGGAAGCCGGTCGGACGCGGCGGTGCAGCTTTTTTCGGATCTCTTCAACCGGCCCTTCGTACGTCCTAACGTCACGGAGGCAGGGGCGCTTGGCGCCGCGATCCTCGCCGGCGTTGCAACGGGCGTCTACGCGTCCGCCGAAGCGGCGGTCGCTGCGACGGTGCGGATCGAACGAGTGTTCGAGCCCGAGCCGGTGACCGCAGCGCGATATGAAGAGCTCTACGGAAAGTACCTGCAACTGTGCGCCCTCATGGATCGGTTCACCAAAGACTGGGTAAGTTTTCAGTCGAAATCGTAAGCACGAGACGGCCGCACACGCGGGCCGCCTCACTCGGCAAGAGAGATCGCTTGGTGTCCGGGGCTATTCGGCGCCCAGGGATTTCAGATAGGCGTAGCTCTGTTTCACCGCATCGTCGCCGGCGATCTCGAGCGTCGTATAACCCTCGTACCCTATTTTGGACAGCTCCTGGAAGACACCTTTTATGTCGACCACGCCGGATCCGAGAGGCGTGATGGACATGCCGGCTCCGAACTTTGTGCCGCGAAGCTGTTTCATTTCCGGGGCCCAGTCCTTCCAGTGCACATGTTCGATCCTGCTGCCCATTTTTTTCACCATTTCCACCGGATCGGTTCCTCCGAGCCAGGAGTTTCCGGTATCCATGTTGAACCCGAGAGCGTTCGAATCACACGCGTCAAAAAGTTTCTCCATGAAGCCGATGGAGTCGGAGTATTTCCCGTGCGGCTCCACAAGAATCTTGACTCCCAGATCCTCCGCCATGCGGAGAGGCTCGAAGAGTCTTTCTTTAATGAGAAACAGTGCTTCGGTCTCGGTAAGCTTATGTCCGAATTCAGTCTTCGGCTCCCCTTCGGTCGAAATGATATGTTTCACCCCTATTGTCGCGGCCGCTCTCACCGCCTTGAGAATCTGGGACGTCTGGTAGCGCCACGGAGCAGAAGGATCGAGGAGGTTCGCATGCGCGCAATAGGTGCTGATAGTGAGACCGTAGGTGTCGAACAACCGTTTT
>DATKUF010000275.1:0-4322 GCA_035530755.1 Spirochaetia bacterium | reverse complement strand
CAATATCGCGAACATCGCCGATCAGCGACGTGAAGCCACCGACCGCCTCGTGGAGACTGTCAAAGCGGGTGGCGAGAAGGTGGAGGCTACGTTCGGCGGTGTTGCCCGCATCGACCGGAGCGTCGAACGGATAAAGGACATTACCGCGGTGATACAGAGCCTGAGCGCACAGACGAATCTTCTTGCGATGAATGCGGCGATCGAGGCAGCACACGCAGGGGATGCCGGCAGGGGGTTTTCCGTGGTAGCCGACGAAATTCGCAAACTCGCGGAGGCGTCGGCAAGCAACAGCAAGCTGGTTGCGCGGAACCTGCAGGAGATCGTCGATAGTGTTGCCGACGCGGGCAAGGCGAGCGGTGCGATGAACGACGCATTCCGCAATATTGAGCAGGAATCGCGCTCCCTCCACTCTTCTCTGGAAGAGATATTCTCCAGTATGGGTGAAATGCGGTCCGGAGGTCGGCAGATTCTCGAGGCGATGTCGGTGCTCCAGAATGTTTCCGGCAACGTCCTTTCCGGATCGCGGAGTATCGGCGCGAACGCGTCATCAATTGATGAGGCGATGGTGCTTATCCGGGGGATCAGTTCCGAAGTACGCCAGGGGATAGTGGAAATCGCGAGAGGAATATCGGAAATATCCACCGCAGTACAACATGTACTTTCTATCGCCGAGCAATCGGGAAGCGTCGGGGAATCCCTGAACAACGAGGTTTCCCGATTCAGCATCCGGTGAGTCCGCCGTTCGGTAAAGCGGAAACGGCAATTTGCAAGTTCAATTCGAAGTTTTTTTAGCACAATTTTAGCTCTCCGGTGTATAATTCGCATGGTGATTCACACTCCAGTCGACACGGAAACCCGCCGGTGGAAGAGCTCCGATGGACGTGGTGTCCATCGAATGTTCCGGGTGAGGCGCTCGCTGTCGTGGGACGGAGAAATGTACTCAGGATAGGAGGTACAGCAATGAGAATCAGATCGGTTGTGGTTTTGGTCGCGCTCGCCCTGGGCGTAACCCTTTTCATGAGTTGCTCCCAGCAGAAGAAGGCTGAGACGGCCGCACCTGCGCAACAGGCAGCTGCGGACACCGGCACCAAGTGGGCATCGAACGTCCACATAGTCTTCTTCCCCGGCGGACCGGCGGGCGGCGTATTCGCGGTGAACGTGTACAACGGCGCGAAGCAGGCCGCGGAAGACCTCGGCTGCAAGGTGGACTACGTATGGTCGGACTGGGATCCTCAAAAGATGATCGAGCAGTTCCGTTCTTCCATGGCGACAAAGCCGGATGGAATCGCGGTCATGGGGCACCCGGGCGACGAGGCCTTTGATTCGCTCATCGAGCAGGCAGAGGCTCAGGGCATCATTGTCACCAGCGACAACACTCCGCTTCCCAAAATGCAGGACAAATACGGGCCCAAAGGATTTGGGTACGTCGGTGCCGACAACTACCAGGCCGGGTACGATCTGGGGGCACAGGCGGTCAAAGAGTTCAATCTGAAGTCAGGAGACCGGGCGATGGTGTGGGGACTTCTGTCCCAGCCGACTCGGGGCCTCCGGACCAAGGGTGCAATCGACGCATTGAAGAAATCCGGTCTCAAGGTTGACTACATCGAAATCGATTCCGCAACCAACGCCGATCCGGCATCCGGTGCGCCGACTTTCGCCGCATACGTGTCATCGCATCCTGACGTGAAGCTGGTGATCACCGATCACGGCGGGTTGACCGCGACTACCGAAACCTACCTGAAAGCTGCGGGAAAGAAACCCGGTGATATCGTGATGGCGGGGTTCGATATGTCGCCCGCGACGGTTACCGCAATCCAGGGTGGATGGACACAGCTGGTAATAGACCAGCAGGAGTGGCTGCAGGGGTATCTCCCGGTGCTGCAGATTTGCCTTACCAAGGTGTATGGCTTTTCCGGTCTGAACATCAACACCGGAGCAGGATTCGTCGACAAATCCAACGTCGACTTCATCGCTCCGCTGGCGGCAAAGAACATTCGATAGTTGCCTTTCTGCGCGGCGGGTTTTTTCCCGCCGCGCTTCACACTACACACAACATGAGGTCATGACATGGTCGATCTGCTCCAGCTGCGGAATGTCGGAAAAACATTTGGAGAGGTATCGGCCCTCCACAATGTGAACTTCGAAGTACATCCGAATGAAATTGTGGGACTCCTTGGCGACAACGGTGCCGGTAAATCCACACTCGTAAAATTGATCACCGGCTATCACCAACCTGATGCGGGCGGCGAAATGTACTGGAACGGCGAGAAGGTGGATCACCTGTCCGTGCAGCGCGCGCGCGACATCGGGATTGAGGTCGTCTACCAGGAGCGGGCGCTTGCCGACAAACAATCGCTGTGGAGAAACATTTTTCTGGGTCGCGAGTTGTGCAACAAATGGGGCCTTCTCGATATCAAGGGTATGAAGAGCGAAACCCAGAAGTTGATGCAGTCGCTCATGGGTTTCACCTCTTCGGCAATTACCGCAGAATCCACCGTGAAGACATTTTCCGGCGGCGAGCGGCAAGGCGTGGCAATAACGAGGGCGCTCTACTTCGAAGCCGAACTGGTTATTCTCGACGAGCCGACGATGGGACTTTCGCTTTCGGAAACGAAAAAGTGTCTCGATTTTGTGAACGGCGTCAAGGCCGCCGGAAAATCGGCGATCTTCATCGATCACAACATCTTTCACGTCTATCCGGTCGCCGACCGGATAGTGGTGCTGGACAGAGGAACCGTTGCGGGGCAGTTCATGAAGGACGAGCTTACGCTTCAGGAGCTGATCGACAGGCTCTATCTTGTCGCGCAGACCGGCGATCTCAACGCGAAAGGAGACAAATGATGAGCTCGATCGAAGAGACCGCACGCCCCCTTTCCCAGACTGCGCAGAAGAGCCCGCTAGCGAAATTCGCGCGCAAGTACTCGCTCCAGATAGGCATTTTCTCGGTCGCCGTTGTCATCTGGCTTCTGTTTCTCGCCGGATCTCCACGCACATTTCTCGCGCCCAACATCTATGCGGCGTTCATGTCGAGCACCCCGTACTTTGCGTTGATGGCGATACCACTTACTCTCGTGGTCATCACCGGAGAGATCGACCTTTCGTTTCCGTCGGTAATGGCCTTCGGTATGACCGCTTTCGATGTGGTATTGACGACGACGGGAAGTGTCTGGCTCGGTTTCATTGCATGCCTCCTCGCAGGCGTACTCGCCGGTTACCTCAATGGGATACTGGTGGTCAAGGTCGGGATGCCGTCGCTTGTCGCGACCATCGGCACGCAGTTCTTCTGGCGTGGTGCGGTCATGGTGATCACAAACGGGCAGGGCCTTGGGATGGCGCCAACGCAGAAGTCGATCCTTTATCCGCTGCTGGTGGGACGCATCGGCGGGTTCGTGCCGATGCAATTCATCTGGACTATCGTCGTCGCGATTATCGTCTGGTTTTTTCTCAACAGGCACAAGTTCGGCGCGCACGTGTTTCTGACGGGTGACAACATGGAAAGCGCAAAGCTGATGGGTGTGAATGTGGGACAGACGAAGATTCTTACGTTCATGGTGGTAGGACTCGCCGCGGCGTTCGCCGGATTCGTGGTGAGCCTCGATGTGCAGTTTTTCTGGCCGACTCTCGGAGACGGATACCTTCTCAACACCCTTGCATCGGTCTTCCTGGGAGGCACCTCGGTTTTCGGGGGGACCGGGACAATATTCGGCACTTTCGTTGCCTGCTTCATAATCGGGGCGATAAACGCGGGAATTGTTGCCGCCGGAATGACCGGATTCTGGACGAGCCTGATTTACGGGCTTATCATCGTGGTCTCTGTATCAATTCAGACCGTGCTGGGAAAGCGTCTGGGCTGAGTCACCGGTCGAGATGAAAGAGGTCATCCGAATGCGAGCCGCCGGAATGTCACTCTTGCTGGTTCTCGGAATAACGATGGCGGCGGTCGCGCAGGGTGTGGACGAACCGTCTCCCGGCGCCCCGCGGGAGTTGCGGAGCGCGCCGTCGAGGATTTCGATCGGCTCGGTCCAGATCCGTCTCACAGCCGAGTGCTGGGTGGATCTCATGCCGCCGGTTCCCCGATCAGGCGCGCCGCTCTACTCGCTGCTCACTATCGAGGCGACAGAAAAGACCCTACCGCCGCAGGTTTCGATCCGCAACGTCTGGATCATACTTTCCGACGGACGATTGATTGCAGCGAACGAAGTTCTGCGGCGACAATCGGACAGCCCGACCAGGGTGCAGGCAACCGCCAGATTCGACAATCTGTCTGAAGCCGGGACCGCCGTCCGGGTGAGCGTCGAGCTTTCCGGGATCGGGGCTGCCGC
>DATKUF010000274.1:0-7481 GCA_035530755.1 Spirochaetia bacterium | reverse complement strand
CATACAAGGTAGTCAGGAGGAGGCCTGCTGTCAAAGGCTGCGCCCGGAGTGTGCATTGAGACCGACGCTCAGGCGTGTTACTCTGCACCATATCATGCAGGAAAAACCCGAACGGCATCTTGCGTCGGTTCTGCTGGCGCTCTTTGTGACCGTGCTCTGGGCAAGTTCGTGGATCATCATCAAGAAGAATATCACTGCCATACCGCCGCTCCAGTTTGCCGGACTCCGGTACGGACTCGCTGCGCTGGTTCTCTTCCCATTTGCGCTGGCCCGGGGCGAGTTTCGTCAAGCACTCAGACTCCCGCGGCGGGAGTTGCTTCGCCTGATTGCCCTCGGAGTTATCTACTATTCGCTCACCCAGGGAGCCATGTTCATCTCGCTCAGTGTCATACCGGCGACCGAGCTTAGCCTCATCCTCAGCTTCACCACCGTAATCGTCGCCTTCGGCGGCATGTGGTTGCTGCGCGAAAAACCTCGGCCTGCGCAGTGGCTGGGGACCCTCGTCTTTCTCACGGGCGCAACGCTCTTCCTGATTCCATTTCACCTCGCGGGCGGCCTTTCGGCGCTGCTCGTTGCGCTGTTGACGCTCGGCGCAAACTCGGCGTCATCGCTTCTCGCGCGTTCAGTTAATCGCACGCAACTGCTCTCGCCTCTTGGAGTCACTTCGGTCACCATTGGTGTCGGCGGGGCATTGCTGTTACTGACCGGCACGATTGTTGACGGCTTCCCGCATCTGGCCGCCCGGCATTGGCTGATCATCTTCTGGCTCGCCGTGGTAAACACAACTCTCGCGTTCACACTCTGGAACCGGGCACTGGTTGTCATTTCCGCTCTGGAATCGAGCGTCATCAACAACACGATGCTCTTCCAGATAGCACTGCTTGCGTGGATATTCCTGGGGGAGAGTCTCGTTCAGTATCCCCTGTTCGGTCGGGCAAAACCGGCGCCCGTAGACGACGCCGCGTGACTCGGCGTACCATTGCCTGATGAAAGAGTCGGCGCTGATCTCACGACAATACGGCCCGCTTTCGGTTCTCGAGCGGGAACCGGCGGGGAAAGATCCGGAGAAAACATTGACGATCGTGCTCGCGCACGGATTCGGTGCAAACGGATGGGACGTATCCCCGATAGCGGATTCCATAGATGAAGAGCGCCGATTTCGCTGGCTCTTCCCTCATGCGCCGATGTCGCTGGCGGCGGCCGCGGGCCAGCCGGAGATAACGAACGACGACTTTCGCCAGGAGATCGGTCGCGCATGGTTTCCCCGTACGACCGAAGAGCTGAAACGAGCGCTGTTCGGAGACTTCTTCGCGCACATAGCCGAGCAGGCGCCCGCGACCTTGCATAGTGCCGGCGAAGAGCTTCTGTCGATGATTGCCGCGGCACGAGGTGTCGCAAGTCTTGCCGACGTGGTCATAGGAGGATTCAGCCAGGGCGCAATGACGGCCATCGAGTCGATACTCACCGCGGACGATACGCCGGCGGCTTTGCTGGTGCTGTCCGGGAATCCCATCGACGAGCGAAGGTGGTCGGAACTGTTTCGCAACTACCCGCAGCGTCATGAGAACTGTACGGTCCGTTACTTCCAGAGTCACGGGACCGGTGATCCCATCCTGAGTTATGCCGAAGCCCGAAGACTCAACGAAATGCTCTCGAGCGCGGGAATGGCGGGTGAGTTTCACAGTTTTCCCGGCGGACACGGAATTCCGGAGCAGATACTCCTGGCACTCTCCGAGTTCCTTTTTACTATCTGAAAATATACAAATCCGGAGTAGTCTACATGGATAGAACGATAATATTCCTTCACGGGTACGGCGTGCGTGGATGGTTCTGGGATGATTTCGCGCAACTGTTTACCTCTGCGAACGGGGGCGGATTCGACCGTATTCTTACGCCCGACCTGAATATGACCGACATCGATACTCTTTTCGAAACCACCACGCGTCTGGTCGCGGACGAAGCGAAGAAGCAGGGACCGGTCTATCTGGTGGGCCACAGTCTCGGTGGTGCGGTCGCCGCAGTAGTCACAGGGCGTCTGGGCGAACAGGCGGTCGCAGGGATTGCCTGCATTGCCACGCCGTTCGGCGGCAATCGATCGTCAGGAAAATCGCTGACACGGTTCCTCATCAAACATCGAATGATTCCGCAGTTCGTCGCAAGACCGCGGTTCTTCGGCACAACACCGCTTGCGGTTCAAAAAGCGATGTTCGCAAAGGTGTCGCCTGAGTCACCGGCGCTTGCCGACGCTATCATGGCCGATACCTACAGCCACACGAAGCTTCTCAGCCGCGCTCTGTCGATACCGGCTATCGTCGTCTGCAGTGAAGCCGACCGGATTGTACCTGTTTCTCAGTGCAGGCAACTCTCCGCCCAGCTCGGTGCCGACATCTATGTCTTCGAACGCGCACGACGGATCGGGCACGACGATTTTGTCGGAGCGCCCCCTACTGCCTCGGAAGTCCGAACGATAATCTCGAACTTCTTCGCACGCGGATCTCATGCGTGACCAGCGGACGCCGGGGATGACAAATTCGCTTGTTGAGAGAGTTGCCAAGGCGGTCGGCGTACAACCACACGCAGTTATAGCCACACTGGGTCTTTTCGATGAGGGTGCAACTGTCCCGTTCATCGCCCGTTATCGCAAAGAGCGAACTGGTGGCCTTGATGAAACCCAGATCATTGCGATACGGGATACGCACGAACAGTTCCAGGAACTCGAAAAAAGGCGATCCGCGATCCTGCGCTCGCTTGCCGAGCAGGAGGTGCTCACCCCGGAGCTCGAAAAGGCTGTCGGGACCGCGGCCTCCATCTCCTCCCTTGAGGATCTCTATCTACCATTCCGCCCAAAAAAAAGGACGCGCGCGACCGCTGCACGCGAAAAGGGTCTCGAGCCTCTTGCCGACCTCATCCTTCTGCGCGACGGGGCCGACCCGCATGCCCAGGCGTCCGGATTCCTGAACCCGGACGCTGGTGTCGCCTCGATCGAGGATGCTCTTTCCGGAGCACTCGATATCATCGCCGAACGAATTGCCGAAGAGACACGCACGCGGTCGAGAATGCGTGACCTGTTCGCGAAATCGGGAATCCTCAGCTCACGACGGGCCGGCCGAGCCGGTGATGCCGAAAAGTACAGAGATTACTACGCCTGGTCCGAGCCTGCAGCACACGCACCGTCACATCGCATTCTCGCCCTGCTTCGCGGTGCGACCGAAAAGGAGCTGGTAGTGCATGCAGTTCCGGCCGAAGAACAGGCGATCGCACTGCTCGTCGAAATGTGGGTGACCCCGCCCAACAGAAAGTCGGAACTTGTTCGGGCGGCTCTCACGGATGCCTACGGACGCCTTATCGAACCGTCTCTCGAGAATGAACTGCTGTCCGAGCTTAAGAAGCGTGCGGATCTCGAGGCCGTGAGGATCTTCGCGTCGAACCTTCGTGAGCTGCTGATGGCTCCACCTCTCGGGGGCCGCACCGTTCTCGGGGTAGACCCAGGATTTCGAACCGGATGCAAAATTGTCTGCCTGGACGCCCGCGGAAACCTGCTTCACTTCGAGCCGGTCTACCCGCTGGAACCGCACAGGAAAACCGAAGAGGCAACCAAGGTCATTGTTGGCCTCATCGAGAAGTACAGGATCGAGGCAATCGCCGTTGGCAACGGAACCGGCGGCCGGGAGATGCTTTCGTTCTGCAGCGGTCTTCAATTGAAACGCCCGGTTGTCATCACAATGGTGAATGAAAGCGGCGCTTCGGTCTATTCGGCCTCCGACGTTGCGCGTGAAGAGTTTCCCGATCAGGATGTGACAGTCCGCGGTGCCGTTTCGATCGGCCGACGACTCATGGATCCTCTCGCCGAGCTCGTGAAGATCGACCCAAAGTCGATCGGGGTCGGGCAGTATCAGCACGACGTGGACCAGAAGCTTCTGAAAAACGCCCTCGGCGATGTCGTGGCGAGTTGCGTCAACTCAGTCGGAGTCGAGCTCAATACTGCAAGTGTCCAGCTGCTCGCGGCCGTAGCGGGTTTGAGCGCGCGGGTGGCGCGAAACATCGTGACCTATCGAGCCGCTCACGGCGGATTCAAGTCCCGCGCGGAACTCGCTGCGGTGAGCGGACTCGGGGATCGGACCTTCGAGCAGTGCGCCGGATTCCTCCGCGTGCGCGACTCGGAAAATCCGCTGGATGCGAGCGGCGTGCATCCGGAGTCCTACGCCATAGTCGAAGCGATGGCGGTAGCGGTCGGCAGCACAACACGTAAGCTCGTCGAGGACCCGGGGCTCCGGAAGAGCGTCAATTTGGAAGACTACGTGTCGACTACCACCGGAATGCCGACGCTGGTCGACATAATGGCTGAACTGGAAAAGCCCGGTCGTGACCCGCGAAGTCAATTCGTCACAACTACATTCGCCGATGACGTACACGAGATCGGAGATCTCAAACCGGGAATGCAGCTTCCGGGTGTGGTAACCAACGTAACGGCCTTCGGCGCGTTCGTCGACATCGGCGTTCACCAGGATGGACTCGTGCACATCAGCGAACTTGCCGACCGTTTCGTGAAAGATCCGGCGGAAGTCGTGAGGGCTGCACAACCGGTTACCGTCACGGTACTGTCGGTCGATGTTCGGCGCCGGAGAATCGGCCTGTCGATGAGGAAGGACGCCCGCAGCAGGGCGGCCGGCGAAGTCCCGAACAGATAGTTCGCGTCGACGAGGCTACTTCAGGACTTCCTTCATGAACCGGCACGATTTGGCCGCTTCCTGGTCGAGGTCGGCGCCGGGCATGATCGGACGCCACACCTTGATGTCTCGTCCCACCTCGCCTCCCGGCAACAGAAAGGGCTCCATGACAACAGAACCGGTGTAGCCAATCGCTTTGAGCGCGGCACTGACCTCTTTCCAGGGGATGTGCCCAAGCCCCGGCGGCTTACGATTGCTCTCACCCAGATGCAGGTGACCCAGAAGCGTTCCAGCCTCGCGGATCGCGTCGCCCATCGAGTCCTCTTCAATGTTCATGTGAAAAGTATCGAGCAGCATCTTGCAGTTGGGACTGCCGATTGCCCGGACATATTCGACGGCCTCCCCCGCGGTGTTCAAAATGAATTGCTCGAAGCGATTCACCACTTCCACGTTGAAAACCACATTGTTGTCCTCTGCGGACTTGACTCCCTCCCGTACGCTGGCGATGCTCCGTTCGACGAACGGGGCCTTTTCCTCCCCGGGCGGCAGGGTCGAGGGCCAGGAACTATAGATGATGCCGGAGAGTTTTCCGCCGCCCATCTTCCCTATCGCCGCGGCCTGGTCACGCAGGTAGCGAATACCGCGTTCGCGGGTCTGCCTGTCTTCGGCCGCAACATCGAATTCGTGAGGCAGGCCCACGCAATATGAAAGCTCGATATCCTGCGACGCCGCCTCATCGACCAGGCGTTTTCGGGCTTCATCGGTCATCCGGGCAACCGTCCCGGCGTTGACCTCGAGCGCGCCGAATCCGAGACGCTTTACTCTGGCCACGAAGGGAAGAAAATCCGCATCCCAGTCACGAGTCCAGTACGCGTAGTAGATTCCGATTCTGTTCATTCCGTCATTATAGGTAGGATCGGATTTACTTCGCAAGCAGAGGGACGCGGCACCGTGTTCGACGTGGAAGGGCGTGCGGCGGCCGGTTTTCGAGTTTCAACCGGTCCGGTATACTGGGCGCAGTACAGAGGACGCCGTCAGATTTCGGAGGCTCTTCATGGGTGCGGTAAGCACATGGGCAGCAGATGTCATCTCTGCCGTGGATCAGGTATTCCTCGGAAAACGGGAGGTGATAGAGCAGCTGCTTGTCGCGCTTCTGTGCCGCGGGCACGTGCTCGTCGAGGATGTGCCCGGGCTGGGAAAGACGATGGCAGCGCGGGCCGTCGCGGCTACACTCGGCGGTGTCTTTTCCCGCGTGCAATGTACCCCTGATCTTCTTCCAACGGACATCCTTGGTGTATCGATCTTCAATCCGAAAGACGGCGAGTTCCGTTTCCGGAAGGGGCCGATCCACGCAAACATCGTTCTCGTCGATGAGATCAACCGCGCAACTCCCCGGACGCAGTCGGCACTCCTGGAAGCGATGGCCGAAGGTCAGGTTAGCATTGAGGGGAAGAATATGCCCCTGCCGGAACCATTTTTCGTGATAGCGACCGAGAATCCTGTTGAGTTCGAAGGTACATTTCCACTGCCTGAGGCGCAGAAGGATCGTTTCTTCCTTTCTCTGAGCGTCGGTTACCCCGACACGGAGACCGAGAAACGAATTGTCGAGAATCAACGTCGAATGACCCATCCAGTCCTGGATCTGAGACCGGTCACCGATACCGACACGGTGCGCGAGATGCAAGAGGCTGTACTCGAGACTTTCGTCGGTGAATCTGTGTTCGACTACATCATCACTCTTGTGCAGTCGACTCGCAGCGCAGCGGGCGTCCGCGTCGGCGTCTCCCCGCGCGGCTCACTCGCGCTCTACAAGGGGTCGCAGGCGCTTGCAGCCATCCGAGGCCGTGACTTTGTAACGCCCGATGACGTGAAGGGACTGGTCCACGGCGCATTCGACAAACGAATCATTCTCAATACGGACGCGCAGATACGCGGGCTCACGGTGAAGACTATTGTCGACCGGATACTGGATTCGGTTGCGGCGCCGGTGTTGCACGGCAGGTCATGAAGGCTGCCATCCTGTTCGGCCTGTTCGTTGCTCTGTTTCTGGTTCTGTTTATTCCGATCGCGCCGGTACAGTGGGTTGGCGCATTCTTTCTTTTCCTGATCCTGGGCTCGAAGCTCTACAGCGTTCTTGCGAGACGTTCGATCGACGTTACGCGCCGCCACAGCTCGGTCTATGCCTTCAAGTATCGCTCGGCTGTCTTCGAGCTCATCATCACGAATCACAGCCGCCTGCCGATTCCCTATGTAACGCTGGTGGACGACAGCAGTGGTCTTGCGCTGAACGAGCAGAACAGAGCGGTAATCTCACTCCAGGCGCGCGAACGGAGACTCTTTCAGTATGAGCTGAAGGGCAACAGTCGGGGCGTATACAGCGTGGGTCCCGTGACTCTGCGAGGCGCCGATCCGCTCGGCCTGTTTCCGTGGCGACGGACAATTCCCCTTGCCGCCGAATTGGTCGTCTATCCTTCAATCCGGGCGGTTTCAGTTTCCGCCCGCAGCGGTGTTCCGTCCGGGGCGGTTCGGGTCTGGAATCCCGTGTACGAGGACATCACCAATTACCGCTCCCTGCGAGAGTATGTTCCCGGCGATGATCCACGCAGGATCGACTGGAAAGTGTCGGCACGAACCGCGTCCCTCCAGACCATGCAGTTTCTTGCCGCGGTTTCGTTCACGGCGATGATCCTCGTCGATCTCAACGCCAACCACTTCAGCTTGCGCAACCGATACCAGCACACCGAACGGGTAGTCGAAGCGGCGGCATCGCTCGTCGCGGCCATTACCCGACTCGGTCAGCCGGTGGGACTGCTC
>DATKUF010000273.1:0-2889 GCA_035530755.1 Spirochaetia bacterium | reverse complement strand
AATGATGCCATAGGCAAACATGGCCGCTATAGCCATGGTAACGAGGCTCAATCCCGCCGTGAGCCGAGCCCCCGGTTGTTGCGCCCGACAGGATTCCGATGTGAATTGACGATTGTAGTTGGTTTTCATTCTTCGTTCTCCTTCGCGTTAAGCTAATCGCTCAGGAGAGATTCATCATTGACGAAAGTCAAGAAATGCCCCATTCGCGACAGTTGCGTCCCGAGATACGGTGCCACGTATTCGCCGCGATGAATGCAGGAAGCAGGGACGATTCCGCAACCGCACGAACCTCAGGTGCTGCGCGGCGAATCGTCTGATAACTTGCTCATCGTCTCCATGAGCGTTCGATACACATAGCTAGGCTCCTTGCGGTGCCAGCTGACGTCGCTGACCGGCTCTTCGCTTGCAGGCTCCGTCTGCGGTTCGAACAGCCACCACAGGTTGCCCCACCGGTCAAGGAATCTCGCAATACTGACGCGGTTATAAAACGGTGTCACCTCAGTCACTACGCGCCCGCCCCGTTCGACAGCGCAAGTGAGCACGGCTTGAGCATCCTTCACGTATACCTGCGTGAGCGCGTGCAGTGACGGCCAGCCTGGCTTCGTGTCGGCCACCATTATCGTGGACGTACCGATGCGAACCTCTGCATGGATAAGGGTCCCATCGCGATCCGGCGTGCGTACCGGAACGTTTTCCGTTCCCTCAAAAACCTCGCACACGAACTCCAGAAACTCGGCCGCGCCCTTTACGACGATGAATCCATTCACGGTGTTGTGCCCCGCCGGCAGAGGGAGCGCACCCGCGGACAAACGGTTGTCATCACGTGGTTCATTCATATATACATATTATATGTCAATCGAGAGCTCAGTCAACTATACCCGGCACGCCGGGTTCCTTCTTGCCGCAGTGGGCCGCATGGCAGAATCCTCGTGGCGCAGATTCCTCCAGGTCAAAGGGCTTACGAGCGCCGAGTTCTCGGTACTTGCCGCCTTGCGGGCGAAGCAGGGTCTCACGCAGAGGGCCGTCGCCGATTCCGTCGGAGTGGATCCTCGGAATGTCGTAGCGACGGTCGCTCGGCTGACGCGGCGAGGACTGATTACGCACAGCCCCGCCCGGCGCGACGGGCGAGCCAAGACGATTGCACTGACCGCCCGTGGGCTGAGTCGATGGGAGACGCTCGAACTGGAACTCCGACCGAAGCGGGAGGCGTTCTTTTCCCCGCTAACCCCGACAGAGATGGCTGAACTCGAGCACCTGCTCCTCAAGTTACACAAAGGCTCGCTGCAGTAGACTACCGCCAGTTTCCGAAGCAGGGAACTCGAGCCATTGGTCGCGGAACTATCCGCGACCAGAACATCTATCTGCGAGTTGAGATTCCCATTCAGTAGTGCGGCATTCTGCGGCCGCGGGGCGTGACGGAGTTCAATGGCAATGACAAACTCGGTGCCGGTGTTTTCGATATTACACCGGACGATTCATTCCCGTGACCGATCCGGCTCGTCACGACGCAATTCCGGTCAGCCGACCTGCCGGCCGCCAACCCACACCGCTGATATGTTGGGCCTGGATGCAGTGTAGACAATTTTCTGCAATATCATCTCGCCTGAGTCCATGTCATCCCACAGCCGGATCGTCCCGTCCCTGGAAGTGACGTCGACGGCGATTGCGTCGAACTGGTAGCCCGGCGAAAAATGGCCGATGGGCAAGTCTAGAGCGACACCTCCGCCGGTCGTTGCAATGTAGAACGCATCGCGAAAATCAACCCGGCTGTTCGACCGGGCGCTGCGCTCCGCAGGCGGCAGGGCCGGGTCGGTTCCCGTCTCCAGCATACGAGAAACGGCGATCGCTTCACGCATGTTGTCGAAGAGGGAACTCGAAGGGCCACCGGAAATGTCGGTGCCCAGTCCAACGTGCATTCCGCGCTCGAGCGCAAGTCGCAATGGGAAAACGGCGCTCGAGAAGTAGGCGTTTGACATGGGACAGTGGGAGACCGCCGATCCGCGCGCTTTGAAAATGTCCATGTCGCCGAGGGTCATATGAGGAGCGTGGCCAAGTACGCTCCTGCGTCCGAGGAATCCGAACCTGTCCAGGCTTTCGGTGTCGGTCATACCAAACCGGTCGATCACGTAGCGATGCTCCCAGTCGCCTTCCGAGCAGTGGGTCTGCACGTGACAGCCGAGTTCCTTCGCCAGGGCACCGAGGCCTTCGAGCGAGGCATCCGTGCACGAAGGGATGAAGCGCGGGGAGATAACCGGTTTGACGCGTCCGTCCGCGTTGTCGGGGTGCGAATGCACATAGTCGATGAGGTCGGCAGTGCCACGAATCGCTTCATTGGCCGATGCATCGCGGTAGTAGTCCGGGCACTGCTCATCGTCGTCCATGGCGACTTTTCCGACAAGCGCCCGTTGTCCCCGCTCGAGGCAGATATCGGCAAGGATGCGCGTTGCATCCTGATGGATCGTTGCATAGTAGAGTGCGGTCGTGGTGCCGTTGGCGATAAGATCATCGACAAGGAGAGCGTAGTTTCGCTTCGCGAATTCAACGTCGGCGTACCGTGCCTCGAGCGGAAATGTGTATTTGTTGAGCCATACTTCGAGAGGCACATCGAGCGCCTGGCCAAGTTGCGGGTATTGCGGGGCGTGTACGTGAAGGTCGACGAGTCCCGGCAGCAGATAGATCCCGCGAGGCAGCTCGACCATCGTTCCCTTCTCCGAAGCGCTTCGACGCGTTGCCTCGTAGCCTTCGTCTTTCGGTCGCAGAAGCGATTCGATCCTGCCGTCCGCCGCGACGGTGATGAGAACATCGACAAGCTCGTCAACTGCACCACGGTGAGGCATGTGAAAGCCGTTTGCCATAAGCGTCCTGCCCTGCAAGTGACTCGCAACAGCG
>DATKUF010000272.1:0-2802 GCA_035530755.1 Spirochaetia bacterium | reverse complement strand
TTCACGCTGGACACCGAAAAGAAACAGCTGTCACTGACGAGCGACTTCGACGCTTTTTCCCCAAGCGGTGCACGGAGCGTCATCCACCTTCTGCCTGACTTGAAAACCACAAACGGATTCCTCTCCTATTCGTTCACTGTAGTGGACAGGAGCGGCACTGTCGTGAAATCTGCGCAGGGAACCACGCCTCCTCCGGCTTCCATCGCCTGGAATGGCATCAAATCCGACGGATCTCCTGCACTCGAAGGGCTTTATCGCGGCGAGCTCACCGCAAGCTACTCCAACGGGGATCGACCCAATGCGGCGACCGGTTGGTTTAACCTCATAACCAGACTGCCGACCGTGGAGGCAAAGGCAGACTATCTCCTGTTCTCGCCGAACGGTGACGGCCAGAAGGACGCAGTGACATTCACCCAGAATTCCACCCCGTCAACAAGCATCTGGACAGGAAAGCTTACACGCGCAGACGGCCAGACGGTACGTCAATGGCAGTGGCTCGGCACGCCCGCTACCATGAGTTGGGATGGGACCGATGCGTTCGGAAACATCGTCGCAAACGGGACATATGTCTACTCGATAGCGACAATCGATGAGGCCGGAAATGCCGCGAAGGCGACGGTTACGGGAATCGTCGTCGACAACCGGCCAACGCACGCCTTCGTGACAGTCGATGGTTCGGGCTTCTCGCCCAACGGCGATGGTATCGCGGATACGCTTTCGTTCTCCACCCTCCTCACTATCGGGGAAGGTATCAGTTCGTGGGAGCTCGCGATGGTGGGCAGCGACGGTAGAACGGTCAAATCATTCACGGGAAACGGGTCCGCTCCTCCGCGAGCTATCCTCTGGGACGGCAGAAGCACTGACGGTCAAACAGTGGAAGGCAGTTATGTCGGACGACTGACCGTCACCTACTTGAAAGGAGATATCGATGTCGTGAGCACGCGGGATCTCGTCCTCGACGTCACGGCTCCGTTGGTCACCGTGAACCTCTCACCGACCCCATTCACTCCGGACAACAGCGGAGTTGGCAATACGCTGTCGATCGGCATCACTGTCAAGGCACCTGTAGCAATTGAAAAGTGGTCGTTCGAAATCATTGATCCGACAAAACAACCCTTCTACAATTTCTCCGGGAATGGAACGCCGGCTGACGCTCTCTACTGGAACGGGCTGTCCTCGACCGGAGAGCTGGTCCAGTCGGTGACCGACTATCCCTACGTCCTGCGGGCGCAGGACGTCGTGGGGAATACCCGGGTCGTGACCGGTGCAATCCCGGTTGGCGTTCTGGTAATGAAGGACGGCGACAAGTACTTCATCCGAGTCTCCAACATAAATTTTGCGCCATTCAGTTCGGAACTGATCACCGCGCGGGAAGACCAGACACTCTACGCGCAGAACCGGCATGTGCTTGACTTGATTGCCGCGACGCTCAAACGCTACTCCGGCTACAACATTGAACTTGTCGGCAACGCGGTATCGGTCTACTGGAACGATGCGGCCAAGTCCGCCGTTGAGCAGAAAGATGTGTTGATCCCACTGTCGCTCGCTCGCGCGAAAACCGTAGCGCAGGCTCTCGCAGAACGCGGAGTCGCTGGTGAGAGGATGAAGACCTCCGGCGTGGGCGCCGCCAATCCGATCGTTCCGTTCAGCGATTCGATCAATCTCTGGAAGGACAGGAGGGTGGACTTCGTACTGGTTAAACAGTAACTGGTCAAGTCATTCCGCCTCCGCGGACTTGACATCGATTTCGCGCACCGGTTACTCTGTAATCGGAACAGGCGCCCCGATCGAGGGAACGCCGGGCTGATTGCAGCAGGTACAAACCTGTGGGACCTCAAACGGTCCTACAGGTTTTTTTTTGAAATGATGCCTTTTAAGGAGTAGGTATGGATTCGGCAACCCGCACCGAAGGCGCGGTAAAGGTGACCGCGGTTGGGTCAGTGGTAAATTTAGCCCTGACGGCGGTGAAACTCGCAGCCGGTATTCTTGGTCATAGCCAGGCGATGATAGCAGATGCGGTGCACTCGCTGTCTGACTTCGCCACCGACATCGTGGTGATCGTCGGAGTTTTCGCCGGTGCGCGGCCGAAAGACCGCAGCCACAAGTACGGTCATGGGAAGTTCGAAACACTTGCAACCACTATTGTCGGTCTTGCGCTCGTTGCGGTCGGACTCGGCATTCTCTGGACCGGTGCAACCGCGATCTGGCATTTCTTTCACGGCGTGAAGCTTGGCGAACCGGCACTCTTCCCACTTATCATGGCAATCGTCTCAATTATCACCAAAGAGGTGCTCTATCGCTACACCATGGTCATGGCGAAGAGGCTCGGAAGCCAGGCGATGGTAGCGAATGCGTGGCATCACCGTTCGGATGCGCTGTCTTCGATTGGTGCCGGGCTTGGGATTGCGGGTGCTATCTTTCTCGGCGAGCACTGGCGAATCCTCGATCCAATTGCTGCAATTGTGGTAAGCGCATTCGTTCTGAAAGTTGGCGTAGAAATCAGCCGGAGAGGGCTCAACGAGCTGATGGAAGCGTCGCTCGACGAGGAAACGGAGCGGAAAATTTTTGCTATTGTCTCTTCGGTGGCCGGCGTGCGAGAACCGCACAATCTGCGTACTCGAGCGTTGGGCAACAATATTGCGGTAGACATCCACGTACGTGTAGACCGGGACCTCTCTGTGGTCGAAGGGCATGCAATCGCCAACCTTGTTGAGACCAGACTGCGGGACACATTCGGTTCCGACATGCACCTCTCCGTGCATGTCGAACCCTACGCGGATCGCGGTTCTACCGAAAAGTCGG
>DATKUF010000271.1:0-2890 GCA_035530755.1 Spirochaetia bacterium | reverse complement strand
AACCACGGCGTGGTTGACGCCGCGGCTTTGCAGCGATTCTGTACGCAGGTCCTCGAGAATTCCGGTCTTCTGCCGGAGCACGCCGAGACGGTGAGCCGCAACCTCGTGGATGCGGACCTTCGCGGAATCAGCTCTCACGGTGTTTCGCGGCTGCGATACTACGTGGAAAAGATCCGATCCGGAGGATTCAACGTACGACCGCAGCTTCACATTGTGAGGGAAGGGCCGGCATACGCGGTAGTCGACGCCGACAACGCACCGGGGGCGGTGGCGGGCGTATACGCAATGGACCTCTGCACGCGGAAAGCCCGGGAGAGTGGTGTAGCGCTGGTGACTGTCTTTGGGGGGAATCACTACGGATATGCGGGTTTTTACTCGAAGCGGGCGATTGAGCAGGATATGATCGGCTTCAGCGGGTGCAACACGCCGGCGAAAGTAGCCGTCCACGGAGGCGCCGATTCGGTGCTCGGGACCAACCCGTTTTCGTACGCAGTGCCTGCAGACTGCGCCCAACCTCTTCTGTTCGACGGTGCGACGAGCGTCGTCGCTCGCGGGAAACTCCTGCGCGCTTTCATGACCGGCGAACCGATTGAAGAAGGCTGGGCGATTGATGCCGAGGGATTTCCGGCCCGAAACGCGGAGGACGCCCTCGCCGGCTCGCTTCTCACCTTTGGCGAACACAAGGGATCGGGCCTGTCGATTCTGATCGAAGTGCTGAGCGTGCTTCTGAGCGGAGCGGAGCTCAGCGTAAACTCGGGTGAGATATTCTCCGATCCCGCTCGCCCGCAGAAAATTGGCTTCTTCTTCGGAGCAATTGACATTGGCCACTTCGCCGATCCGGCTCAGTTCAAACGCCGCGTCGACACGCTTTCCGGCGTGCTGCGGTCCGGCCGACATCGTGATGGTTGCGAAGAGATCCTCATGCCGGGAGAAATCGAGACCCGCAACGAGCTGCGACAGCACGCCTCAGGAATTGCCATCGCTTTCGATGTCTGGAATGAGTTGTGTGCGTTTCAGAGGGAGCTCGAGATTGATGACGGACCGTTTCGGGTCGGTTCGGCGTTTCAGGAGTGCGAGCTATGACAGTAAAGCAGAGAGAAATCGCGAGCGGAATGGGATTCCTTGCACTTGCGGGAATCGTCTACGCAGCATCATTCAGTATCAAGAAGCTTGTTGTTTCGAGAATCGGCGCAGCGTTTGTTCCACAGCTTGCGGCGTATCTGTTAGCGGGGCTCAGCATCGTATTGATCATACAGGGGCTTCTTCTCAAGCCCGCTGCCGGGGCCGACGATTTCCGCGAAACCGCATCGAGGCGCGAGACTCGTTTTGCTCTCTGGTCGACCATCATTCTGCTTACGATCTACGGTGCACTACTCGAACCGGTCGGATTCCTGATCACGACTACTCTATATTTATTCATACAATTTATTGTGCTTGCAGGCAACAAGAAGAAGAACTTCGTTCTGCTGGGTCTTATATCAGTGGCAACCTCTGTAGCGATATACGCGCTGTTTGTCTACGGTTTCGACCTCATGCTGCCGGCGGGAATCCTGGGATAGGAGGGGAACATGCTGCACATGTTTGCTGTCGGATTCGGATCGATTATTGCGGTTACACCCCTTTTGCTGATCTTTCTGGGTGTCGCTGTCGGGATAATATTCGGTGCAATTCCCGGGTTAACCGCGACGATGGCGGTGGCGCTCTGCATTCCGCTGACCTTTGGCATGTCGGCCGTGGACAGCATGGCGCTTCTGGTCGGGCTCTACATCGGCGGAGTATCGGGGGGGCTCATATCGGCCATTCTTCTCAAGATACCCGGCACTCCGTCTTCGATTGCGACAACCTTCGACGGTCACCCGATGGCACGGAATGGACAGGCCGGCAAAGCGCTTGGGACGGGCGTGTTCTTTTCCTTTCTCGGCGGGCTTTTCAGTTTCCTTGTTCTGTTCTTTATCAGTCCACCGCTCGCGAGCGTCGCGCTGCGTTTCGGACCGTTCGAGTACTTCGCCATCGCAGTATTTTCACTCACGATGATCGCGAGCGTGTCGGCCGGTTCCACGGTGAAGGGGCTCATAAGCGGGTTGATCGGCATCCTGCTTGCGAGCGTGGGCACGGCGCCGATCGACGCCTATCCGCGGTTCACCTTTGGATTCTACGAGCTCGACGGCGGATTCAACCTGCTTCCGGCCCTCATCGGGCTGTTCGCAGTTTCTGAAATTCTGAAAGCCGCCGAGTCGAGCAAGGACATCACTCAGGGGGACATCCAGGACTACAGGATTAAAGGCCTGGGTTTCACCATCAAGGAGTTTGTAGGGCAGATCGGCAACTTCATCCGCTCGAGTCTGATCGGAACCGGCATCGGCATTCTGCCCGGGATCGGCGGCGGAACGTCGAACATACTCTCCTATCTCACCGCGAAGAAGAGCTCGAAGCATCCCGAAAAGTTCGGGACCGGGATCATGGATGGCATCGTCGCATCGGAAACTGCCAACAACGCTTCCATTGGCGGGGCTCTTGTGCCGCTCATGACACTGGGAATTCCCGGCGACACGGTTACCGCGATGCTGCTCGGCGGGTTCATGATTCACGGCGTGACCCCGGGTCCTCTTCTGTTCCAGAACAGCGGCGACCTTGTCTATGCGATTTTTGCAGCCCTCATCGTCGCAAATCTCGTCATGCTCGGAATGTCCTATCTCGGAATGCGCGGGTTCGTGCGGTTGCTGAAGATCCCGAAGTACATCCTGCTTCCGGTGATCATCGGCCTGTGCGTGGTCGGCTCCTACGGGCTGAATAACCGGGTATTCGACGTGTGGTCGCTTATCTTTTTCGGGTTCCTCGGATACGGGCTTGAGAAGTTGAAGTTCCCTCTGGTGCCGGTGATTCTCGGGTT
>DATKUF010000270.1:0-2176 GCA_035530755.1 Spirochaetia bacterium | reverse complement strand
TGTCTGTACAACCTCGTACGTTTTTCATAGAGCTCATTGAACGCGCGCTCCGGATCGGTCGGATCGAGAAAAGCCGGCACTCCTCCACGCATGATGCGCCGAAACAGCACAGCGGCCTCTGCCTCGAGATAGACGAGCGTTCCTCTGCTGGAAAGAATATTCATGGCTGGTTCGTTTTCAATCGTGCCGCCGCCGAGCGCGCTCACGATCCGGAATTCGCGAGCTGCTGCGGCGGCGACAAGGGCCGTTGCAGCACGGGCCTCGACTTTCTTGAAATCAGTCGCTCCCAGCGCCCGGAACACGTCCCGAATGCCCACGGGCCCCATCCCGTCGGCGGCGGCATCTCCGCCCCGCAGATACTCAGCGATGACAAGATCATCCAGATCCTGAAAGGCGAGAGACCAGGCCTGAGCGAGGCGTTTTCCAAGCGTAGTTTTGCCACTGTGCTTCATTCCCATCAACGTGATCGGGAAAATCGACAGTCGATCTATCAGTTCGACGCTTACCACGGGGATGCCGCCGGATGCAGGAGACCGCCTGATTCCGTATCGCGAGGCTGCGTTCCAGAGAAGAGTGAGTAACTGCCTACGGACAGAAAGAAACCAAAATCGCCGGGAAATGAGGGCGCAGTTCTGAATGCGGGATCGAATCTTACTGCAGCGCCGATCTTCAATGGAATCAGAACAGTGTTGCGGGCGAGCATGAAGGTCAGATCGAATCCCGCCGATGTGCGCTCGTCACCCAGAAGGCGCACCCGTCCGGAGCTCGAAGCGCCGAATGCACTGGTCCCGGGATCAAATCCGACAGAGTAAGCTGCGAAGACTGAGGCCCCAACTGCTGCAAGCCCTGCGTCGAAGGGAAGCGGAAGGTCCGTGGAAGCAATAGTAAATCCGTAACGGAGAAGAGCCATTGCAATCCCGGGCGTATCCAGAACGGAACCCGCCTGGGGTACCGCGGTGAAACCGGGGGCCGTCACTGATCGGTAGCCGGGAACTTCGCCGGAATCGTAGGATGTGTCTATTGTCAGACCGATCGAGTGCAGCGGCACGAAGGACCGGAACGATTGCTTCAATCCTGCGCGGAGATGGATGCCCCGGTAGGACTGGCCGAGAGCCGGCAGGATCATAGTCGCGGCGGTGCGTACCTCGAAGCTGCCGGGCGGATAAAGGTCCAGGGGCGCGGACAAAGCATCTCTTCGATAGTCGACTGAAGCACCAAGCATGAGCGCCTGGCTCCCGGAGGTGCGGCCGGGATCGAAACCATCCGAAAAACTGAAGTCGTTCTCGGCGGTCCGGTCCAGCGAATAGCCTAACCCGGTCGAAAACGACAGGACGGTAGTGGTGCCGAGATTCACGGCGGCAATCGGCGAGAAAGTGAAGTCGATTCGCTGCGTAGTGTTCTGGACCGGAGTAGAGACACTTTCGAAGGGTGAAACGTCGATGCCATATTGCTGGGAGACTGAGTACCCGAAGTCGAACGCTCCGCGGGTAAAATCGAGCTGAAACCCGCCCGTCGGTTGGAGAAGCGCAGGGTAGAAACCGGTGTACACCGTCCAGGCGAGAGTACCTGTGACATTTGCGCCATACGCGAGGAGCGCGGGGCCCACCTCGATTGCGCTCTTCCGCGACGTAGTGAAAGTCGGGTAGGGGAGCCAGAAATCGGGCGGTGCACCATTCAGGTAGGCCGACGATGTCACGGGGGGCATTGCGTTGCGCGCAATTGTCGCGCCTGGCGCCGGTATCGGTCCACCGACGAATGGTTGCGTCGGTCCACCGACGAATGGTTCAGGATTGACCGATGCCCCGTCGCGGAACCGAACCACTGTGCCTGAGGCCGAGACGCTCTGGTAGAGGAAACCGCCGGCAAAAGATATTCCACGCGCGACCCCGACCCGATCCACGAGTACCCGGTTTACTTCTCCGGTTTGGACGTCAACCTGGTAAAGGCTGAGGGTCCCTCCCGCGTCGCCGGTGAAGATCATTGTTCGGTTGTCGACAAACGATGGAAAGTACTCTTCTCCCGGGTGCTCGGCCGCGACGTTCCGCGGAACCTGCGCGTTCAGATCGGTGTCCGGCTGGAGCGCGACAGCTCTGTTTTCAGATAGCGACACGGGACGCAGATCGGAGAGTGCAGCCACCACGATGGTTTGGCGCCCGGAAATATTTCGGACAAAAGC
>DATKUF010000269.1:0-18974 GCA_035530755.1 Spirochaetia bacterium | reverse complement strand
CAGTCTTGAAGCCACGACGTTCGGTCCATCGAAGATACATGCGCAACAGCATGCTGACCCAATCACAGGCCTCGGTTCCCCCCGCGCCTGCATGAATTGTAAGAAATGCCGGATTCACGTCCTGTTTGCTGCTCAGAAGCTCAAGTGCGCGTAGTTTCTGATACCTACCCGAGCTTCGTTCGAGTCCGTCCTGGATCTCGCTCTCCATGCTTGCATCTTTCTCGGATAGTGCGAGCGAAAGCAGACCATCGAGATCGAGCACCTCCTGACGGAGTTCTTCCCAGGGTTCGATTCGACTTCGGAGTCTTTTTATGTTCGTGAGTATACTTTCTGCGCGGTCATGATTATCCCAGAAGTGCGGATCCCCCGTCTGGGCTTCGAGCTCCGCTATCTCCTGACGTACCGTATCAGGGTCAAAGATGCCCCCATGTGTCCATTACTTCATTGCGAAGTTCCCCGATGGGCGCGGAAAGATCTTCAAGCATATGTACCTCCCATTTTTTTATTCATAATATACAGAAAAGGCCCAATCGTTTCCACACCCGCTCCGTCGTGAGCGATTTTTTGACGGGAACCGTGAACCAAACATATGTGTAGGCATATATCTTTTCGCGGAATATTGATCGTTACACACTAATTCTTTCATATGTAGAGACATCGTAAATTTCACAAATGTGAGTTGACCCCTTTACGAATCCTCATATAATGCTAATATAGTCTATGTTCATGCCGAGGATGAACACATAGGCCATTCTGTATGAAGGATACCTTCAAGGAGGATCAAATGGCAGAGAAGAAAGCACCGGCGAAGAAACCGGCTGCGAAGAAACCGGCCGCGAAAAAACCCGCTGCGAAAAAACCGGCCGCACCAAGCAAGAGCGCCCCAGCAAAGTCGAAGGCGCCCGCAAAGTCGAAAGCCCCCGCGAAGCCAGTAGCCAAGAAACCCGCACCGAAGAAGAAATAATTAAGGCTAGCATGTGATTTGGCCGTTCCGTTGGGACGGCTTTTTTTTGCTCAACAAGCGCTATGGACATCGGTCGGGTACGCCGATTAATATCTGTAGAGATGAATTCCATTAACGTACGTTTGTCGAAAGCCGGATTGTTCCTCATTATTGCGATGACAACGCCGGTCGCCCTTCTCGTCGGGCAACAGGCGTCCACCGCGACGGACTCAGACACAGTATTCGCGCCCTACGTATCCCGCCTGCGGGTGGCATTTCAGGACCCGAAGGTTCAGTTGACCTGGCAGGATCCCGCGGCTGTCGCCGGGACGCTGCAGATCTATCGATCCGTGCAGCCTATTACCGCCGCAACATTCGATTCCGCGGTACTTGTCGGTACGGCAGACCCGGGTTCAGAGTCCTTTATGGACGTGCCACCCACTCCCGGCGACTACTATTATGCGGTGCTCGCACGAAAATCGGGCGAAGGGCTCTACCAGGTGTTCATCCCGTTCCGAAATGTTACCCTTGAGCCGGTGAAGGTCACGCGCACGGCGACTGAACAACAACTTGCGGCTTCGGTCTCCGGAATACAGGTGCGGCAGCTTGATCGTAGTGTTCTTTTGACATTCGACGCTTCGAAACCGAAACGCACGTTGGGCGTGTATCGCAGCACGTCCCCCATTCTGTCGAGTGATGTCCTCGCGCAATCAACCCGGATTCAGGCGGTATCATCCGAAAAGAGCTCGATTGTCGACTATCCGGTTCCCGGCATCAACTATTACTACGCGGTTGTAGACACCGGTCTACTGACTTCCGGCGATGTGAAGCTCATCGCGGGAGAAGACGCGACCGCGCAGCCGGTATCGCTGCCACTGGGCAGCAATACGATCGGAATACCTACCCAGCCGCTGCCGACGCGTCGCGGCGCGCCGCTGCCCTATTTGATGCTTTCCCGGGACGTGCAGTCGGGAGCAACTCTTGCACCTTCACTTGCGACCCCGACGGCAACGCACCCGCTCACTGCCGCTGCTCAGAAAGCCGTTTCGGAGCTCGTGGACAGCATAACGATACCTGCTGTTGCGCCGCTCAAGCCGGTAGTGTTGCCGGAAGAACGCGGCGCGGGCGTGAAAGGCGACGAATACACGCTCAAGAGCATTGTTGAAACGCCTTTCGCCGACCGAATGTGGGACCGTACCGCCGCGCTTCTCACCAATTTTCTCACTCTGCCCCTCGCGAAGGATGTCGCGGCTCGAGCGCAGTTCTACCTGGGGCAGGCGTACTACTTCGGGGGATCCTACAAGCAGGCTTTCCTTGCGTTTCTTCTCGCGCGCGACCAGTACTACACAGACGTGGAACCGTGGATGGATTCAGTTCTCCTCGGAAATACACATTAGCGAATCTGGTCGGGCGGCACGAAGCCCGAAATTACAGTTTCCCAAGCTGCACCGATAGTTCGGTGCGCCATTCCGCGCCCGGATCAAGCTCGATCGGATAACGAACTACAACACACGAAGACTGGTAGAAGGTTTCAAAACCGGCGCTCGTCCGCGATAGGGTCTCCACCGGAAGACTCCACGCGCCGGTAGGCCTGGCTAGGTTGAGCTGAATTGAAACGTTGTTGATGAGATCTTCATAGGTGATCGCTGAAGTCCCCTGAAGCTCTTGTTTGTGCGGTCCAATCTCGGTGAGTTTTCCCCGATCCGGTTTGTGGTACGTCCGCAGATGTTCTACTCGAGCCGACTCGAAGGCAAAATTCAGCTCTATACCGTATATGAGGCTGCACGGCGAGTCGGAGATGTTCGAAACCGTGCACTCGACCACGACGGTGGTATCCCGGAACTTGAACGATTTGTGGATTTCCACCGCTACCTGCTGTCGGCCAACCTTGACGATGCCTGGTGCTCGCAGCGCGAGTGTATGGTGATCGCGATTGTAGCTGGTGACCTCATACGGCGAAGAGACGAAGCTTCCGCGCTCCTCGAAAGCGCAACGGTCGAATTCGTCGATCGTCACGCCCTGGTCGAAGAAATGATCGATGAACGATTTCCTCGCGTAGGAGTCATATCCGCGACGAGCTATCTCCGCCGTGTGATAGCCCTCCGGATGCCGCGCGAGCGTGTCGAGGTAATTCCAGGGCGATGGCAGATAGTCGAGCTCGAAAAGCGTTCCGCCCACGACGTGAACGTACGCATTCATGTCCTGGCCCTGGTAGAGATATTCCGTGAGACCGTCCATATCGAAATCGACAGTTATAATCGACGGAATGAAGATTCCCTTTTCGCGAGTAACCTTCTCCGCTTCGATGAGCGAAGAGTATACATGCTTTCGGAGGTTGTTTCGGTAGATTCCGCCGGGGCGTCCGTGCCAGTAGGCATTGTGGCACTGTCCCTTCCACAACTCCTCCCGGGCCGCCAGTTTACGGTACTTGTCGCCCCTGAGCTGGTTGACGAGTATGTGGGTGTACTGCATTTTGGAGTACATCAGATTGCTTTCCGGATAGCGGGTCAGGAAGTGACGGAAGAACCCGCCGAAAACATAGGAGTTCCGCCCGTTGCCGTCGGTTACCTTCTTTCGTATCCCCTCGAAATCCTTCTGCTTCTTTGGAGCAAGCGTCCAAACCATCATCTCCTCGTAGGATGTTGATGGGAAATAGGCCCGCATTCGCGGTATCGGACGGCGAAGGTACCGCCACGGGTTTATCGGCTCAATCCAGTCGAGGTTTTCCTTTATCAGGGTGAGAAATCGGTTGATCCATTTCTGGTCATAACATAGCTTGTGGGATTCGGCCCAGGCTCCATACCGCTCACCGTCGTAGATCGCGCAGACGAGCCGGTCGTCACCGTCATCCAGATGACTGCGAAGAAACTCGATCACTCGCTCAGGCGAATCCACGCACATCCTTCCACGCATATCGTAACTGTTGGGAAATACAATAATCGTCTTGCCCTGATCTTCGGTGATCACCGGCTGATTGAGCTCCGATTCGGACAACCCGCCGGTTATGAAATGGTAGTCGTCCAGAAATATGTATTCGACGCCGCTGTTCTTGAGCGTTGACGCCATGGTCGGTTCCCACACCTGCTCGGTGATCCAGCTTCCCCGCGGGCGGCGGCCGAAGAGCTTCCGAATCAGCGTCGTGAGGCTTTCGATCTGACCCAGGGCGTCGGCCCGGGGAATGAGCGGTAACACCGGATCGTAGAAGGCGCCTCCGAGGAGTTCGATCTGGCGCCGTCCGGCCATTTCTGCCAGGACGTCGATGAACTCACTATGCCGCTCCTGCAACCAGGTGAGAAGGGTCCCCGAGTAGTGCATCGTTATCGGGATTTCGGGGAAATTATAGAGCTCCCGCAGGAAAGGCTTGTAGGCATTCTGATAGACTGCCTCGACCTCATCGTCGGGGGTGCCCACGGGCTGGGTATTCGTTGTTCCAAAGATGAGCCTGACCTTATTCATGCACCTCTCGTTTGTCGGGCCGCGCCTCGGGTCGACTCGCCGTCACCGCGGGGATTATACACCTTGTTGGACATGCCTGTGCGCCTGCCATTCTGTCGCCCCGCTGCACGTAGTTTAATCGGCTCAAGTTCCCATCGACGTGATACCCTCCGGCCGGACTGTGCCGTTCGCAGAGTCTGCAGCCGGTACAACCGACGCTGCAATAGGCGGCGACCTGCTCCGCGCGGTCGGTCGAGCTGCACCCCACCAGAAGATCGGCGTCCGCGGGAACCCATTTCATGACGCCGGTCGGACAGACGCTCAGGCATTTCCCGCATGAAATACACAGATCGCGATCCACCCACACCTTTCCCGAGGTGTCGTAGCCGATGGCACCGGTGGGGCAGACGGTTATACAGCTGCCGAGGCCGAGACAGCTTTGCAGGCACTCCTTGTCGCCACCGAAGAGCATGTGAAGTGCGGTGCAATCCGTCAGCCCGGTGTAGGTGAATCTATAATGAGAGACGTCGCGCCCACCGCGGCAGTGGACCTGCGCTACGACTCTCGACCCGGTCAATCGCACCTCGACACCCAGAACGCCGCCGATGAGCCGCGCCGATCGGATCCCACCCGGCATGCAGCGCCCCGCATCTTCACCTTTGGCGACCGCCCGCGCATAGTCTCCGCAGGTAGCGTAACCGCATCTGCCACAGTCAAGCGCCGGAAGAGCCGCGACGAGCCGGGCGACCCGCTCATCACGCCGAACCGACAAAACCCGGGAGAGGCCTCCGATCAGTACCGCGGTCACGCCGCCAAGCGCCGCGGACACACATACCGCGAACAGCAATTGCAGGAGAGCACCGGCGAACGGGTCGCCGGCGAACAGCGGGGTGGACACGGCCTATCCCAGAAGACCGTGGAGCAAAGAACGGTCGAAGGCGAGGAAGGCCATCGCCATCAATCCCGCGCTCACGAACGCGATGGGAATTCCCCGGAAAGGTCGGGGCACCCATTCAAGGTCGAGCCGCTCGCGAAGACCCGCCATGATCAGCATTACGAGAAGGAAACCGAGGCCGGCGCCGATGCCGGCAACAAAACTCTGAAACACGTCAAAATTACTGTTGACCGCCACAAGAGCAATGCCCAAAACCGCACAGTTCGCGGTGATCACCGTCAGATATCCGCCGAGCAATCGATGTAGAGAGGAGGAAGTCTTCAGAATGAGCAGATCAAGCACCTGCACGAGCCCGACAATCACCAGAACGAACGCCAGCGTCTGAAGAAAAGTAATGCCGAGCGGAATCAGGACGAGGTGCCGAATCGCCCATGTGAGCACCGATGCTATCGCCATCACGAACGTCATCGCAAGTCCAAGGCCGAATGCGGTGTCCATCTTCCGGGATAGATCGACCAGCGGACAGAGGCCGAGGAAGTAGGTCAGGACAAAGTTCTGGACCAGAATGAATGTGATGACGATTCCGACGTATGACACACTCCGCTCCTCAAACTACCTGATTTGTTGCGTTTGGCCGCCCGCCGCGGCGGCCGTCCCTGTCCAGTCGCGCGGAACGCCAGTTGAAAAACGCTTTCATGTACCCGACCACCAGAAACGCTCCGGTTCCCAGGCCGAGGACACGGACCGGGAAATGTGAGAGCACCGGGACTGTGATGACACCGGAGAACCCGGCGATCGGAAACAGCGTGATCGTTCCGGATCCAAGAGTTTCCCTTACCGCCGCGATCAGCGTCAAACCAAGGGTGAACCCGGTACCCATCCCCAGCGCGTCAAGCAGGGCACGCCCAGCCGTATTCTCCCGGGCAAACGAATCGGCACGGCTGAGAATGATGCAATTGACAACGATAAGGGGCACAAATATACCGAGATTGCGCGACATTCCCGGCAAGTACGCTTGCATCATCAGGTCAACAATCGTCACAAAAATTGCGATGATCACAGTATACGTCGGAATGCGGATTTTGTCCGGAACAAATTCGCGGAGAAGCGAGACCGTGAAGCTGGTCGCCAGAAGCACTACAGCAACCGCTATCCCCATCGCTACCGCGTTTACCACAAGATTCGTTACTGCGAGCGCGGGACAAAGCCCAAGCATGGTAACGAAGATCGGGTTCTGTCGCAAAATCCCCTTCGAGAAATCTTCGGCGGGAGTGCTCGTGTTAGTCATTTCTTGCCTCCAAGCGATTCGACAAACGCCGTACCGGCGGCAAGAAGCCGGCCGCAGGCAACAAAAGTCACGGTGGCACCACTGACCGTCTGCGCCGCCTTGGCCGTCAGGCCGTCTATGGTCGCAGGAACGGGAACTTTCCCGCCGGTTCCCGTGAATACGCTCATGAGCCCAGCCGGAAGGGCGTCAGGACCAAGTGGTGGCCCCTCACGTTTTCGGACGAAACGGGATTGCACGATTTCCCCCGACGGTCTGCAGTTTGCAAAAATCGCAAAGGGTCCTGCATAGTCTTCGCCGCTCATCACCACCACATATCCGGTGGTCGCACCCGCCTTCCCGGAAAGCGGAAAGTAGCGCACGACACCCGGAACATCACGTACCTCCACGGCCGCTCCGATTGCAGACTGTCCCGCCACCCCGCTGACTGAATCCATTTCCGCGGCGTGAACTGTCGCCGCTATCACCGGGGCGAGCCCTATGTGGAAAAGTGCGAGAACAAGTCCGCCTGCTATGCAAATTGCGACGATCCTGCCCGCGGTTGCCAATATGCTGTTCATGCGGCCTCTCCGCCCGCCCGCACTCCGTAGCGGCGCGGAGTAGTCACGCGGTTGATGAGGGGCACAAACATATTCATGAATATTATCGCGAGCGCGACGCCCTCGGGGATCGAGCCGAAGGTCCGTATGAGAAATGTCAGAATTCCGACCCCGGTGCCGTAGACTACCATTCCACTCGAACTCATCGGGGAAGTGACAGGGTCGGTAGCCATGTAGAATAGTGCAAGCACGAATCCGCCGGTACAAACACTGAAAAGCACGTCGCCGGAGAAGAATCCGGTATGGTAGAGCGTTCCACCGAAGATCCATTCAAAAAACGCAAAGGAAAAGAAGTAGCTTGCAGGTATCTCCCAGCTGATTATCCGGCGACCGAACATGAACACGCTTCCAAGGAGGAGCAGCAGCACCGATCCTTCACCGATGGCGCCGGGAATGTTGCCGACGAACAGATCCACATAGCCTCCCGGAAGATTTGCTCCCAGATGAACAAGTATGTGGGCATTCAGCCATTCGGTGACGTTTCCGTCGAACGCGCTGCGCGGATAACCGGCCTGCCGCAGGAGCGACATCGGTCCGTCTGCGGCGATCATTCCGGTCACTACGTGGGTCTTGATGAGCCCGAGCGGCGTCGCGGCGGCAATTGCATCAACGGTTCCCCCCGCGGGCATCCCGAGCAGAGGTTTCGGCATTGTCCAGCTCGTCATCTGCGGCGTCCAGGAAAAGTAGACGAAGACCCGAGCGGCAAGCGCTGGGTTCATCCAGTTTGTTCCCAGACCGCCAAAAGTCCATTTCACCACGGCGAGCGCGAATACTGCAGCAACAATCGGCACGTAGAGCGGGACCGCAGGCGGCATCGTCATCCCGATGAGCAAACCGGTAAGCGCGGCGCTCCCGTCACGAAGTGTTCCGGCGTTTCGAGGCCGGAGCAGCTCCGTCCGCCCGGCCGGGTTCTCTACCTTCCGATCGCGCCCAAAGAGAAATCGGACGATAAGGAACTCGCAGACAACCGACGCAGCTACGGAGACCGCAATAACACCCAGCGCGCGCCATCCGTATACATAGGTGCCCCAGAGCGCAGCGGGGCTGAGGCAGAGCACGGTAAACCACATGATCATCGCCGTCGACGTGCGTTCATGAAACTGCGGCGATCCGGCCACAACCGGCGGTTGAACCGAGTGGACTCGCTCCCGTTCGCTGCTCACTTCGCGGCCTCCCGCGTCCGAATCCGGTCGTCGACGACTCTCTTTCCCACCTTGAGGCCCTGCACGAGTGGTATGTGTGCGGGACACACATAAGCGCACGCTCCGCACTCATGACAATCGGCCAGGCCGGCGGCGACCGCACGGTCATATTGCTGGTGATCAATGTACTTGTACAAAATTGTCGGCTCGAGCCCCATTGGACACGCACGAACGCAGCGCCCGCATTGAATGCAGGCGGTTTCGGTCGCATCACCGACCTCGGCTTCGCTCAAGGCGAGTACTGCGCGCGTGCCTTTTGTAACGGGGATCGAGAGGTCGAAGATTCCGAGCCCGGTCATCGGACCGCCTACGACTATCCGCGCGGGAGTATGTCGGAACCCTCCGCACTCTTCGATGAGATCCGCAAGAGGTGTGCCGAGCCTGACTTTGAGGTTGCCCGGATTTCGAACTGCGCCGCCTGCCACGGTGACGACGCGGTCGATGAGCGGTTTCTGCAGCACAACCGCCTCATAGATTGCAAAAACCGTCGCCACATTCGATACAACCGTTCCGGTGTCCAGCGGCGACCCTCCCGAGGGCACCTCCTTTCCGGTAATCGCCCGCACAAGCTCTTTTTCGTCACCCTGGGGATACCTATCCTGCAGCTGAATCAGGCGGGCCTGAGAACCGGAGCTTCGCAGCGCGGTGCCGACGGCCTCGGCCGCCTCGCTTCTTCCGTTGCTTATCGCAAAGAACACATGCTTCACACCGAGCGCCTTTTCCGCAATCCGTATCCCTTCAACAATTTCGGCCGCCTTCTCAATCATCAGCCGATAATCGGCGCATACGTAGGGCTCGGACTCAACCCCGTTCACGATGAGCGTTTCCGCGCCCGCCTGCCTCGCGCGAAGGTACTTCTGTCTTGTTGGAACCGATTCTCCGCCCATCCCGACGACACCACGATTGGCTATGGCGTCAATCAATTCCTCCGGTGTCAGGTTCTCCCAGGGAAAGGATCGGGTCTCTTTGCCAAGTCGGTCGAACTCACCATCGAGCGCCACCAGTGCGGCAAGCGAAGAGTTCCCGTTTGGAAGCACAACGTTCACCAGCTCCTGAACGATTCCGGGAATGGGCGAGTGAACCGCCGCAGAGTCCTCTCCGGCCGGCCGGCCGATAAGCATTCCTTCGCGAACGCGGTCGCCCTGTCGAACCAGCGGAACAGCCGGTGTTCCGCTGTGCTGCAAAAATGGGATTACCGCAATTCCGGGAATTGCTGCATTCCATATTCTTTTATCGCGGGTCCGACTCTTCCTTTCGTACGGGAATACGCCTCCTCCGCGGAACGTTCGAATTCCAAGCATGATGCCTCTTCTCGCTACGCTTCGATCTTCTTTCTCCGAACTATGGTATCGCGCAACCCGTGCCGTAACCGGACAGTAAGGCGCATAAGTGAGATAAGAAAGGGCAGAAACAGAAGAAGGACTACCCCCGCATGACGCAGCAGGACAGCGGCGTCGCCGAATACTCGCCCCGCCGGCTTCTCCATTACCTCGACCGGCCTGCCCTGGGCGAGTAGGAGACCGACAATTCCGTTGTGCCCGGATAGCTGGTCCCGATACCAGTCTTTGGTGTAGGTGAACATCACCCGGGGATGTTCGGTGACTCGCAGACCGTCGAAACTGTAGCCCGGGATGTCTACCGTCTCCCCCGGTGACGGAAAACGAAATGCGGAGCCACCGCCGCGCACATCGGCCGTCTGATAGAGGAACGTATCCTGGTAGGCTCGATGTGCAAGATAGACCGACAGATCGGGAAGCGAGTCCGGCTTTCGCTTCTGCCAGAGCCGAGCAAGCGCGTCCCACCCCAGCCCATGCGCTGCCGCGACCGGGACAGGCCGGGGAACATGCACCGGGGCTCCTGAGGGAATGGCCAGAAGTACCACGGGAGGCAGCATCACCAGAATGAGCAGCAGCGGGACAGCGCTCCCGTAGACTCCGCGCAGCGCCCGGGCCACCGTCGGCTGCAGAATGCGCCGCGGGAGAAATATCGGGTGCTCGCGGGTGGCGGCCCGGCGCCGGAGATAGCTCCCTCCCAGTACAGAGAACGCCGCAGTCGCGGTGAGTCCCGGAACCAGACCGGGCAGTGAAGCTGCTCCGGAGACGGCATCATACCTGAGAAGAAGAGCGACTGCGAGCGCAACCGCGTAGAAGCCGGCGCGCACGCCAAGCTCCCGGGTCCAGAAACTGGCTGAAGCGCTGTCCGAATCCGGTGCGCGCGCGTTTTGTTCCTCAAAACGCTTTTCGATCGAAGGAACAGCCTCTTCAACGAAATACGCCCAGGCGAATACGAGCACGCAGGAGGCGGCAAATCCACCGTATCCCCCGGTCAGGACCCCGGCAAGCCACGGCAGGGCGCCCGCCGCTACCAGTGCCCGGTGACGTCGTGTGCGGAAGACGAGAAGTCCGACGAACACGACAAACGACACGATGAACAGAGTCTGTCGGAGTCCATTCCACTCGAGCAGGTACCAATCGATGTGAAATGCATCAAGCGCACGGTGAACGAGCCCGTTCAGTCGAAGTATGTTCATCGAACGGGCGGGAAGGTAAAGGATCTGCATCTTCCGACCGTCCACGACGGTGTGAAAATAGGCGGACACTCCCGTCATGAACGGGTCAAGCCGTGGGTCTGCCGGATCAAGGCGTTCCGACAGACCGGAAACCGGGACCGATGTGATCCGTGAAATGTCGTTGAAATCGATGAGTGTCGAAGAGCTGGAGACAACTCCCGCAATGCCGGCCCGGGTCAGAGCGTTCGTAACGAGACTGTCTGACGCGTCATCACCCACGAGCAGTGAGAAATATCCCCGCCACGAGGTTTCGCGCGTCGAACCGGGAAAAAGCGAGTCTGCAGCAGGAAAAATGAACAGGAGACACCCTGAAAGAAAAATCAGAAGACAGAGAAACGATAGAACGTATGACAACTGGCGGCCGAGCTTCTGATTCATCGATGCTTCTATAGGATACTGAAGGCGGTGGCGATAAAAAAACCCAGGAGCACACCCACCGAAACCTCAGCCGCGGTATGCCCGTTTACTTCCTTGACCGGCTTGAATCGTATGCCCAATCGTTCGTGGAGCTCCAGTCCCAGACGGTTCAGAGCCTGCGCCTGAAGTCCCGCGGCGCGGCGGACTCCCATCGCGTCGCGCACTACGAGTATCCCATAAAAGAGCGAGAGAGTAAACAAGGGGCTGTCGAGTCCGTACTCGAACCCCAGCGATGTTGCGAGGGCGGTCACAAGCGATGCGTGACTCGAAGGCATCCCGCCGGTCTTCCAGAATAGGGTGGTAACCAGATCGCGCGATCTGCGCGATCTGCTGCGAACGGTGTCGATGACGGCCTTCAAAAGCTGCGCAATGAACCAGCTGAAAAATGCGGCGAGAAAGACGGGGTTGCTGATGAGCGTATAGAGGTAGGTGAACGCTTTTGACGGCATACTGCGTAAGTGTGGCGGCGCCTATCCTATTTGTCAAGTCGGAGCAGAAATGCGAAGATAGCCCATGGCTCGCCGGTACAGAAAGCTTATTGCCGGAACAAACGATGGTGGAAAACGGATTGATGCCGTCCTGCGCCGGGCGTTGCCGCATCTGCCGCTTTCGCGAATCTACCGGGCGTTACGCAACGGCGAAATTCGGATCGACGGCCTGCGGGCGCGCGCGGACAGACGAATCGACGCCGGGGCGACGATCGAAGTGAGCGAAAGACTCATCGGTGACACCACGCCCGAGGGCGACCGTGAGTCCTGTCAATTGCAGGAGACCGACACGGGAAGCGTTGCCGGGATGATTGTCCGGGAAACACCGAATCTGGTTGTCCTGAACAAGCCGAGAGGGGTTCCGGTTCAGGGCGGCGGGAACATCCGCTCGCTCCCTCTCGACGAGCAGGTCAGGCGGTATCTTGCCTCAAAGATCGAGAGCTCGCTCAGTTTTCATCCCGGGCCGCTGCACCGGCTTGACCGCAACACGTCGGGACTGGTGGTATTCTCGGTTTCGGTCGAGGGCGCACGACGATTCACCCGGGCACTTCGGACGGGAGAGGTTCGCAAGTTCTACCTTGCGCTTCTTGCCGGTAGGCTCCCCGGGACGGCGATCTGGCGCGACGCACTCATCAGGAACGAGGTGCGGCGGATAACCGAGGTCGCGGCGGTGGGCCCGGAGAGCTCCCGGGAGAATGCAGCCCGGGCGAAGGCCGCCGAGACTCGTGTCACGCCGCTTTTTTCGGCCGCGACTCCCAGCGGGCCGCGGACTCTCGCGTTATGCCGGATTGTGACCGGGCGGACCCACCAGATACGCGCCCACGCGGCCGCACACGGCTATCCTCTGGTCGGGGATCGCAAGTATGGCGGTCCGCCCGGAGAGGGCGGCTATACGCTGCACGCGTACAGAATTGAACTGACAGGCTCCGATCCGCTGCCTGAAGAGAGGGTGTTTACGGCTCCTCCCGGCCGGATGCAGCGCGAGTCGATCATGGATGCATTCCATGCGGACGCGACCGACGAAACAGGCAGGCAACTTGCCTCCGCCCTCAGCGATGAAGCCTTGAATGCCGCAAAACTGCATCTCGAAACGCCCGCAGCGAACGAACGGCCTCACTTGTAACAGTTTCACGGCCTGTTTACACTGGCAGGATGCGAAACCTTCTCCACCATATAATCTGGAAGTTGCGCGGCGTGAAGGTTTTTGCCCTGGTCGGAAAGAGCGGTTCGGGGAAGAGTTTTCGGGCGCGTCTCGTGGCCGAAAAGCACGGCGTCGAACTGATTATCGATGACGGCCTCCTTATTCGTGACCAGAAGATCATCGCCGGCCGGTCGGCAAAACGCGAGCAGGCTTATCTCGCGGCCGTCAAAACTGCCCTCTTTACCGACCGGGAACACCGAAGACAGGTAACAAACGTCCTCGACAAGGAGAAATTCAAGCGCGTCCTGGTACTCGGCACCTCCGACGGTATGATCGCGAAGATCTGCGAAACGCTGCAGCTCCCACCGCCGACCAAGACCGTGCGTATCGAGGACGTGGCCACGGCTGAGGAGATCAGTACCGCCCTGCACTACCGCAATACGCAGGGCAAGCACGTGATTCCGGTGCCGGTGATCGAAGTGCGGCGGAACTACCCTCGTCTGATGGCCGACTCGGTGAAAGTTTTTCTGCGACGCCGATTCGGTATCTTCAACCGGCAGGAGGTATTCGAGAAAACTGTAGTCCGCCCCGCGTTCAGCCAGAAAGGTACCATTACCATCGCAGAATCGGCGCTGACGCAGATGGTTCTTCACTGCGTCGACGAGTTCGACCTGGAGGCGGAGGTCAAGAAGCTGACATTTCGCATAGATGCCGACGGTTACCGCCTCGAGCTTCACCTTGCGGTCGCGTTCGGAGTGGCTCTCGCGGGAACCGTCCACAATCTCCAGAACTACATCGTCGAGAACATCGAACAATTCACCGGGATTCATATTGAAGAACTGAATATTATTATCGACACCGTTGCCCAGATGCCGCGGTACAAATCAAGACGAGTCGAGTGAATCGGTCCCAAATCAGCTATTCTCCTAACGGAAAAAGATTTGACATGCGTCTATGGGAACAATAATATGGTCCAATGGAGGACTGGGGATGAAAAAGCTGACGTTGATCATGCTCGGGCTGTTTGTTGCTGCCGGCCTGAGTGTCGCGCAATCAGTCGATACCTACCAGGCTGATACCGCTCACTACCGAGTCACCTCGGAAATAAGCAAGGATCACGCGCAGGCGGTCGCCGACCGGCTTGAGGCGCTGCTTTCGCTCTACAATACCTATTTCCACTTTGATCTTTCCAAGCTGCCGGCTAAAATGAAGGTTCATCTCTTTTCGACCAGGGACCGCTACGACAGCTATTTGAAAAAGGTCATCAATGAAACCCGGGACAACTACGTCTACCTGCACTACACCGACGCGGAGAAGAGCGAGCTCGACGGATACTATGTGTCCGGAGAGGATCTGACGCCTGCGGCGATCCACCAGAATTTCATCCAGTATCTCCGGGCCTTCGTAGCAAATCCGCCGCTATGGCTGCGTGAAGGGTTTGCGGTGTTCTTCGAGTCGTCGAGCTACGACCCGACATTCAAGACCGCGATATTCAAAGAGAATCTTTCCTGGCTCGAGACTCTCAAGGCAATCGTGACCGGGAAGAGCCCGGAACTGCCGCTCAACCTCGACCAGCTGCTCAGCATCAACGTCGACACGGCGAAATCACATATCAGCGTCTTCTATCCGCAATCCTGGGGAATGGTCTGGTACCTGGTCAATACACCGGACAAGAACCGGAACCGGATTCTATGGGATTCGATTAGTGCCCTCCAGCCCGGCGCCACACTCGAAGAAAACGATCAGGCGGTCAGGAAGGCTGCGTTTACCTGGGTCGGCGCTGACGCGCTCTCGAGCGACTTCGTGGCTTACGTCGATTCCCGCAAGTCATTCCGAGGCCTTGTGCAGGACGGAATGGATCAGTACACGGCAAACAAGCTCGACACCGCGGAAGAGGCGTTCATAAAAGCGCTCAATCTGCAGGACTCGAGTTACGTGCCCTACTACTACCTGGGGCTCATCAACTACGCGAAACACAACTATCAGCTCGCCGAGTATTACTACAAGACGGCGCTCGACAAAGGCGCAACCAAACCGCTGAGCTACTACGCGCTCGGTGTGAATGCGTACGCGGACAACAAGTTCGACGAGGCGCAGACCTACCTCAAGCTCGTTTCGAGTCTCGACAGTGGGAATCTGAAAGAGAAGGCGCAGGAACTGCTCAAGAGGATACAGAGCTAGATTTCAGGCGGCCGCTCCTGCGGTCGATTCTCGCGCGGCGCGTCGGCTCCGCCTTCACGGCGAGGTCGGCGCCGGCGGCGCGACTTGCCCGACCGCTGCGCGGCGGAATGGGGAGCACCGACTCCCTCCCCGCCTCTGCTCGCGGGTGTCGGTTTCTGATAAGCAGTTGTTTCAGCGGCCGGACTCGCAGACGCGTGCGGCCGCTTTCTTTTGTGCGGTCGGACATGGTCGTCGTCATCGTCTTCCCCGTCCGGTCTCTCAAGCGTCGCGAACTTCCGGTACACTTTGCGCCTTCGGATGAGATGGACGAGAGCCTGCTCGATATCCCTGTTTGCCGGTACCATCGGACGTATGGCAGTCTTGAGTTCGACAAACGCCTCCCGAAACGGGATGCGTTCCGCCGCGGCGTATTCTGAGACATGGTAGAGGTAGGGTGCGCAAAGATAGGCCATGAAGCGCTGTTTTCGCGCTTCTCCCTCACCAACAAGACTGTCGAGGAGCTCCATCATCCTGTAGAACGCCGGTTTGAACTCCTTGTGCGAGCGCATGAGTGCGTCCACTTCAGGCAGCATGAACTTGAGCATCCCGAACCGCTCGCATTCGGCAAATATCTCTCGCGCATGTGACGAGCCGAGGATCTTGAAAAGTTCTTCGGTCATCCGGGATGCGGGGCAGTCCGCGAGGCCGGTAACCGACCGCTTCAATTGTCGTTTCAACCGGAATCCCATTCTCAAGCCGGCCCCGGCGCAGTACTTTACCGCGCGGATCATGCGCACCGCGTCCTCAGCGAAGATTTTCTCCAGCGCAATCACCGGTCGCAGTTTATGAGCCATTACATCGCGGAAACCACCGGTGTAGTCGAGAACGGTATTGTCCTCCGGGTTGTAGTAGAGCGAATTGACGGTGAAATCGCGCCGCTTCACATCCTCTTCTATTTCCCCGTAGACGTTCATGAACCCTTCGGATATCTCTGCGCGGAAAGTGGACACTTCGACGATCTTTTCACCGAAGAAAATGTGCACGAGTCGAAATCGTTTTCCAATGACGCGCGAGTTGCGGAAGAGTTTCCGGATGCGTGCGGGTGCTGCGTCGGTGACAATGTCGTAGTCTTTCGGTAGTTTCTGCAGGAGCAAATCGCGCACAGCGCCGCCCACCACGTATGCGCTGTGCCCGGCGCCGCGCAGTCGGTGTATGATCTTCAGCGCGTCGGGATCGACCGAGCTCGGCGAGAGTTTGTGTTCATCGGCAACGTAGATTTCCGCCTGTTTGGCGGCGGAACCGTCTTCCGTCGTTTTGTATCGGACAAGCAATGATGGTCTACCCTATTGCGCTATGTTGGAAATTCTGCTGTGCCATTATGTACTGAAGTGGGCAGTCCCGGTCAATAGCGTCAGGTCAGTCGAACGCATCCGGTCCCGGATACCGCAAACGTCGAACCGCCAACTCCCGCGGATATATTGCGTATTCGCACTCACCCGTTGAACAGAGCTCACTCCGGGCATCGAAAAGCTCTACCCGGACAACTACTCGTTTGTCCCGGCGCTCCTGCAGCGACGCCTCGAGAGTCAGCGCACCGCCGTCTGTCCGCACGGGCCTGAGAAACTGCACCGAAAGACCCGTCGTCACTCCGGCGGTTCCGAGCACGGTGAATATGAACCAGCTCGCCGCCTCATCCATCATCGTCGACTGAACGCCGCCGTGCAGCACGTGTGTGTAGCCGTCGAACCAGGGCTTCGGCTCCCACCGACACAACACGCGTTCTCCATCACGGGTGAATTGCATCTGCAGCCCGTGTTCGTTCCCCGGACTGCAGGCAAAACAGTTGTAGTCGCCGTGGCCCACAAACGGATTTCGAATCGGTCTTTCCATCGATCAACGCCCGTCGTGCGGTTCGTGCATCCATACGTGGTTGGCCGCTTTGAAGGCGCGGGACCGGGATATGAACAGAAACGAAAGCACCGAGAAAATGAGATAACCGACGCTGACCAGTACGGCGTAGAGAAAGTAGTTCATGTTCCCGGTAGTCGCACTGTACGCCGGGAGGTTTATTGAGAGGATGAACGGAATTGCAAGCACAAAGGTGAGGCCGGTCGCGTACATGTAGTCGGAGGCGACCGGTGTCTCGAAATCCGGATCGATAGAGCGCAGAAGTGCCAGGCCCGTCGGGAGCGTTCCGGTAGAGGCCCCGAATATGATGAGCGTCCTGTGGAATTTGTGATCCCGGAACATCCGTGAGCTGATCCAGGGGACAGTCACCAGGGTCAGAACGCCGCCCAGAAGCGCGAGAATGAGAATCGGGAGCCAGTATTCGGTGACGACAACCAGAGAGATTGCGGCGATCGAAGCGGCGACCATAAGATCGACAGATAGTCCGGCGAGTCGCGTCAGGGTTTGATTGTCCACGGTGTGCTCAACCCGAAGTTTCTTCAGCAGGGTCTTGGCCACAAGACCGACGAGAGCCGCGAAGATGAAGCTTATTGCCCATAGATTGACCGCCAGGTCATGGCCAAGCTTTCCCGCAAATGTAAGCAGGTAGGTAATAAGTGAGAGAAGCAGGTAGGCGCACAGATAGACGACCAGTACTATCGCCGTGTTGAAGGTCATCGAGTCGATGGCCTCCGTTTCCGTTGTCAGATAGGAGCCCGCGGGAAGATTCTCGCCCGGCGCGTACACACCTCGGCGGATTCCTTTCCGCGCCAGTCTGTCGGCATACTCTTTTTCGAGCCACCCCTTGCGGATTCCGAAGTTCACCAGGAAGATACCGCCGAAACAAGCCCACAGAAACCCGAGGGCGGCAAACGTCAACCCGATGGTTCCACCTCCGCGGAATCCAAACGCTTCCCATCCCTGACCGATGGCGTACGCCTGACCCGGTCCGAGTGCATAGCCGAGCGGGAGCAGAAAGCCGAACGAAGGAAAGAGTGAGGGCATCAGGGTTCGCATGAGAACATAGGTTACCGCCAGGCCCAGAAGCGCCTGGATCGCATACTGGGAGAGTATCCCCACGCTCGTAGAGTAGATGCGCTTATCGCCCCAGGTTCCGGCGGGCCCCGACCGGCGGAGCGTCATCGCGACAAAGGATATGCTCAGGAGATGGTAGACAAGCTCACCGAGCCCGCCGGCGTTCAGCCCGAGACGGGGGAAAACGAAGTTGTACAGCGGCAGAAGGATAAAGCCCGCCGTAAGGGCGTTGGGAATGAGGTATCGTTGAAAGAAACGAACCTTCGCACGGATGAGCGTGGCTACAAGGAGTCCCGCAGAAATCGTCCCAAGATCCAAAAAAAGCGCCCAGTGAAAGTTCATCTGCTCCCCCCGTCTGGCAGCCTTGCAAAAGCTGAATCGTCGAAGTATGTTGAGCTCGGGCTAATGCTCGGCGTACAATAGCACAAATGGCAAAACGAACACAACGCCGCGATCGCAGGCGCCTTCGGGCGTACAAATTTCTCAACATCGTTCTGCGAAAAAGTCTCGGGCTCTACGTCTGCAGCTCATACCGGGTCAGAACGAAGAATTTTGCGGTGGTTCGGTCCCTGTCATCACCCTACCTGATTTTACCCAACCATATGAGTTTCTGGGACCCGTTTTTCCTCGGCGCTCTGGTGCCCGAACCGATCTACTACGTCACCTCCGACGCGAACTTTCGCTCACGAATGCTCAATTACCTGCTGGGCCTTGTTGGCGCCATTCCGAAGACGAAGGTCCTGAGTGACTACGAAACCATAAGAAACATTCTTCGCGTCAAGAGAAACGGTGGGATCATCGGCGTCTACCCGGAAGGCAGACGAACGTGGGACGGGACAACCCTACCCCTCTACTATT